>DATEMP010000030.1:0-4351 GCA_035275545.1 Candidatus Eiseniibacteriota bacterium | reverse complement strand
CAGGAAGGGATCGAAACAGGAACGGCAACGGGCCTCGTACAGACCCTGCGCTCCCACCAGCACGCGGTCGCCGCTCGCCACCAGGCGCTGGGTGTGGCTGGCCGGGTTGCCGCACACCATGCAGATGGCGTGCGTCTTGGTGATGTACTCGGCGATCGCGAGCAGCTGCGGCATGGGCTCGAACGGCCGGCCCGCGTAATCCTGGTCGAGCCCGGCGACGATCACCCGCTTGCCCTTGCGCGCCAGCCGCTCGACCACCTTGACCAGGCCCGGGCCCAGGAACTGCCCCTCGTCGATGCCGATCACCTGCGCCTCGTGCGCGTAGCGCAGGATGTCCGCCGCCTCCTTCACCGCGCGCGAGGGGATGCGCAGCTCGCTGTGCGAGACGATGTGGTCCTTGGCGTAGCGGTCGTCGATCAGGGGCTTGAAGATCTCGACCTTCTGGCGCGCGATCTGGGCGCGGCGCAGACGTCGGATGAGCTCCTCGGTCTTGCCGCTGTACATGCTGCCAACGATGACTTCGAGCCACCCGGCGGATGGCAGGCTGTGCGGCATGGGCTCGGACATGGGGCGCGAAGTCTAGCGAAGGGGGTGGTGCCGGGCAACGCGATGCTCGCGGCCTCCTTGCGAGCCGCCGGGAGCGCTCCAGCCTTGCTTCTTGTCCGGTTCACCCTCCCGGCGCGTTGAAGTGATTGAAGGCACCCCGCAGAACCCGTCACTCGGACGGGCCGCGGTGCCGGAAACGCTTCAGCACGATGGAGGGTCGCCATGGAACGCGTTCGAGTCCCGCACACGCCCAGCCGCATGGGCCACAGTTGGTCGCTGGTTTGCGCAGTCTTCCTGATCACGCTGGCCGTGGCGCCTCTGGGTGCCGAGGAGTCCCCGGCGGTGATGGGGCCGCGCTCGACATTCGAAACGCACCGCAGTCTGCGCGAGAAGCTCGTCGAGCGCCTGTCCCGCGATGCGGCCTCGCCGGTGGCGGAGGTGGACGCCCCTGTTCGGGCGGACTACACGAACGGCTGGGCGCGAGTCCTCAACGACCGCGGTCAGGTCGCGGGTGACGTCGCCGGACCGGGCCAGCAGCGTGGCTTCTTCTGGAGCGAGGGCCTCGCGGTCGACATGGGGCTCCAGGACCCGAGGGTCTTCGATCTGAACAACCGCGGACAGGTGGTCGGCTACCTGGAGAACACCTTCCTGCCCTTCCTGTGGGACGCGGGCGTCGTACGCACGCTGGAAGTCACCCCTGAGATGCCCTTCGGCGCCGGCTATGCGATCAACGACCGGGGCCAGGTGGCAGGCGCGATCGCGAATGCCAGCCAGGAGCGGGCCGCGATGTGGGACGGAGCAGTCCTGACGCTGCTTCCGACGCTGAATGGTGAGCTCTCCGAGGCCACCGGTATCAATCAGCATGGTGTGATGATCGGCTGGGCCACGACCCCGGGCGGCCATACGCACGCAGTCCTCTGGGAGAACGGCGCCCTGGTCGATCTTTCTCCTGAAGCGATCTATGCCGTCGCGGTTTCGATCAACGATCGCGGCCAGGTGCTCATCAGGGACTTCGGTGGGCGCGGATTCCTCTGGGAGCGGGGCACACGGACCGACCTCGGTACGCTGGGTGGTAGCAGCTGCATTCCCTACGCCATGAATGCCCGCGGACAGGTGGTGGGATCCAGCTCCACCGCCGAGGGCGCGGCCCACGCGTTCCTCTGGGACCGGGGCGCGATGACGGACCTCGGCGGACCGGCCAACTCCTCGGGCTGCGGGCTCGCCATCAACGATCGTGGCCAGGTGGTGGTCGAGTATTTCGGAATCGGAGCGCCTCCGATCGCGGTCTGGGAGCGTGGCTCGCTGACCGATCTCCAGGCGAACCCGACGTCCATCGGCCCGGTCGACTACGCCATCAACAAGCATGGCCAGGTCATGGGAAGCAACAACAACCGCCAGCAGCCCTACCTCTGGGATCGCGGGACCATGACCTACCTGCTCGAGGGCATCACGGTCGCCAACGTCGACGTCGAGGAGGCGAGCCCGCACCGCAAGCCGGGGATCTCCGATCCTCTGGGGGTGCGAGTCGTGTCGCAGGGCTCCCGCGCAGGCAACATGGAGCTGAGCCTGAGCCTGGATCGTGCCGGCGAGGTGCGGGTGAGCCTCTACGACGTCACCGGTCGCCTGCTGGCCACGCGTGCCCCGGAGCACCTGGGTGCCGGCCAGAGCACGCTGCGGTGGGTGCCGGGTGTCCGCGAGTCGGGTCTCTACTTCGCCCGCGTCCGGACCGAAGCCGGCTCGGTGACCCGCAAGTGGACGGTTCTCCGGTAGCGCCGGACGCACCCACGGCCAACATGGCTGGGCGGTCGCCCCTAGGGCGGCCGCCCAATGCCATCCGTACCTCGAATTGGTGTCCGATTTCGCTCACCGCCTCGTTTCATAGAGGTGGAGAGCACCCCAGTCTTCGTCGAGCACCAATCAAGGGCGGTCCCCGGTATACTTGCCGCCTCCATTCTCGCGGCGGGCCCGGGGATCGGTCGATGGCCGGTGACGATCGAGGTCGCTCCGATGCACGTGATCCGGACGACACCCCTTCCGTCGAGCTGGTGCGGCGCGCTCAGGCCGGTGACCGGCGCGCCCTCGATCAGCTCTTTCAGCGCTACCTTCCCATCCTGCGGCGCTGGGCCACCGGGCGGCTGCCGCGCTGGGCGCGCGATCTGGTGGACACCGACGACATGATCCAGGACGCGCTGATCCGCACCTTCAACAACCTCGAGGGCTTCGTGCCCCGGCACGATGGGGCGTTCGGCGCCTACGTGCGCCAGGCGCTCCTCAACCGCATCCGCGACGAGGTGCGCAAGGCGCAGGCGCGGCCCCTGCGGGCGGACCTCTCCTCCCAGCATGCAGCCGACGGCGCCTCGCCGCTCGAGGAGGCGATCGGCAAGGACCAGCTCGAACGTTACGAGCGCGCACTGGCACGGCTCCAGCCCGCGGAGCGCGAGGCGGTCCTGGCGCGGATCGAGATGGGACTGTCGTATCAACAGATCGCGACCGCCGGCGATCGGCCGAGCGCCGAGGCCGCGCGCAAGGCGGTCAGCCGCGCGCTGCTGAAGCTCGCCACGGAGCTGGCCGATGAGTGACGTTCGCGAGACAACCGAGAAGCTCGCGCAGCAGGTGGCCGACGGGGAGCCTTCGGACTGGGGCCTGGCGCTGGGCTCGACCGACGACCACCGGACCCGCCGGGTGATCGAATCGCTGCGCCTGATCGAGCACGTCGCGCGCGCGCACCGGGACATGCCGTCCGAACCCAGGGAACTGCGGCACTGGGGGCATCTCGAGCTGCGCGAGAGCCTGGGAGAAGGCGGATTCGGCGAGGTGTTCCGCGCCTGGGATCCCCATCTCGAGCGCGAGGTCGCCCTCAAGCTGATCGAACCGCCCGGCGACGCGGCCGAACCGACCTCCCGGGTCGTGGACGAGGGCCGGCTGCTTGCCCGCGTGCGCCACCCCAACGTCATCACGGTCTTCGGGGCCGAGGTCCGGGACGATCGCGTCGGGCTCTGGATGGAGCTGGTGCGAGGGCGCTCGCTCGAGCAGCTGCTCAAGGAGCACGGCGCCTACGGCGCGCGCGAGACCGCGCTCATCGGCATCGACCTGTGCCGTGCACTGGCGGCGGTCCACCGGGTGGGCGTCGTCCACCGCGACATCAAGGCGCAGAACGTCATGCGCGAGGAGGGCGGCCGCATCGTGCTCATGGACTTCGGCGCCGGGCTCGACCTGCGCCGCGAGGCCGGCAGCAAGGCGGGCCTCACCGGAACACCCCTCTACATGGCGCCCGAGCAGTTCCTCGACCAGCCGGCGACCCAGCGCTCCGACATCTACAGCCTCGGTGTGCTGCTCTACCGGCTCGTCACCGGCACGTTCCCGATCAAGGCCGGGACCTGGGACGAGCTGGCGCTCCGGCACGTGCAGCAGGAGCGCAGGCTGCTGCGCGACGAGCGACCCGATCTGCCCGAGGGCTTCGTGTCGGTGATCGAGCGGGCGATGGCCTGGGACCCCGCGGACCGCTTCGCCACCGCGGGCCAGATGGAGCAGGCACTCGCGCAAGCGATCGGCATGGGGAATGTCCCGGTGCCGGCCGACGTGGTGCCGCACACCCCGGTCGTGGCCGCCACCAGGCCCTCGAGGCGATGGGTCATCGCGGCGGCCTCGGTCGCGGTGCTCCTGGCGACGGCGGTGATCATCGGGGTGCGGAACGCGGGCCGCGGCACCGGGACCCGGACCGCGGCGGTACCGACCGAGCCGAGCGTGCCCGCCGGGCCCGCAGCTCCGCCACCGACGGGGTCGGCGACATCATCGGCGGATCGCG
>DATEMP010000029.1:0-5086 GCA_035275545.1 Candidatus Eiseniibacteriota bacterium | reverse complement strand
ACATGCGGGCGTTCCCGGTCGCGTTCCCGTTCGTGGTGGCGTGGGCCCTGTCGCCAATGCTGGCGTGGTGGCTGAGCCGGCCGGCGATCGCGCGGCGGCGCGCACTCGAGCCGGCGGACGTGCGCGTGATCCGCCGCATCGCCCGACGCACCTGGCGCTACTTCGACCGGTTCGTGTCCGAGGAGGACAACTTCCTCCCGCCCGACAACGTGCAGCAGCTGAAGGACGAGCTGCGCATCGCGCACCGCACCTCGCCCACCAACATCGGCATGGGCCTGCTCTCCGTGCTGACCGCGCATGACCTCGGCTACCTCGAGACCGAGCCGCTGGCGAGGCGCATCGAGCAGATGCTCGGCGCCATGAGCTCGCTCGAGCGCTACGAGGGCCACTTTCTCAACTGGTACGACACCACCTCGCTCGCTCCGCTGCTGCCGCGCTACGTCTCGACCGTCGACAGCGGCAACCTGGCGGGCGCGCTGATGGCGCTCGCCGCCGGGCTGCGCGACATGGACCCCGACGACGACGACCAGCGCCGCTGCGCCGGCGCCGTGGACACCGCGGGGGTGCTGGGGGAGGACCTGGCGGAGATCGTCCGCCGCACACACGGCGCGGCCATGCTGCGCCAGCGCTGCGAGACCGCGCGGGAGGAGCTGACCAAGCTCCGCGAGCTGCTGACCCAGGATCTGCCTGTGCCGCAGCGGCTCGCGACCGCGGCCGAGCGGGTGCCGAGGCTGCGCGCGATGCTCGAGCCCATTGCCGCCGAGACCCGGGAGCGCGGGGACGGCGGCGACCTGGAGCACTGGACCCAGGCCCTGCTCGGGATGCTCGCTCCCCGCGCAGCCGCGCCACGCGTGGAGGAGCGCGCGTCCGACGAGCCCGTGCACGACCTGGCCGCCCGCCTCGACGAGCTCGCGGACCGCTGCGAGGCGATCGCCGACGAGATGAACTGGGCGATGCTCCATCACCGCGAGCGCGGGGTGTTCTCCACCGGCTACCGGCTCGCGGACGCCGAGGGGCCGGGGCGTCTCGACCCCTCGCACTACGACCTGCTCGCCTCCGAGGCGCGGCTGGCGAGCTTCATCGCCATCGCCCGCGGCCAGGTGGGCCAGGAGCACTGGTTCCGCATGTCGCGCGCCCTGGTGACGGTCGAAGGGCGGACCATGCTGGTGTCGTGGAGCGGCTCGATGTTCGAGTACCTGATGCCGCTGCTCATCCTGCGCGACCATCCCGGCACGCTGCTCCAGGCCACTTGCAGCTCGGCGGTGCTGGCGCAGATCCGCTATGGCCGCCGGCAAGGCGTGCCGTGGGGCATCTCGGAGTCGGCGTACGACATCGTCGACATGCACGGCAACTACCAGTACCGCGCCTTCGGCGTTCCCGGCCTCGGCTTGAAGCGCGGCCTGGGCGAGGACCTGGTGGTCGCTCCCTACGCCACCGCCCTCGCGGCGCTGGTCGACCCGGTCGCGGCGGTCGCCAACCTGAGACGGCTGTCGGCGATGGGCGCGTCGGGGCGGTTCGGCCTCTGCGAGGCGCTCGACTTCACGCCTCGGAAGACCGCCGGCGAGGAAGGGCCCGAGGCGGAACAGAACCGGATGCGGATCGTGACCGCCTGGTTCGCGCACCACCAGGGGATGAGCCTGGTGGCGCTCGCGAACGCGGTGCTCGGCTCGACCATGGTGGAGCGCTTCCATTCCGACCCGCGGGTGCGCGCCACCGAGCAGCTGCTCCAGGAGTCCGTGCCGCGTTACGTGCCGGTCACCCAGCCGCGCCCGGTCGAGTCGACGCGCGTCGAGGGGCCGGCGCCGTTCCTGGCGCCGCGGCGGTTCCGCTCGCCGCACACCGCGCACCCGAGCGCCCACTTCCTCTCCAACGGCCAGTACGTGGCGGTGGTGACCAACGCCGGCGGCGGCGCCAGCTCGTGGCGGGGGCGGGCCGTGACCCGGCACCGCAACGATCCGACCTGCGATCCCGGCAGCCACTTCATCTACCTGCGCGACGTGCGCAGCGGCCTGCTCTGGTCGGCGGCCTACCAGCCGGTGTGCCGCGAGCCCGAGCACTACCGCGTCACCTACCAGTCCGACGACGCGCTCTTCGAGCGGACCGACGACGGGATCCGCACCCGCATGGAGATCACCGTCTCTCCCGAGGACGACGTCGAGGTGCGTCAGCTCACACTGGTGAACCTGACCGACCGGCTGCGCGAGATCGAGATCACGACGTTGGTCGAGATCGCGCTCGCGCCGCCCGACGAGGACCTGGCGCATCCCGCGTTCCACCGGCTGTTCCTCGAGACCGAGTACCAGCCGGAGTTCCGGGCGCTGCTGTGCGGCCGCCGGCCCCGCTCGCCCGACGAGCTGACCACCTGGGCGGTGCACCTCCTGAGCGCCGAGCGCGGCGCCCACGGCGCGCTCGAGTGGGAAACCGATCGCGTGCGGTTCATGGGCCGCGGAGGCTCCGCCGAGAACCCGGTCTCCCTGGACGGCCGCGCGCTCTCGGGGACCACCGGCGCGGTGCTGGATCCGGTGTTGAGCCTGCGGGCGCGGGTGCGAATCGCGCCGCGCAGCCGCGTGCGACTCGCGTTCGCGACCGGGGTGGCGGCCACCCGCCAGGCGGCGCTGGCGCTCGCCGAGAAGTATGACGATCCCGGGGCCGCGGCGCGCACGTTCGCGATGGCCCGCACGCAGACCACGCTGCGCACCGGGCACCTGCGCATCGCCCCGGACGAAGCGCAGCTCTTCGACCGCCTCGCCTCGCGCGTCATGTGGGCGGACGAATCGCTGCGCGCGGAGCCTGCGGTGCTCGAGCGCAACACACTCGGCCAGGCGGGGCTCTGGCCGCACGGCATCTCCGGTGACCTGCCGATCCTGGCGGTGGTGGTGCTGGAAAACGACGACCTGGAGCTGGTGCGGCAGGTGCTGCGCGCCCAGGAGTACTGGCGCCTCAAGGGCCTGGGCTCGGACGTGGTGATCCTCAACGACCACCCGACCGAGTACCTGGACGAGATGCACGAGCAGATCGAGACGCTACTCGAGCAGGGCACGTGGGCGGTGTTCCGGCAGCGACCCGGAGGCGCCTACCTGCTGCGCGGCGACCAGATGCCCGAGGCGGAGCGCACCCTGGTGCTCGCCGCCGCGCGGGCGGTGCTCTACGGCGATCGCGGCCCGCTCGCCACCCAGCTCAACATGGCGGCGGTCGAGCAGCCGCTGCCCGGCCCGTGGGCCGCAGCCGCCGCGTCCGAGTCGATCGCGTGGGATGGACCCGGGACCGGGGTCGCGATCCCGGAGCTCACGCATCCCAACGGGCTCGGCGGCTTCACCGCCGGGGGCCGCGAGTACGCGATCGTGCTCGATGGGGACTCGGACACGCCGATGCCGTGGACCAACGTGATCGCCAACGAGGAGTTCGGCACCGTGGTCGGAGCCACCGGGGCGGCCTGGACGTGGGCCGGCAACAGCCGCGAGAACCGGATCACGCCATTCACCAACGATCCGGTGGGCGAGTGGAGCGGGGAGGCGATCTTCCTGCGCGACGAGAACCGCGGCGTGATCTGGGGCGCGACGCCGGGACCGCTCCCGCGGCGTCTCCGGATCGGGCGCTGGGTGACCCGCCACGGCGCCGGGTACACCAGCTACGCCCATCGCGAAAACGGAATCACCACCACGCTCACCGTGTTCGTGCATCCCCGGGATCCGGTCAAGTTCTCGCGGCTCACGCTGGTCAACCACTCGAACGCGACCCGCCGGCTGAGCGTGTTCGGCTACAACGCGTGGGCGTTGTGCCCTCCGCGCGTCGGCCAGGATCGCTTCGTGGTCACCGAGCAGGACGCAAAGAGCGGTGCGGTGCTCGCCCGCAATCCCTACAACACCGAGTTCGCCGGGCGGGTTGCGTTCGCCCACGCCAGCATCCGGCCCGCCTCGGCGACCGCGGACCGGCGCGAGTTCCTGGGACGCAACGGCTCGCTGCGACGCCCGGCAGCACTCGCGCGCGAGGAGCTGGGCGGGCGCTTCGGCGCCGGCTACGACGCCTGCGCGGCGCTGCGGATCCGCGTCGACCTGGCGCCGGGGGAGACCCGCGACGTGGTCCTGCTGCTCGGCGAGGGGGAGACGCGCGCGCACGCGCTCGACCTCGCCACCCGCCACGCGTCGCCCGAGGCGGCTCGCGCGGCATTCCAGGAGGTCGAGCGGCACTGGGATGAGCTGCTCGGCACCGTCCAGGTGCGCACGCCGGACGACTCGTTCGACCTGATCATGAACCGCTGGCTCCTCTACCAGACGGTGAGCTCGCGACTGTGGGGGAGAACCGGCTTCTACCAGCCGGGCGGGGCGTACGGGTTCCGGGATCAGCTCCAGGATGCGATGGCCCTGACCCTCACGCGCCCCGACCTGTTGCGCGAGCACCTGGTGCGCTGCGCCGGGCGGCAGTTCGTCGAGGGCGACGTCCAGCACTGGTGGCACGACCACACCGGCCGGGGGGTGCGCACCCGCTGCTCCGACGACCTCCTGTGGCTGCCGTTCGTGGCCGCCCACTACGTGAGCCGAACCGGCGACCTCGCGCTGCTCGACACCCCGGTGGCGTTCCTCGAAGCACCGGTGCTGGAGCCCGACCAGCACGAGGCCTACACCCAGCCGCGGGTGTCCCCGCAGACGGCCTCGATCTACGAGCACTGCGTGCGGGCCATCGATCGCGGCCTGACGATCGGCCACCACGGGCTGCCGCTGATCGGCACCGGCGACTGGAACGATGGCATGAACCGCGTCGGTGAACACGGCCGCGGTGAAAGCGTCTGGCTCGGCTGGTTCCTGCATTGCACGCTCTCGGCCTTCGCCCCGATCGCGCGCGAGCGCGGCGCGCTCACCCTCGCGAGCAACTGGCTGGAGGCCGCGAGCCGACTGCGTACCGCGCTGGAGCAGCACGCCTGGGATGGCGAATGGTACCGGCGCGGATTCTTCGACGACGGCACGCCGCTGGGTTCCGCCCAAAACGACGAGTGCCGCATCGACGCCATCGCGCAGTCCTGGAGCGTGATCTCGGGCGCGGCGAGTCCGGCGCGTGCGGCGCGCGCCATGGAATCCCTGGAAACCCACCT
>DATEMP010000028.1:0-3265 GCA_035275545.1 Candidatus Eiseniibacteriota bacterium | reverse complement strand
CGACCAGCAGCAGATCGTACGCCCGCCACACCGCGAACACTTCGCCCTCGCCGAACACCTCGAGAAAGGACGCGGAGAGCGAGGCGAAGGTCTCGGGTGAGAGCTCGTAGGTCTGCATCCACTGGCAGAACACGCCATCCGGCTCGAGGCGCGTCTTGACCTTCCGGTAGAAGTCGACCGTGAACAGGTTGTTGATCCCGGCGATCCAGGGATTCGAGGGCTGCGAGATGATGAGCCCGTAGCGCCCGCTCCCGTGCGCGAGGTGCGTGCGCGCGTCGCCCAGCACCACCTTCGTGCGCGGGTCGTCGAGCGGATCCTCGCCGGGCCCGTGGAAGAAGCGCGACGCCTGCACCACCGCGGGCTCGAGCTCGAGCACCTCCATGGATCCCGCCCCCGCGGCGAGCGCCGACGCCGCGGTCACGCCCGAGCCCAGGCCGATGACCATCGTGCGCGCCCCGGAGTCGGCGAGTGCCGCCGGGATCAGCCCGAGCAGGACCTGCGTTTCCATGTCGACGGTGCTGGCGTCGATCTTGCCGCTCACGCGCAGCCAGCGCTCGCGCCCTTCGGGGTCGGAACCCACCAGCACCGAGCCGTTGATCCCCTCGCGGTAGAAGAGCACGCGCTCCCGGCGGCTCCCGCGCCATACTGCCGAGCCCGCGCCGGGCGCGGCTTGCGCGGCGATCGCCAGGTTGTTCGCCTGCGTCGGACGGTAGACGCCGGCGGACATGAGCGCGGGATCCCAGCGCGGCGCGCCCGCGATCGCGATCGCCACCACCGCCGCGGCCCCGAGCGCCCACACGAGGTCCATGCCCTTGAGCTCGCCCCGCGCGCGCGCGACACCCAGCGCGGCGCATCCGATCGCGAACGAGAGCACGAGCGCCGCCACGTGCGTGCCCTGCACCCCCAGGATCGGCACGGCGAGGAAGCCGGCGGCGAGCGAGCCGGCGATGGTGCCCGTGGTGTTGACCGCGTAGGCGAAGCCCGCGGCCTGCCCGCCGTCGCCGCGCTGCAGGAGGCGGGCGGCGATCGGGAACGCGGCACCCAGCAGGGCGCAGGGCACGAGCAGCATCGCCGCGGTCACGCCGACCTCGCCCGCGATCAGACGGCTCCATCCGGCTCCGGAGCGCGCGACCAGATCGAACATCCACTGCGGAAGCCGCGAGAACGCGAACAGCATGAACGCGGCGACCACCGCGAGCCCGAGCTCGAGGCGCGCGAAGCCCGAGAGCGAGACGCCGCGGCGCATCCAGCGCGACACCAGCGCGCTCCCGAGCGCGAGACCGAACAGGTAGACGGCGAGCACCGCCGAGAACGAATAGACCGACGATCCGAACACCAGGCTGAACAGCCGCACCCATGCGATCTGGAACGCGAGCGCCGCCGCTCCCGAGAGCGCGAACAGTGTTGCGAACGCGATTCGTTGAGCGCCGGGGAGCGCCTCGCGTGGGCGGGGCCGAGGATCGGGGGACGACGCTCCGAGCTGGTGAACACGCCGCTCGTCGGTTGTCCCCCGATCCCCGGCCCCGCTCTTCAACTCATGCGTCGACGGCGTGCGCCGCCCCGCGGTCCAGGCGAGCGCGGCGACCGCGAAGTTGAGCGCCGCCGCCACCCACACCGTGCCGCCGAGCCCGATCCCGGGCATGAGCGCGAAGCCTCCCGCGAACGATCCCACCACCGCGCCGAAGGTGTTGAGCGCGTAGAGCCGCGCGAGCGCCGGGCCCACCAGGTCGTGCTCGACGTGCGCGACCAGCACCGGCAGCGTCGCGCCCATGAGCGCCGCCGGCGGCAGGAGCAGCGCGAACAGGAGGAGGAAACGCACCAGGGCGAACCCCGCGCTCTCGCCCCCGAGCGCGCGATAGAGCTCGCCGACCAGCGGGTCCAGGCCCCGCAGCACCGGGAGCGACACGATCCCCAGCAGCCCCACGCCCACCTCGAGCACCGCGTAGACGCGCGCGCCCTGGCCGCGCCGCGCCAGCCGCGTGCCCAGGACGCGGGCGCCGAGCGCGAGCCCGGCGAGGAAGGCCGCGACCACCGTGGCCACGGCGTGCGTAGAGTTCCCGAGCAGGTAGGAGAACTGCTTCGACCACACCACCTCGTAGAGGAGCGCGGCCGCGCCGGAGCCGAAGAAGCACACCCCGGCCCAGGTGGGAAGCGGCGTGCCGCTCGGCTCGTGGCGTTCCCTGGGGCGCTCCGGCCGGCGCCCGGACGGACGCGCCGATGCGGGGGACGAGGTGGGCGGGCGGGTGTGCGTCATAGCGGGCGCGCAGTGTAGCCGGGCGTCCGGATCCGGGCCAGCGCGGTGCTATCCTCCGCGCGTCACGTCACCCGGCACGGGCCGTACTCCATGGGTGCTCACGGACTCCGAGGACCAACCATGACCGGGCCCTCCCGCTCCGCCCCAGCGCCCCCGCCGTCACGGCGGGTCGTGCCCCGGCATCACGTCCTGGTGCGGCTCTCGCACTGGCTCAACGTGCCGCTCCTCCTCGGCATGATCGCCAGCGGGCTCGCCATCTACTGGGCGGCGCCGGTGTTCGTGCACGCGCGCGATCCCGTCACCGGCAACCGTGACTACCTGGCCGACCTCGGTGCCGCGATCGCGGGGTTCCTCCGCGATCCCGCGCCCCAGCCGCGCGCCTGGATCTACGACCACCTGAGCCTCGGCACCGGCATGCTCGCGCGCTCGCTGCGCCTCCACTGGGCGCTCGCCTACCTGTTCATGCTGAACGCGGTGCTCTACATCGTCGGTCTGGCCGCGGGCGGCGGATGGCGCGCGCTGCTGCCGCGGCGCTCCGACATCGCCGGGGCGCTGGCGATGCTGCGCTTCTACCTCGGCGTGATCCCGGCCGCGATCCGCCGCCGTCCCTGGCCCCACCCGGTCGTCCACTCCCGGTACAACGCCCTCCAGCGCACCGCCTACGTCACCGTGCTCGCGGCGGGGGCACTCGCGGCCCTGTCGGGCTGGGCGATGCACAAGCCGGTGCAGCTCGGCTGGCTCGAGCGGCTGTTCGTGAGCTACGACGGCGCGCGCATCGTCCACTTCGCCTGCACGATCGTGCTCGCGGGCTTCGTGATCCCGCACGTCATCCTGGTGATCGCCGACGGCTGGGACACGTTCCGCACCATGGTGGTCGGCTGGTCGGCGCGCGTGCGCGAGGCGAAGCATGACTGAGCCCGACGTGCCGCCCCCGGACCTGCCCGCCCCCGACGACGCGCGCGCCGAGGCGCAGCGCGCGGAGGCCGAGGTGCGCGCGGAGGACCCCGACGA
>DATEMP010000027.1:0-2857 GCA_035275545.1 Candidatus Eiseniibacteriota bacterium | reverse complement strand
TTGAGTGCCTCCACGCTTCGCTTGAGCGCAGCCATGTCGGGCTTGTCGCGCAGCGTGATGAGCACCGGCAGGCGCTCGTCGGGCCGGGCGGCGGCGAGTGCCGCGCTCAGATCCTCCTCGAGCCTGGATGCCAGCGCCGGCGCGGGCAGCGCCACGCAGCCGCCCACGTCGTAATAGGCGCCGCCCGTGCCGGTCGGCACGGTGCGGGTGTCGGTCCAGATCACGTGCACCGCGCCGCGCGTGTCGACCGCGATCGAGGGATCGTTCGGCACCGCGGGCGGATCGGACACCGTGACCGGCGCCGTCCACGCTCCGGTCATGAAGCTGCGCCGCGCGTACTTCGCGGCGCCGCCCGCGAGCATCACCAGCTCGACGTTGCCGAGCCCGTCCACGGCGATGCTCGGGCTCTGGCCGGTGAGTCCAGTGGGCACCGCGGGGGCGAAGGCGGTGGTCTCGGCGATCGAGAACGTCATGTCGCCCCGGCGATGGACGATCGTGCTCGAGCCCGGATCGGCCCACGCCACGTGGACCTCGTCGCAGCGCGAGGCGACCGTGGGGGGCGCGACCGAGGTGCCGAGCGCCAGCGACGCGGTTCCGCGCAGGCTGGTGCCGCCGTTCGGCACCAGCCGCACCGCGCGGTAGCGCACCGTGCCGGTGGGATAGTCCGCCCAGGCGAAGTGGGCGATCGACCCGCCGCCGCTCTCGCGCTCGTGCGCGGAGACGCTGGGCGCCCGCGCTCCCGGCGCGGGGCTCACGCCCGAGGTGTAGCTGGTGACGCCCTGCGGGCCGGTCCACGTGTTCCCGCCGGCATCGTTGGCCTGGTAGAGGATGTTGTAGACGTGGTCGCCCTGCGGATTCTTCAAGCCCTCGGCCCACGCCACGAACACGTCGCCCAGGTAGTCGGCGGTGACCACCGGATCGCGGATGTCCCAGAAGTCGGTGGTGCGCGCCTGGAGCAGCACGTCGGGCCCCCACGCGCCGGCGGCGCTGCGCTTCTTGTAATAGAGGTAGTGCTGGTCCCCGGCGACCGTGTGCACCCACACCACGTGCACCTGGCCGAAGCAGTCCGCCGCGATCGCCACGTAGCGCGTGTTCGCCTGCGCGAGGCTCGGAACCCTCACCTCCGGACCCCAGGCATTCAGCGCGCGGTCGAAGCGGCGGTACCAGGGCGGCACGTCCGGCGCATTGCGGGTGTCGAAGTAGACCACGTGCACGTTGCCGGCATCGTCGGCGGCCACCGACCACGCGTGGCTGCGCGCGGTCTGGCTCACGAACGCGGGCGGCCCGGTGAGCCGAAAGTCGGGGCCGAACTGGGCGGCGGCGTACGGGGCGGTCGCTAACGTTGCGACGCAGGCCACGATGCACGCGAGTGCCGGGCGGACGAGGCGGTGCGGAGGTGAGATGCGCATGGTCGAACGGTCCCGGTCGGCCCGATCAAAGGTGAAGTCGAAGCGTCGAATCGCGGCCGCGGGGGAAGATAGTACACCCGGCCGGGCGAATGTCAGCTAGCCAGTCGGCTCCTCGGGCGTCGCGGGGAGCTGCGGCTCGCTGAACGGCAGCGGCACGGGCGGCTCTGGCAGCGCTTCGGCGCGCGAGAACGCGGCGCGGCCCATGTAGCCGGCGTGCAGGTCCATGAGCGCGTGGATGACCACGCAGGCGATCAGCGATCCGGTCAACAGATACACGCCGCTCATGAACAGTCCCACCATGGTGGTGACGGCGATGCCGCGCACGCCCTGGTAGGCGTGCCCGATCCCGAACACCACGCTGGCGATCAGCACCGCGGGCAGCAGCGCCAGCGCCTGGTTGAGGTACCAGATGAGGTAGCCGCGGTAGAGCAGCTCCTCGCAGATCCCGGCGGTGATCGCGAGGCGGTTGAACCAGCGCGCCTCGAGGTCGCTCCGGGGCATCATGCGCTCGACGTTGCGCATCTGACCGCGCAGCCGCTCCATCGCCTCGTCGTCCTCCAGTGCCTTGCGTCGCTGGATCAGGAGGTAGAAGACGATGAACCCGAACCCCGCCGAGACGCCGAGCAGCCCCCAGGTGAGCCGCGGCACCACGCCGAGCGCCGCCCACGGGCGGGCCTGCGAGACCCACAGGGCGAGCATGCAGAACGTGAGCGCCCACTGGATCGCGATGCCCTGCCGGTAGAGCCAGAGCCGCACGCGGGGCACGTCCTCGGGCGGTGCGCTGGTGAGCCGGCGGTAGCCGAAGAGCGCGGCGCGGATCGGAAACAGCACCGCCAGCACCAGGGCGAGCAGGTGGTCGGGCGCGATCGGCACCGGCGCACGATACACGAGCGGTCGGCCGCCGGGCGACCGGACCGCGCCGCGACTACGGTGCGGCCTTGAGCCTCTGGTCCAGCTCGCGCAGCCGCGCGTCGCCGGGATCGACCGCGAGCCCCGCCGCCACCACGCTGCGCGCCAGGTCCGCGCGCCCGAGGACCTCGTAGGTCGCGGCGAGCAGCACCATCGCACCGGTCTGCCACGGATTCATCGCCCGGGCGGTCTCGAAGCGCGCCACCGCCTCGTCGAACGCGCCGCGCGTGCTGGCGATGATGCCGAGCAGGAGCTGCGCCTGGTAGGGCTCGCCCGCGCCGATGCGCCACACCAGCTGCGAGTCGCGCTGGGCGAGCGAGGCGCGCAGCGCCTGCTCGGCCAGGTCGGGGCGCCCGAGCTGCAGCAGTGCGTTGCCGTGCCGGAAGAGCAGATCCGGATCGTCCGGCTCGAGCGCCAGCGCCTCGGCGAGCAGCGCTTCGCTGCGCACGAAGTCGCGCGCCTCGAACGCGGCGTCGCTCTCGGTCATGAGCGTGCGCGCGCGCTGGGCGCCGCCGCGCCCGGCGTCGTACCGCGCGAGC
>DATEMP010000026.1:0-8879 GCA_035275545.1 Candidatus Eiseniibacteriota bacterium | reverse complement strand
GGGTGTGGCGCTCAGGGGAGCGGCAGCTCGGACTGGCCGGTCTCGCGCACCACGCCGGCCCCCGCGCCCGCGGGCGGCGTGTGGCCCAGGTGCCGGTAGGCGAGCGGCGTCGCCTCGCGTCCGCGCGAGGTGCGCTTGAGGAAGCCTTCCTGGATCAGGAACGGCTCGTAGACGTCCTCGAGGGTCGCCGGCTCCTCGCCCACCACCACCGCCAGCGTGCCGAGCCCCACCGGGCCGCCCTGGTACTTGGTGATGAGGGCATCGAGCAGGCGACGGTCCATCTCGTCCAGGCCGCGCTCGTCGACCTCGAGGAGCCGGAGCGCCTCGCGCGTCACCGGCAGCGTGACCCGGCCGTCGGCCTTGATGAGCGCCACGTCGCGCACCCGGCGCAGCAGGCGGTTGGCGACCCGCGGCGTGCCGCGCGCCCGGCCCGCGATCTCGAGCGCCGCGTCGTCCGACACCTCGACGTCCAGGATTCCCGCCGAGCGCCGGACGATCGACGCCAGGTCCTCGCGACCGTAGTAGTCGAGGCGCAGGGTGACGCCGAAGCGCGAGCGGAGCGGCGAGGAGAGCAGCCCCGAGCGGGTGGTGGCGCCCACGAGCGTGAAGCGCTCGAGGTTGAGCTTGAGCGAGCGGGCACTGGGCCCGCGGTCGAGCAGGATGTCGAGCGTGAAGTCCTCGAGCGCCGGGTAGAGATACTCCTCGACCACCGGGCTCAGGCGGTGGATCTCGTCCACGAACAGGATGCCGCGCGGTCCGAGATTGGTGAGCAGCCCCGCCAGGTCGCCGGCCACCTGGATGACCGGCCCCGAGGTCTGGGTCATCTCGACCCCCAGCTCGTGGGCGACGATCGCGGCGAGCGTGGTCTTGCCGAGCCCGGGCGGACCGTGGAACAGCACGTGGTCCATGGCCTCGCCGCGGCGCTTGGCGGCCTCGAGGAAGATGCCGAGCTGCTCGCGCACCGCGGGCTGGCCGACGAACTCGTCGAGCGTGGGCGGGCGGAGCCGGGTCTCCTCGCGCAGGTCCTCGGCGAACGGCTCGGGATCCGTCATGCGCGCCGGCTGCTCGTGGCGCACGATCTGCGCCGGGGCCTTCTGCCTGGCCTTCATCGAGCCCTCCCTAGCGTGCCGTGACCGCGCTCTTGCTGAGCCGCGCGAGCGCGCGCCGCACGATGTCCTCGAGCGTCTGGCTTTCGCCGCCCTCGGCCACGCGGCGCACCGCGTCCTGCGCCTGCGCCGCACTGTAGCCCAGATGCACGAGCGCCGCGACCGCGTCCTCATAGCGTTCCGCGCGCGGCAGCACGCCCGCCGCGGGCGCAGGGCCGGGACCGGGTGCCGCGCCCGCGATCACGTCGAGCTTGTCGCGCAGCTCGACCACCATGCGCTCGGCGGTCTTGCGTCCCACGCCGGGGATCGCCACCAGGCCCGCCAGGTTCTCCTCGCGGATCGCCTTCGCGAGCGCCCGCGGCTCGAGACCCGAGAGCACCGCGAGCGCCACCTTGGGGCCGATCCCGCTCACGGTGATGAGCAGCTCGAAGAACTTGCGCTCCTGCGGCTCGGCGAAGCCGAACAGCATGAGCGCGTCCTCGCGCACCACCTGGTGGGTGTGGAGGAACACCGGCTCCATGAGGTCCGGGAGCGCCGAGGCGCTGTGGGTCGACACCTGGACCAGGTAGCCCACGCCCCCGGCTTCGACCACGCAGGAGCCCGCATCCTTCGCCACCAGGACCCCGCGCAGCGAGGCGATCAACGGTTGCCCCGGGAGGCGAGCAGGGCCTCGAGCCGCTGGGCGGCCGCCGAGGCGGCGCGCGCCGGGGCCGAGAAGCGCGCCCGGTTCAGGTGGCAGAGGGCCCCGGCCAGCGCGTCCGCCGCGTCGGGCGAGAGCGCACCGCGGATGCCGAGCAGCCGCCGCACCATGAACGCGACCTGCTCCTTGGCGGCGGCACCGGTGCCCGCGACGCTCAGCTTGATCTCGCGCGGGCTGTACTCGGCAACCGCCAGGTCGCGCTGGACCGCGGCGACCAGGAGCGCTCCGCGCACGTGCCCGAGCACCAGCGTCGAGCGCGCGCTCTCGTGGTAGAAGGCCTCCTCGACCACCACCGCGTCGGGCGCGTACTGGTCCATGACCTCGCCGGCGCGCCTGGCGATGTCGTGGAGGCGCCGCGGCAGCTCGAGGCGCGCGGCGGGCGCGATGGTTCCGTGCGCGAGGCAGCGCAGCTGGTTGCCGCTCCGCTCGACGACGCCGTAGCCGGTGCGCCGGCTTCCGGGGTCCAGTCCAAGGACGCGCATGGAGCTTCGAGATCCTTCTCTCTCTACCGGGAGAGGCGGGCCAGCACCTCGTCGGGAGCGCTGAAGTTCGAATAGACGCGCAGCACGTCGTCGTGGTCCTCGAGCGCGTCCATGAGCCGCACGATCGCCTCGGCGTCCTTCTCGCTCACCGGCACCTGGAGCGACGACAGCTTGGTCGCCTCGGCGCTCTGGACCGCGATCTGCTTCGCCGCCAGGGCCTGCTTGACCGCCTCGAGCTGCGCGGGCGGCGTGAGCACCTCGTACGTGTCGCCCTCGCTGCTCACGTCATCAGCGCCCGCCTCGAGGGCCACCTCGATGAGCGCCTCCTCGCCGGTCGCCTGCTTGTCGACCAGGATGACGCCCCGCGGCTTGAACATGTAGGCGACGCTTCCCGCCTCGCCGAGGTTGCCGTTGTTCTTGGTGAAGATGTGGCGGATGTCCCCGGCGGTTCGGTTCTTGTTGTCGGTTGCGACCTCGACGAGCAGGGCGACGCCGCCCGGGCCGTATCCCTCGTACTGGGTCTCCTCGTAGTTCGCACCCTCAACCGCGCCGGTGCCGCGCGCGATCGCGCGATCGATGTTGTTCGCCGGCATGTTGACCGACTTGGCCGCGGCGACCGCGGTGCGCAGTCGCGGGTTGGTGTCGAGATCACCGCCGCCCTGGCGGGCGGCGACCGTGATCTCCTTGATGTACTTGGAGAACACCTTGCCGCGCGCCTGGTCGGTGGCGGCCTTCTTCCGCTTGATGGTCGCCCATTTGGAATGACCGGACATGGCGTTCGCGAGCCGCTTCGCCGTCAGGCGTGCGCGCTCGCCTCCTTCTCCGCCCGCGCCGCGGCGACCACCTTGTCGGTGATCTCGCGCGGGACTTCCTCGTAGTGGGACACCTTGGCGCTGTGCATGCCACGACCCTGGGTGATCGAGCGCAAGTGCGCGGCGTACTTGTAGAGCTCCGAGCCCGGCACCAGCGCCTTGATCACCTGGTGGCGGCCGTCCGAGTCGGTGCCGAGGATGCGTCCCCGGCGCGACGAGAGGTCGCCCATGACGTCGCCCAGGTACTCCTCGGGAATGCGGACCTGGATCTCCTCGATCGGCTCGAGCATCACCGGGTTCGCCTTGAGCATGCCCTGGTGGAAGCAGGTCTCGGCCGCGATCTTGAAGGCCATTTCCGACGAGTCGACGTCGTGGTACTTGCCGAAGAACAGCGCCACCGCCACGTCCACCACCGGGTAGCCGGCGAGCGGGCCCTTCTCCATGCCGGCGATCACGCCCTTCTCGACCGCGGGGATGAACTGGTTCGGCACCACGCCGCCCTTGATCTCGTCCAGGAACTTGAAGCCTTCGCCGCGCTTCTGGGGCTCGAGACGCAGGTGGACCTCGCCGAACTGGCCGCGGCCGCCGGTCTGCTTCTTGTGCCGGTACTCGTCCTGCGCCTTGCCCTTGATGGTCTCGCGGTAGGGCACGCGCGGCCGGGTGAGCAGCACCTCGACGCCGTAGCGCTTGCGGAGCCGGTCGACCATGACCTCGAGCTGGAGGTCGCCCATGCCGTACACCAGCATCTCCTTGGTGCTCGGGTCGACCTGCTTGCGGAAGGTCGGATCCTCCTCGTGGAGCCGCGCCAGGCCCTGGGCCATCTTCTCCTCGTCGCCCTTGTTCTTGGCGTGGATGCACTCCGAGGTGACCGAGCCCGGGAAGTCGGGCGGTGCCAGCACCACCGGGCGGCTCTTCTCCGAGAGCGTGTCGCCGGTGTGCGACTCCTTGAGCTTGACCGCGGCGACGATGTCGCCCGCCTCGGCGCCCCCGCAGTCGAGCCGCTCCTTGCCGACCAGATGGTAGAGCGTGCTCAGTTTCTCGGGGCGGTTGCGGGTGGTGTTCATGAGTTCCTTGCCGGCCTCGAGCTTGCCCGAGTAGATGCGCACCAGCGAGAGATCGCCGAGGTGCTGCTCGCTCAGGGTCTTGAAGATCACCGCCGACGCGGGCTGCGCGGGGTCGGACGCGACCGTCACCTCGGCGCCGCCCGCCGCCGCCTTGCCGATCGACGGCTTCAGGTCGAGCGGCGAGGGCAGGATGTCGACCACCTCGTCGAGCACCTCCTTGACGCCCTGGTTGTGGAACGCGGAGCAGCAGAACACCGGGGCGAGGTCGCCCTGGACCACGCGCTCGCACAGTCCCTTGCGGATCTCGGCGCTGGTGAGGTCGCCGGTCTCGAGGAACTTGTTCATGAGCCCTTCGTCGCCGGTCGCCGCTTCCTCCATGAGGGTCGCACGGGCCTTGCTCACCGCGGCCTTCATGTCGTCGGGAATCGGCGCTTCGGAGCTCTTCTCCTCCATGCCCTTGCCACTGAAGGTGAACGCCTTGTTCTCGATCAGGTCCACGATCCCGTGGAACGTCTCGGCCTGGCCGATCGGGAGCTGGGTGGGCACGGCGTTCAGGCCCAGCTTGTCGTGGGCGGACTTCACGGCGGCGGCGAAATCGGCGTGCTCCTTGTCCATCATGTTGACCACCAGGAGCGTGGAGGTCTTCTCGTGCTTGAGCGTCTCCCACACCACCTCGGTCCCCACCTCGACCCCGGCATTGGCGCGCAGCACCAGGATGGCGGCATCGGCGACCCGGAGCGCGCTGTAGACGTCGCCCACGAAGTCCGGGTAGCCGGGCGTGTCGAGCAGGTTGACCTTGTGCCCCGCCCACTCGAACTGCGCGAGCCCGAGGTTGATGGTCATCTTCCGCTGGATCTCGTCCGGAGCGTAGTCGAGGAGCGTGGTGCCGTCGGCGATGCGACCCAGGCGGTTGGTGGACTTGGCGAGGAACAGCATGGCCTCGGCGAGCGAGGTCTTGCCTACCCCGTGGTGGGCGACGAGCGCGACATTACGGATCTGTGCGGCAGTGAACCGCTTCAAGAGACACCTCCCCGCCACGGGTACTGCGGTCGTACTTCATTGGGGACCGGCCGGAGGGACGCGACGTGATGTCGCGTAAGACGATGCAATCGCGGAATCTAACACCGCTCGCGCGAGGCGGTCAAGAATCGCGACGATTCGCGAGAAGAAAGCCCGCGACCGTCGCGTAAGTTTGACCATCCGAGAGAGTGCCGGTAATCTCTTTCGGCTTTCACACCTGCGCCCACCGCTGGATCGACCCGAAAAGGAGACCTCGATGACCCTCGCCCACCTGGTGAGAGGCCTTGCCGTCACGCTGGTTCTGACCGCGGCTGTGGCCGTTCCCGTGGCGCTCACCGCGCCGCCCGCCGCCGCCCCCGGCAAGGGCAATCCCACCCTCGGCAAGGCGGTGTTCACCAAGAATTGCGTCGTGTGCCACAAGGCGGACGGGTCCGGCGGCATGAAGCTGACCGGAAACCCCACCCCCAACTGGAAGCTGCCCAAGACGTGGGCCGACCCGATTCGGACCGACGCGTACCTCAAGGACTGCATCACCAACGGCAAGGTCAAGTCGGGCATGGTGGCATGGGGCAAGAGCGGCCAGCTCAAGCCGGCCGACATCGACAACGTCATCGCCTATATCAAGACGTTCAAGAAGTAGGTCGACCGCCCCGGGCGGAGAACATCGGCAGCGAAAAGGGCGGACCCCAGGGTCCGCCCTTCGTATTTCCGCCCCAGGACCGGTCCGCTACCGGATCTCGATGCTCCAGGGCATGAGCGTCAGCGCCGCGCCGGACGGGAACCGCGCCGCGGCCAGCCAGGCACGCACCACCGGCGGCAGCGCCGCGGCGGCGTCCGGGTCCTCCTCGCCCAGCATCCCGGCGAACACGCGGTGCCACAGCGTGCGCTCGACGCGCGGGTAGACCTCGACGTCGAGCGTTTCGTCCGGGCCGATGTCGGCGAGCGCGCGCGCGACCTCGATCGCGCTCGTGATTCCTCCCAGCGCGTCCACCAGGCCACGCGAGCGCGCGGAGAGGCCGGTCCACACGCGGCCCTGGCCCACCGAGTCGATGTCGCTCACCGGCCGGTTCCGGCCCTCCGCCACGCGGTCGAGGAACACGCGATAGACCTCGTTCATCTGCGCCTGGAAGCGGACCGCCTCCTCCTCGGTGAAGTCGGTGAAGGGCGAGAGCATCTCGGCGCGCCGGCCGCGCGACACCGTCTCCACGTTGAGCCCCAGTTTGCGGTAGAGCCCGAGCAGGTTGAGCTTGCCCCCGAAGGCGCCGATCGAGCCGGTGAGCGTCGAAGGCTCGGCGACGATGCTGTCGGCGGGTGCGGCGATGTAGTAGCCGCCCGAGGCCGCGAGGTCCGACATGCTCACCACCAGCGGCTTCGCGTCGGCGCAGCGCTTGACCTCGCGCCAGATGTCGTCCGACGCCTGGGCCGAGCCGCCCGGGCTGTCGATGCGCAGCACCACCGCGCGGATCGACGAGCGGTCGCGCACCTCGCGCAGCGTCTTGATGAGGGTCTCGGCGCCCAGGATCTCCCCGTCGGTCGGGCTGGTGCGGCTGCGGCCCTCGGCGATCACGCCCACCGCGGTCACCAGCGCGATCCGCGGGCCGGTGCGAGCGCCGAGGCGCGCGATGTAGCGGTTGAGCGTGAGCGTGGGCCGCGAGTCGCCGTCCTCCTCGGCCGCCAGCGAGTCGAGCTCGGCCTGGTGGAGCAGCGTGTCGACCAGGCCGGCCGCCATGGCTTCGCGGGCGCCGTAGGGTCCGTCGTCCAGCAGCCGCACCACCGAATCGGGTTCCAGGCCGCGCGCGGTCGCGAGGCTGTCGACCAGCACCGCGTAGTGGTCGTCGAGCAAGGCCTGGAGCGCTTCGCGCGAGGGCGCCGACATGCCCCGATGCGTCCAGGTCTCGACCGCCGACTTGTAGCGGCCCACCTGGGCGAAGTTCGGCGTGACCCCCACCTTGTCGAGCGTGCCGCGCATGAACAGCGCGGAGGCGGAGAGCCCGTTGAGCCACAGGACCGCGAGCGGCGGGCTCGCCACCATGTCGGCGGCGGAGGCGAGCAGGTATTCGCGCTCACCGCCGCCCGAGAGCGCGGCGTAGACCGGCTTGCCGGAGGCGCGGAACGCCTGCACCGCGGCGCGCACCTCCGAGACCTTCGCCCAGCCCCAGTCGAGCCCGTCGACGTGGAGCACGAGTGCCGCGATGTGATCGTCCTCGGCGGCGCGGCGGATGCCTTGGGAGACCATCCATACGGTGGGCCGGTCGCGTCGCACCAGATCGAGCCAGCCGTCCGACGTGGGCGGCGTCCCCTCCTCCAGGCTGCCAGGGACGTCGAACAGCAGCACCGTGGATTCCGGGGTCGCGGGCGACGGGCTGCGCAGGGCGAGCGCGGCGACCAGGATCGCGCCCCCGAGCACGCCGAACAGGACGACCAGGAACACGATGGCGCGGCGTGCGGTCATGGCGTGGATCCCTCGAACCAGGACGATGCGAACCCCGGCAGTGTACGCGCGGCGCGCGGGATGTAAAGGCGGGGGCGGCTCAGTACACCGCCCAGCGAAGCTGGACGGACGTATAGATGCTCCCCGCGTTCTGCGCGGGATCGGTGTGCGATTCGTATCGGAGGCTCGCGAGCGCGCGCAGGCGCAGGCGAGCGGGCAGCGGCTGGTCGACGAACGACTCCAGCTCGTAGAACGCGAACGGCGAGTGGAGCCCGCCCGAGAGGCCGGCGTCGGAGCCCTCGTCGTAGGTGCGCCGGCCCGCGGCCGGGGCCACGTTCCAGAGTGCCCCCGCCCCGATCCACTCGAACTCCACCGCCCCGCCGAGCTCGCGGTAGGCCTCGCCGGGGTTGAGACGGTTGGTGAGCAGCTCGACGCGCGGCCCGGCGGCGAGCGTCCAGTGGGCGGCGCTCTCGTAGCGCAGCGCGACCCGTCCGCGGATCACCTGGTAGTCGAAGAACACGGTGCTGTCCTGCACGTCGTACTGGAGTGCTTCGCCCTCGGCGCGCACCCGCACCGCCCACCGGTCGCCGGCGCGCAGGTCCGCCTCGGCGATGCCCTCCTCGCGCCAGAAGTTGTCGCGGGTCGAGGCCACGGTGAGGTGCGTCTGCCGCCGCTGGCCGGTGGTCTCGAGCGTGAGCGCGTGCCCTCCGGGGAAGATGCGCCGCACCCGCCCCTCCCATCCGTGCTCGAAGTGGTCGCGCACGCTCGAGTCCGGGAACACGCGGCTCGCGAGCCCGTAGCCCACCCGCCATTCGTCGCCCAGCAGGCCCAGGTGGTCCACCGCCAGCCAGGCGCGGCCGGCGTTCCGGTCCGGCACGAACTCGGAGCCCACGCCGCTGGTGCGCAGCACGTCGCCCGAGAGGCCCAGCTCGGCGCCGTTCGCGTCGTCGGCGAAGCTGCGCCGCACCCGGCCCCGGAACGCGCCGCGCCATTCCTCCTGGTCGCGGCCGAGCGTCCGGTCGCGGCGCCACTCGAGCGACGGGGTCATGGCGATGCGCCAGCCCGGGGCGATCGCGTCACGCCAGCTCAGGCTGAGCGCGTCGCGCTGGAGCTTGTCCCCGAGGCTGAGCTCGTTCTGGATCTGGTAGGCGGCGCGGCGCCGGCCGCGCGTCCCGTCGAGCCCGAACGCGATCACCCCCGCGTAGCGCGCCTCCGGGGTGCTCACCAGCTGCCGGCTCAGGAACGTGGTGTCGATAAACGCGTC
>DATEMP010000025.1:0-12338 GCA_035275545.1 Candidatus Eiseniibacteriota bacterium | reverse complement strand
TCTTGCCCCGATCAGCGCCCGATCAGCGCAACCGATTCAGCCCGCGAGCGCTTCCTTCACCAAGCGGGACACCGTGCCGCCCTCGGTCTTCCCCTTCGCCACCGCCATGACCGCCCCAATCACCTTGCCCATGTCCTTGGGCCCCGCCGCCCCGGTGGTCGCGATCGCTTCCCGGATCAGCCCGCGCAGCTCGTCCTCGCCGAGCGCCTGCGGCAGGTAGCGCTGGGTGACCTGGATCTCGCGCTCCTCGCCCGCCACCAGATCTTCGCGCCCCACCTTGCGGAACTCCTCGATCGCCTCGCGCCGCTTCTTGGCGTAGCGCTGCAGCACCTCGATCGTCTCGTCGGCAGTGAGCCCCTCGCCCTTGGGCTTGCGGGTCACCGCCTCCATGAGCGCGGTCTTGAGCATGCGGAGCGTGCTCAGGGTGTCCGCGTCCTTCGACTTCATCGCCGTGGTCATGTCGGTCTGGATGCGCTGCAGGATGTCCGTATCGCTCATGGAGCCTCCGTGGTGGTCTGCTCGATCCTGGGAATCGATGGCGCGGACGCATGGGCCTCGAGCGCGCGCGCCAGGGCGTCGAAGGCGGGGGCGCAGCGGGCCGGCTCGCCGCCCAGCGCGACGCGGAAGCCGCGCGGCTCGGAGAAGAACCGTCCCGGCGTGAGCGCCAGGCGCTCGCGCTGCGACGCGAACGCCGCGAACGCGTCGCCCTCGCCTTCGCCCGGGAGCAGCGCCCAGGCGGTGGTGCCGTGCGCCTGGACCGGGACCGTGCACGGCACGCCGGCGGCGACGATCGCCTCCCAGCGGGTGCGGTTGGCGGCAATCATCGCCTGGCTCCGGGCGCGGAGCGCGTCCAGGTGCGGCACGAGCGCGAGCGCCAGCGCCATGCTGGGCACCGAGGGCGACGCCGAGAGCGCGTTCTGCACCGTGGCGCAGCGCGTGCGCACCTCGTGGGTGCCGGCGATCCAGCCCAGGCGGAGACCGCCGAGCCCGTAGACCTTGGTGAGCGACGAGGTGGTGATCCAGCGGGGCCCGAGCGCCGCGAACGTGCCGCGCGCCTCCGGGATCGCGTCCCGGAAGATCTCGTCGCACAGGATCCACAGGTTGCGCCGCTTGGCGAGGGCGTCGAGCGCCGCCAGGGCGGCGGGTGCGATCGGCTCGCCGCTCGGGTTGTGCGGGTGGGTCACCACCACCATGCGGGTCTCGGGCCCGAGCGCCTGGTCGACCGCCGCGGCCAGTGAGCCCTGCCCCAGCGGGCGCACGAAGCGGCGCACCGTGACGCCGAAGAGCCGCGGCACTTCGCGGTGGGGCTCGTAGCCGGGGGTTTCGACCAGCACCTCCTCGCCGCGCTCGAGCAGGGCGCCGAACACGATCGCGTTCGCCTCGCTCCCGCCCGCGGTGAGCAGCACGCGGCCCCCGGGTGCCGCCCAGAGGCCGCCGATCGCGTGCTCGAGCTCGGGCTGGATCGCGTGTCCGGGCGCGGGGAGCGGCGCCTGCCAGGGCAGGCCCATGGCCTCGAGGTCGGGCGCGTCGACGTCGCTCTCGCACAGGCGGTGCCGGTGGCGCGCGGGCTCGACCCGCGACCAGACGATGTGGTGGTCGGTGGGCAGCGGCATGGGTGCGGATGATAGCACCGGCGCGCGGGGCGCGGCCGGGACCGGCGCGATCGCTAGGGCTCGCGCGGGAGGTCGAACTCGACGCCGACGGTGACGAAGGTGTTGTCGACGTTGGTGAAGTCGTAGCGGTTGTTGCGCTCGACGCCGAGCCGCACCCAGCGCTTCTTCACGTCCAGCGCCCAGCCCACCGACTGCTCGCTCGCCGGGGCGAAGGTCGCCTGCACCCAGTCGTTCGCCTCGTTCGCGATGCGCAGGCGCATCGGCACGATCCACAGCCCGTCCTGGCGCGGGTCGCGGATCACGGTCACCGAGGCAAAGTTCCACGACCTCCAGTAGTAGTCGGCGCCGGTCGAGTACACCCAGAGCGTCGTGTCGGTGGCGATGATCGGGCTCACCTCGACGCGCCCGACCCAATGGTCGCTCAGGACCTGGTCGGTCCCGAACCACAGGCGCTCCTGCTTGCGCTCGTGGCGCCACTGGACCGTGTAGGAGGATTTGCGCCGGTCGCGCAGGTGGAGGCCCAGCTCGGGCCGGAACTGGTCGTCGGTCCCGGGATTCACGAAGTCCCAGTACTCGAGCTGGACGTGGTACTGGCGCGCCGCCCAGTAGACCAGCCCGTCGCGCAGGTCGTTGTGGTCGGAGAAGAACCCGTACCGGTACTGGGCACCCAGCCGCCCCTTCATGTCGGCCGGCGCCGGCCCGGCGGCGCCGAGCAGGAGCGCCGCCACCACGAGAATCATCCATGCGCGCGTCATTCGATCCGATCCTTCGGCCCCCGACGGGGTCTCATGCTGCCGGTCACGAAGCGATACCAGAACCAGGTGAAGAGCGAGAGCGTGCGCAGCACGGTGTTGATCGCGCCGTAGATCGGGTACATGAGCAGCACCGAGAGCGGCGTGCGGCGCCGGTCCCCGGGGATGCGCACCACCCAGGCGGGATAGATCTCGAATGCGAGATATGTTAGGTAGATGACCAGCCCCCACCAGCGCAGCCCGGGGGTGATCGCGATCATCACCATCGAGAACACCTTGATCGGATCGCTCACCACCGTATAGAGGTTGTACATCATCTCGTAGCGGAGCCTCCACGAGATGCCGGGGCGGAACAGCAGGCGCAGGAAGTTCGCCATCTGGTGGTACATGCCGGGGTACCACCCGGTCATCCGCTGGCGGAACCAGGCGCCGATGCTGCTCGGGGCCACCGTCCACACCGGCTCGTTCGCGAACACGATCCGGCTCTTGTTGAGCAGGTGGATGATCGTGCGCTGGAGATCCTCCGCCTGGAAGACGCCGGTGTGCTGGTGGTGGAGCCGGTCCAAGTCCGCGGTGCGGTAGAGGCCGACCGCGCCCGAGACGCACGAGACCGACTCGGTGACGTCATGGAAGCGCTTGCCGATCTCCATGCTCTTCCCGTACTCGTAGCGCTGGATCGCGCCCAGGAAGTTGTTGCCGTGCGACCCCTCGCGGTTCCGGCGGTCGGGGAGCACGTGGAAGGCGACCGCGTCGAAGCCGTCCTCGGAGAGCAGCGAGGTCGGGATGCGCGCACCGCCGAGCCGCGTGTCGTCGTCGAGCAGCAGCGTGAGCGGGGTCGCGACCCGGTGGACCGCGTAGTTGATGGCGGCCGCCTTGCCTTTGCTGCGGTTGAAGCGGTGGACCTGGCAGCCCAGCGCACCCGCCACCTCGCTGGTCTCGTCGGTGCTCCCGTCGTCGACCACCAGGATGCGCTCGGGCGGCAGGAAGCGCTGCAGCTCGCCCACGGTGACCGGCAACTTGTTCGCGCCGTTCTTCGAGGCGATGACGGCGGTGACGCGGGTGGGATCGGAAGTGAAGCGGCGCTCGTCCTGCCGGCCCATCAGCTCGACCAGCAGCTTGACGAAGTCGACCAGCGCGCAGAAGAGCACCACGAACACCAGCCCGCCGCCGCCGAGCGAGAGGAACTTGCCTCCCTCGGCCGCGGGCATAAGCCACAGGTCCCACGGCGACCAGTGCGTCATCGCCCGGCTCCGGTGTGCGCGTCCGCGTGCGCGCCGCCAGGGCGTTCGCCCTTGACCCCCTGCGGCCCCGTCCCTACCCTCGCGCGCGCATTGCGCCCCTCACCCTGGAGGTGTCCTTGAATCGCGAAGAGCGGCTGGCCGAGCTCAAGCGCCGCAACGAGCTCGCGCTCGCCGGCGGCGGTCCCGAGCGGGTCGCGAAGCTCCACGCGCGCGGCTGCCTGACCGCCCGCGAGCGCATCGATCTCCTGGTGGACCCCGGCTCGTTCGTGGAGATCGGCACCTACGTCACCCACCGCGCCACCGACTTCGGCATGAGCGACCGGCGCATCGTCGGGGACGGCGTGGTGGCGGGCTGGGGCACCGTGGACGGCCGCCTGGTCTACTGCTTCGCCCAGGACTTCACGGTGTTCGGCGGCACCATGAGCGAGGCCAACGCGAAGAAGATCTGCGCGATCATGGACCTGGCGATGGACAACGGCGCCCCGGTCGTGGGCCTCAACGACTCGGGCGGCGCCCGCATCCAGGAGGGCGTGGTGTCGCTGGGCGCCTACGCGGACGTGTTCCTGCGCAACACGCTCGCCTCCGGGGTGGTGCCCCAGATCTCTGCGATCATGGGACCGTGCGCGGGCGGCGCGGTCTACTCCCCGGCGATCACCGACTTCACGATCATGGTCGAGGGGACGAGCCACATGTTCGTGACCGGCCCCGAGGTCATCCGCGCGGTGACCAACGAGGAGGTGAGCTTCGAGGACCTGGGCGGCGCCATGACCCACAACTCGAAGAGCGGGGTCGCCCACTTCGCGGTGCGCGACGACGCGGATTGCATCCGCCACATCCAGCGGCTGCTGGGCTACCTGCCCGCGAACAACACCGACGAGCCGCCCCGGCGTCCCTGCTCGGACCCGGTCGAGCGCCGCGACCCGGGGCTTGCGACCCTGGTGCCCGACGCCGCCGACCGGGCGTACGACATGAAGGACCTGGTGCGCCGGGTCGTGGACGACGGCGACTTCTTCGAGGTTCACCAGCATTTCGCGGGCAACCTCATCGTGGGATTCGCGCGCCTCAACGGGCGGACCGTCGGCATCGTGGGAAACCAACCGCAGGTGCTGGCCGGCGTGCTGGACATCGATTCCTCCGTGAAGGGTGCCCGTTTCGTCCGTTTTTGCGACGCGTTCAACATCCCGCTCGTCACGTTCGAGGACGTCCCCGGGTTCCTTCCCGGCACCCGCCAGGAGTGGGGCGGCATCATCCGCCACGGGGCGAAGCTCCTCTACGCGTACTGCGAAGCCACCGTGCCCAAGCTCACCGTCGTGGTGCGCAAGGCGTACGGAGGTGCCTACGACGTCATGTCCAGCAAGCACATTCGCGGCGACTACAACATCGCCTGGCCCAGCGCCGAGATGGCGGTCATGGGCGCCGAAGGCGCGGTCAACATCCTCTACCGCGAGGAAATCGGCCGCGCATCCGACCCGGCAGGGGAGCGTCGCCGGAGGGTCGCGGAGTACAACGAGAAGTTCGCCAGCCCCTGGATCGCTGCGGAGCTGGGGTACCTCGACGACGTGATCGAGCCGCCCGATACGCGGCCCCGTCTGATTGCCGCCCTCGAGATGCTGCGCAACAAACGGCAAAGCCTTCCTTACAAGAAGCACGGTAATCTGCCGCTCTGAGTCGCTGCGTCCCTGCAACAACCGGAGGCGGTTCCGCTGGTCGTGGATCCGCCCCTCTGCGCGAGGCCTCGATCATATCGGATTCCAGGGCCCCGAGCCACGAAAACCCCGGCCAAACGTGGGTTTTCGAAGCGCTCCGCCGCCCGCGCGGCTTCCCGGAATGACGCCCGCGCGTTGAGATTCCGCCGCCGGATGCCGATACCCGGTGTCCAGGAGGGCGGCATCGGTGTTCGGTTCCGGCGAACTCATCCTCGCGCTGGCGATCGCTTCGGCATCGCCCGCCGCGCATCCCGTTGTCGACCCGCCAGGGGGGGCAGCCGCCAAGCCCCCGGCCGCGGCGGTCGCCTCGCACATCCGCACCCGCGGGGACCGGTTCGAGTGGGTGCTGGGGGGCTCCCCCAGGCCGATCTTCTTCCGCGGCATCAACCTCGGGGCGGGCGTGCCGGGCCACTTCCCCGGCGAGTTCGCGATCACGCGCGAGGACTACGCCCGCTGGCTGCGCTTCGCTCGCGAGCTCCACGCGAACGCGATCCGGGTCTACACGCTGCATCCGCCCGCCTTCTACGAGGCGCTGCGCGAGGACAACCTCGCCCACCCCGACCGGCCCTTGTGGCTCTTCCAGGGGGTGTGGGCGGAGCTGCCGGAGTCGAACGATCTGCTCGACGAGGCCTTCACCCTCGACTACGAGCGCGAGATCGGCCGGGTGGTCGACGCGGTCCACGGCGCCGCCGACCTCGGGCCGAGGCCCGGGCACGCCGCGGGCCGCTACGAGGCCGACGCATCGCCCTGGCTCGCGGGGTGGGTGCTTGGCCGCGAGTGGGAACCGTTCGCGGTGCGCGAGACCGAGCGGCGACACCCGGACGCCACCGGCTTCCATGGGCGGCTCTTCACCACCCAGGGCGCGACCGCGACCGAGACCTGGCTGGCGCGCATCTGCGACGCGGTGGCCTCGCAGGAGCTCGCCCGCTACGGCCTCGCCCACGCGGTGTCGTTCGTGAACTGGCCGACGCTCGACGTCATGCGCCACGCCACCGAGTCCGAGGAGGGCGGCAAGGAGGCCGAGCACGACGAGGACGCCTACAGCGTCGACCCGCGGCACATCCGCCCGGTGCGCGAGGCCGACGCGGACGCGGGCTTCCTCGGCTACTACGCGAGCAGCCACGTCTATCCGTACTACCCGGACTTCCTCAACCTCGATGCCGGATACGGGGCCAAGCGTGACCGCCACGGCGCCTGCAACTACGCCGGCTACCTCGCCGACCTCAAGGCGCACCTGGGCGACCTGCCGCTGCTGGTCGCGGAATACGGCGTCCCCTCCGGGCGCGGCAACTCGCATTTTCAGCCCCAGGGGCTCGATCACGGCGGCGCCTCCGAGGCCGAGCAGGGCGCGCGCGACGTGCGCCTGCTCGAGGACATCCGCGACGCCGGTGCTTCGGGGGCGATCCTCTTCTCGATGTTCGACGAGTGGTTCAAGTCGAACTGGCTCACGCGGGGATCCGAGGAGCCGCACGACCGCGATCCGCTCTGGCACAATCTCCAGGACGCCGAGGAGGGCTTCGGCCTGATCGCCTTCGACGCCCCCTCGCGGATCCGCGTCGACGGCGACGTCTCCGACTGGCGCGGGATCGCACCGTACGCACAGTCGGCCCGTGAGATCCGCGATCCCGTGGTGCGCGCGCTCTACGCCACCTCGGACCAGGCGCGGCTCTACCTGCGCCTCGACCTGGACCGGCGCGCGCTGCGCCAGGGCATCCGCACGCTGGGGGTGTCGCTCGACGTGCTGGACCCGCGCCGCGGCGACACCCGCCTGCCCGCGCCGCTCGACGCGGTCTGGTCGCGGGGTGCGGAGTTCGTGCTGATCATCGATCCCGGCGACGGGCGGAGCGTTCCTCCGCGCGCCGAGCTCTTCTGCGACCGGCAGATGAGCTGGTCCGCCTACGCTCGCGCCCGGGACGGAGCGACGTTCCGGCGCCACGAGATCCCGATGCGCCCGGTGGCGAACCACGACGGCCGCTACCTGCCACTGGTCGTCAATCTCAACCGCGCGCGCGTGGGACGCGACGGCCGCCTCTTCCCCGGCATCCACCTGGACGCGGGTCGGCTCGCCGCCGGCCGCGAGGCGCGCCCCGCCTACGCCGCGGCGTCCCATCCCTTCGATCCGCGCTCGGACTGGTGGATCGATCGCGGGCGCGGTGTGATCGAGATCGCGCTGCCCTGGGCGCTGCTCAACATCGGCGACCCCTCGAGCCGGGCGGTCCTGGACGACGACCCCGCCACCCCGGCGATCGAGACCCGTGCGACCCCGGGGATCGGCCTGCTGGCGTGGGCGACCCGGGCGCACGGATTCCGCGCCGACTCGCTGGGGCCGGCCGAGCCCGGCGCCCCCGCGGCCCTGCCCGGCGAGTGCCATTTCCTCGGCGCGCCCGGCACGCGCCAAACCGTTGCGGCCACGACGGTTCAGATCACGAGCCCGGACAGCGTTTCCTATTCATGGAGCGGCTGGGAGCGGCCGATAACCACCGAGAGAACCAAGCTCTCAGCCACCCATGTGCGCAGGGCATTCGAGGGATTCGAGTCCCGTGAAAAGGCATTCCACAGGGAGTACAACGCGCTGCTCCAGGGCCGCGGGCCGCTGCGCCGCCCTCGTCGCGCTCGTCCTCGTCGCTAGCGTCACGCCGTCCGCGGCGCGTGCGCAGGAAGTCGCGCGCGCCGAGAACGCCGCCCCCGCCGGCTCGGACCTCTCGCCCATCCACGCGATGATCGACGCCCGGCAGTTCGACACCGCGATCGCGCGCCTGCGCGACCGGGTCGCGCACGATCCCGCCGACCGCGAAGCGCGATCGCTCCTCGCGCGCGTGCTCTCGTGGCAGCGGCGCTTCGACGAGTCGTTCGCCGAGTACGAGCGGCTCCTCTCGGATCAGCCGGAGGACACGGTCGAGCGCTCCCGCTACGCGCTGGTCCTCACCTGGTCGGGCGCGATCGAGCGCTCGCTCGCCGAGTTCCGGCGCGCGCTCGAGACCGATTCCTCGAACGTCGAGACCCGCATCGCCTACGCGCGCGCCCTGTCGTGGACCGGCGATCTCCCCGGCGCCTCGATGGAGTTCAAGCGCGTCCTGGTGGCGCATCCCTCCCAGGGCGATGCCTGGCTCGGTTACGCGACCGTGGCGCGCTGGCGCTCGGGCGCGACCGCGTCCGACCGCTTCCTGACCCGGGCCGAGGCGAACGGCGCCGAGCCCTCGGCGGCGACCGAGGAGCGCACGGCGGTCCGCCACGCGCTCGCCCCCTCGCTGGGCGCGGGCTGGACGAACGCCCGCGAGCGCCAGTACCTGGACGGCCCCGACTACACGATGGAGAACAGCGGCCCGTTCATGAGCAGCCGGCTCACGGTGGGCCGCACCGCCGACGTGACGGTGCACGCCGCCTGGCTCGACCAGTTCGAGCGCGACGAGACCGGTGCGCTCGCCTACGACCTCGACATGCGCCAGGTGCGCGCCGACCTCGCGCTCCTGCGCGCCTATCCGTTCCAGCTCTCGGGCGGCCTCGAGTCGCGCACCGTCAAGGCGGGCCTTTCGGGTGCGGCCTACCCGCTGCTCGGCACCGGCGACTTCGTGGGCTGGAAGGTGCAATCGTGGGCGTTCCTCGGCCGCTTCACGCCCAGCGCCGGCGCGTGGCGGGACTTCGTGCCCGTGAAGCGCACCGGGCCCAACGAGCTCGTGATCGGCCATCAGACCGTCTCCGAAGGCAAGCTCGCGTGGCAGTGGAGCGGGCGCGGCAGCGTGGACGCGGGCGTCCAGCGCGGCCGTTACTCGGACGGCAACCGTCGCAGCACCGTGCAGGCCGGCAGCGAGTACCGCCTGCGCGGACGCACGCCGATCGCCACCGTGGACTACCGGGTCGGCTACAGCGACTTCGACCAGACGTCGGCGTCGTATTTCACGCCGCTCAAGAGCGTGCGCCAGGCGGCCGGGTTCGGCGTCTCCGGCTACCGCGAGCTTTCCTCGGTGGGCTGGGGCGCCCGCTACGAGTTCTCCTACCTGTCGTCCGACAACTTCGAACCGATCCGCACGAACGCCCTGTCGGGATACCTGAACGCGGCCGCCATCGGCCCGGTCGGGATGGGCGTCGAGGCGACGTATTCCCGCGACAACCACGCGTACGAGATCTGGTCCATCGGTCTCCACGCGGCGGCGCGGTGGTAAGGGGCGAGCGATGATCGACTTCAAGGTGCTGGTCGTCACCGTGAGGCTGGTCCTGTTCGTGGTAGCCGTGACGACGCTCGCGGCGATCGTGAACAAGTACTACCTCAAGCGCATGGAGGCGTCGCGGACGCGGTTCCTCGCCGCGCTCCACGAGCAGTTCGGGCGGCTCGCCGATCCCGCGACCCGTCCGGAGGCGCTGCGCTGGATCGCCGCCGGTTTCCTGGGCCGCTGGTCGCTGATCGCCGCCCAGGAGGTGAACGAGCTCGATCCCGAGCGGCGGGCCGAGATCACGCAGGCGCTCGAGGATCGCGCGATCGTCGACCGCTTCCTGCGCGACACCCGTCACCGGCTCAAGTGGACGCGCGCGCACGCCCTGCGGGTGCTGGGCGAGCTCAAGCTGCCTTCGGCGGTGCCGGCGGTGCTCGCCGCCCTCGACGACAAGGACCCGGACGTGCGCAACGTCGCGGCGCGCGCGCTCGGGAGCATGAAGCTCGAGGCGAGCGACGAGGCGCTGGTCGGGCTGCTGGGCCGGCACGAGCAAGCGGTCTCGGCGCGGATCGCGGCGATGTGCATCGAGATGGGCACGCGCACCGGACCGCTCCTGGTCCGCACGCTGCGCGAGGGCACCCCCAAGGCGCGCTTCTGGGCGGCGCGCATCCTGGGCGAGATCCGCGAGACCCGGGCCATCGCACAGCTCGGCGAGGCGCTCCACGACGCCGAGGCGGACGTGCGCTCGGCCTCCGCCTGGGCGCTGGGGGCGATCGCCGACCCCTCCGCGTCCGCGGGCCTCGAAGGGGCGCTCGCCGATCCGATCTGGTACGTGCGCGCGCACGCCGCCGAGGCGCTGGGGAAGATCGGCAATCCCGAGATCGCCACCGCGCTCGGCGATGCGCTCGGCGACCGCTCGTGGTGGGTGCGCAAGAACGCGTGCGACGCCCTGGTGAAACTGGGTGACGCGGCGCGGCCGGCGCTCACGCGGGCGCTGGAGTCCGGGGACCGTTTCGCGCGCGACAGCGCGATCGAGGCGCTCACCGTCATGGGGGTGGCGGTGACGGTGCCGCGCACCGGGACGGCGGCCTGACATGAACCCGACGATGCCCCCGAGCGTGCTCTTCGAAGTGCTGAACTTCATCACGATCGTGGTGTTCGTCTATTTCGTCGCGCTCCAGCTGGTGCTGTTCTCGCTGCTGATCATGTCGTTCATCGACATGCGCCGCCGGCTCGCCCAGAACTTCTACACCGACTACGAAGCGGTCGCGAAGTCCCACTTCACGTTCCCGGTGAGCGTGCTCATCTGCGCGCACAACGAGGAGAAGTCGGTGGTAGAGGCGGTGCGCTCGGTGCTCTCCCTCGACTACCCCGAGCACGAGGTGATCGTCGTCAACGACGGCTCGACCGACGGCACCCTCGATGCCCTGGTGCGTGAGTTCCAGCTCGAGCGGCGCGAGAGCGTCATGCGCCGCAGCATCCAGGACTCGGGGGTGGTGCGCGGGATCTACCACTCGACGCTGGTTCCCAACCTGGTGGTGCTCGACAAGGAGCACGGCGGCAAGAGCGAATCGCTGAACGCGGGCATCAACCTGTCGCGCTATCCCCTGTTCTGCACCATCGACGCCGACGCGATCTTCCAGGAGAACGCGCTGCTGCGGGTGGTGCGCCCGTTCCTCGAGGATCCCGAGAAGGTCATCGCCGTGGGCGGCCAGGTGCGGGTCGTGAACGGCTGCCGGATCGCCAAGGGACGGGTGGTCGAGCCGCGGTTGCCGCAGAGCGTGCTGGCCGGCTTCCAGGTGGTCGAGTACCTGCGAGCGTTCGTGGGGAGCCGGCTCGGGCTCTCGTCGATGAACAACCTGCTCATCCTCTCGGGCGTGTTCAGCCTGTTCCGCAAGGACGTGATCGTCGAGGTGGGCGGCTACCGCACCGACGTGGTCACCGAGGACATGGAGCTGGTGCTCCGCCTCCACCACACGATGCGCCGCCAGGGACGCCAGTATTCGATCGTCTACCTGCCCGATCCGATCTGCTGGACCGAGGTCCCGGAGCGGATCGGCGCCCTGGCGCGGCAGCGCGGCCGGTGGCATCGCGGCCTCGTCCACTCGCTGTGGCTCCACCGCTCGCTGCTCTGGGAGCCCAAGGCCGGCTCGCTGCGCTGGGTGGGGATGCCCTACTACCTCCTGTTCGAGCTGCTCGCCCCGGTGGTCGAGCTGGTGGGGTACATCGTCCTGCCGATCGCCTACGTCATGGGGTTCCTGTCCCCGCTCTACTTCTGGGCGTTCCTGTTCCTCGCAATCACTTCGGGGGCGTGCCTGTCCATCTCGGCGGTGCTCCTCGAGGAGCGGTCGTTCGGCCTCTACCGGTCGTGGGGCGACTTCGCGCTCATGATCGCGCTCGGGGTGATCGACACGCTCACCTACCGCCCGCTCACCCTGTTCTTCCGCCTCGGCGCGATGCTCGACATCCTGCTCGGGCGCGGCGGCTGGGGAAAGCAGGAGCGCTCGGGCTTCGGGCGCCCGCGCTCGCCGGTGGAGATGAAGCCCGCCGCCTGAGCGTCACACCACCAGCATCGCGTCCCCATACGAGTAGAAGCGGTAGCGCTCCGCGACCGCGTGCGCATACGCGCTCCGCATGGTCTCCGCCCCCGCGAACGCCGCCACCAGCAGCAGCAGCGTGGTGCGCGGCAGGTGGAAGTTGGTGAGCAGGGCGTCCACCGCCTGGAACCGGTAGGGCGGCAGGATGTACTTGCGGGTCCAGCCCGAGGCGGCGGCGAGCCGCCCCCCGTGGGCATCGCACGCGGACTCCAGCGCGCGCACCACCGTGGTGCCGACCGCGACGATCCGCCCGCCCGCCGCGCGGGCGGCGGCGAGCGTCT
>DATEMP010000024.1:0-6708 GCA_035275545.1 Candidatus Eiseniibacteriota bacterium | reverse complement strand
CACCGCGCGCGCGATCGCCTCCCGCACCCGTGCCCGGCCCGCGAGGTCGACATGGGCGGTGGGCTCGTCGGCGAGCAGCAGGCGCGGACGCGCCACCATCGCCGCAGCGAGCACCACCAGCTGCTGGCGCCCCGCGGAGAGCGACCCCGGGGCCAGCCCCAGCTCGGCATCGAGGCCGAACACGGCGCTCCACGCGGCGACCGCGCGGGCGATCTCCGGCTCGGGAAGGCCCAGGTTGCGGGCGGTGAAGGCCAGCTCCTCGCCCACGGTGGGCGCGAGCAGCTGGCTGCTCGGATCCTGGAGCGCCACCGCCACGCCGTTCACCCGGGCGTCGCGGGGGCCGGGGCCGAACGGGCGCCCCTCGAGCTCGAGCGTCCCCCGGGAAGCGGGCCAGAGGCCTGCGAGCGCCAGGATCAGGCTGGTCTTGCCTCCGCCGTTCGGTCCCGAGAGCGCCACCCACTCGCCCGCACGCACCGCGAGCGAGAGTGCCGGGAACGCGGCGGTGCGGGATCCGGGGGGTGTGACCTCGAGATCGCGGGCTTCGAGCAGGACCCCGGCCCCGGCGCCGCCCGGGGGCGCGGCCGGAGCGAGGTCGCCGGCCACGGTCACGAAACCTTGGCGCCGCCCGCTCTCCACGCCGCGAGCGCCGCCTCGGACACCTCGCGCAGCGGCCGGCCGGCGCGCTCGGCGGCCTCGCGCACCGATTCGAACTCGGGCAGGGCGCGCTCGCCGCCCTCGGGGAGTTCGGCCACCTTGAGCGCCACGCGGCCGAACCGGGTCTCGACCTCGATCTGGCGGCGCTCGAGCTCGTAGCGCAGCTCGCGGCGCACGCGCACGCCGAGCGCGCTGCTCTCGCGCATCAGCAGGGCGGCCAGCGACGGGGCCTGCTCGGGCTCGGCGACCACCACCAGCCACATCCCCGGGCGCCCCTTCTTCATGACCGTGGGCACGATCATCGCGTCGCGCGCGCCCTGGGCCAGGAGCCGCGGCAGGAGTGCCGCGACGAACTGGGGATTGTCGTCGTCGAGCGCGGTCTCGAGCACCGCCACCTCGCGCCGCGCGAGCCCGCGGTCCGCCGCCTCGCCGATCAGGACTCGCAGCACGTTGGGCTGCTCCTTGAGGTCGCGCCCGCCCGCGCCGGTGCCAACCTTGTCGAGGCGGAACGCGGGCTCCGAGGACCAGTGCCGGACCAGCGTGGTGAGCAGTGCCGCGCCGGTGGGGGTCACCAGCTCGGCCTCGATGTCGGGCATCTCGACCGGCGCCCCGCGCAGCAACAGCGTGGTGGCGGGCGCGGGCACCGGGATCAGCCCGTGCTCCGAGCGCACCGCGCCCCGGCCGAGCCGGAGCGGCGAGGCGTAGACCTCCTCGACCCCCAGCGCGTGCAGCCCCTCGATCGTGCCCACCACGTCGATCAGCGCGTCGACCGCACCCACCTCGTGGAAGTGCACCTTCTCGCGCGTGGAGCCGTGCACCTCGGCCTCGGCGTCGGCGAGGCGCTCGAACACGGCGCGCGCTTTCGCCTTCACCGCGGCATCCAGGCTTCCCGCGTCGATCATCTCGACCACGTGCTTGAGATGGCGATGCGGGTGCTTCCCCTCCGCCTCGACCTCGACGCGGGTGGCGACGAACGGGCCGCGCCGCGCTTCGCCGACGGTGATGCGCGCGCCCGAGAGCCCGAGCCGCGCGGGCAGCGCCTGGAGATCGGCGGCCGGCCAGCCGGCCGAGACCAGGGCGGCGAGGCACATGTCGCCGCTCACGCCCGAGAAACAGTCGAAGTAGGCGATGCGCATCAGCGCCGCTCCCCGCTGGTGTTGACGAGATGGGCCGCGTACCCGGCGCCGAACCCGTTGTCGACGTTGACCACCGTGACCCCGGCCGCGCACGAGTTGAGCATCGCCAGGAGCGGCGCGAGGCCGCGGAAGTGCGCACCATACCCGACGCTGGTGGGCACCGCGATCACCGGGCGGTCGGTGAGCCCGCCCACCACGCTCGGAAGCGCGCCTTCGAGCCCGGCCACCACCACCACCACCCGCGCGCCGCGCAGCGCCCGGCGGTGCGCGAGCAGCCGGTGGAGACCGGCGACGCCGACGTCGGCGATCAGGTCGGCGCGGCTGCCCATGGCTCGGGCGGTGAGCACCGCCTCCTCGGCGACCGGCAGGTCGGCGGTGCCGGCGCAGATCACCAGCACGCGACCCTTGCCTTTCGCGGTGCGGTTCGCCCGGCGGACGATCACCACCCGGGCGAGGTCGTGGATCTCGGCGCGCGGGAAGGCCGCGGCGAGCGCGGCGCGGCCCTGGTCCTCGACGCGGGTGGCGAGCACCACGGCATTGCGGCGGGCGAGGCGGCGCACGATCGCCACCAGCTGCCCGGGCGTCTTGCCGAGCCCGAACACCACCTCGGGGAAGCCCACCCGCAGGGCGCGCTGGTGGTCGAGGGTGGCGAAGGCGAGCTGCTCGACCGGGGCTTCGCGGATCGCCCGTGCCGCGCGCGCCGGCGAGAGCGACCCGCGCTTGACGCGCGCGAGCACGCGCTCGAGGTCAGCCGGTCGCACCCAGGAGCTCCGCCGGGCTCTCCTCGCGGGGGGGAGCGATGTCTCCGAGTCCCAGACCCTCCAGCTCGTCGAGGTAGCCGCGCAGCACCGCGGCCAGCTCGTCGGTCGAAGCGGTGCGGTTCACCTGCTCGCGCATCCGGGCGCTGTGCGGCAGCCCCTTGATGTACCAGGCCAGGTGCTTGCGCATCTCCCGGCTCGCCGCGACCTCGCCGAACTCGGCGACCATGAGCGCCAGGTGCCGGATGCCGGCCGCGAGGCGCTCCGACGCGGTGGGCGGCGGCAGCGTCTCGCCGCGCTCGTGAAACGCGCGGATGCGACGGAACACCCAGGGGTCGCCGAACGCGGCGCGCCCGATCATGACCGCGTCGCAGCCGGTCATGGCGAGCATCCGGGTCGCGTCCTCGTGGGTGCGCACGTCGCCGTTGCCGATCACCGGGATGGTCACCGCCTGCTTCGCCTCGCCGATCATCTCCCAGTGGGCGGCTCCCTCGAACTTCTCGGCGCGGGTGCGGGCGTGGATCGCGACCGCGGCCGCACCCGCGTCTTCGAGCCGCCTCGACACCTCGACCACGTTGCGGGACTCGCCGTCCCAGCCCAGTCGCACCTTGGCGGTGACCGGCACGGTGCTCGCCGCCGTCATCTCGCGCACGATGCTCTGCAGCAGGGTGGGGTTGTTGAGCAGCGCCGCCCCCGCCGAGCGGTTGACCACCTTGCGCACCGGGCAGCCCATGTTGACGTCGATCAGGTCGGGCCGCTGCGCGTCGGGCAGGTCGCAGAGCCGCCGCGCGGCGTCCGCCATGATCGCGGGATTCGAGCCGAACAGCTGGACGCCGATCGGGCGCTCCTCGGGCGCGAACGCGCAGTAGTCGAGCGTCGCCTGGTTGCCGCGCACCAGCCCGTCCGCCGAAACCATCTCCGTGTAGACGATCGACGCACCCTGCTCGCGCGCCAGCCGCCGGAACGGCGAATCGCTCACCCCGGCGAGCGGGGCGAGCAGGAACGGCGAATCGCTCTCGACGTTTCCGATGCGCATCAGTTCTCCACCACCTGGCGGACGTCGCCGAAGTGCTCGAACGGCGTCGCCGCGATCCCCTCGCGGCGGCACCAGGCGAGCAGGTCGCGCCGCGCGATCACGCGGTCCGCCGCGCGCGCGCCGCAGCGATCCGAGAAACCGTCGCCCACCACCACCACCCGGTACCCCAGCGCGCGCCAGCGCGCGACGTGCGCGCCCTTGCAGTTGCCGCAGCGCCCGCAGGCGCCGGGGGCGTCCGGGAACTCCGGGATCACGCGCGTGCCCTCGAAGCGCAGCGTGTTGCAGCTCCACGGCAGGCTGCCGAGCCCCGCCCGCTCCAGGATGTCGCGCACGTAGAAGTCGAAGCCCTCGCTCACCACCGCCACCGCGTCGCCGCGCGCCTCGGCTTCGGCCACGAACGGCGCGAACTCGGGATCGAGCGCGTAGTCCCTGGCGAACGCCAGCGCCTGCCCGCGCGTCACCTCGAGCAGCCGGCACTGCGCCTCGGTCAGCTCGCGGTGTCCCATCTCGTCGCGCAGCCAGCGGTCCAGCAGCTCGGGAGACTCGGCGGCGCCGTCGGGCGAGAACGCCTGCGCGAACGCCGCGCCGATGTCGGACGGCGAAGCCGTGCCGTCGAAGTCGCACAGGAACGCGTGCCGCATCGTCAACGGACGGTGGCGGGCTCCCGACCCGGAGTGGGGCGCGTGTTCATGGTCACCGCGAACACTTCCTTGGCGGTGCGCGCGCGGGCCAGCGTCTGGAGCGCGAGCTCGAACTCCGGATCGCCCTCGAGCGCCACCCGCACCGCGGCCGCGTCGCCCGAGAGCCGGCGTGCCAGCTCGCGACGCAGCGCCCGGTCGAGCAGCCGGTGCTCGGCCGCGATCTCGGTCTCCGAGAAGGGCACCTTCTCGCTGGTGAGGAACGCGGCGAAATCCTTCCACATCGCGTCGGTCGGCGGATCGGTGGCCTTCCAGTTCGGGTGCGCGTTGACCCAGCGGTTCGCGAACCGGAACGGCAGGCCGCGCCCCTCGACCCGGTTCGCGAGCGGAGGCAGCGTGTCGCGCGGCACCTCGACGTCGGGACGGATCCCGCCGCCGCCGAACACCGTGCGGCCGGTCGAGGTCCGGAACATCGGGTGCGTGGTATCGGGCGCCGCGGGTGCTTCGGGCGAATCGTCCGCCTCGGGATCGGCCTCGGGGTTCTGGCCGTTCGACGCCTTGTGGATCGAGCGGCCGCTGGGCGTGAAGTAGCGCGCGGTGGTGAGCTTGAGCGCCACGGTGCGCTCGCGCAGCGGGAACACGCTCTGCACCGAGCCCTTGCCGAAGGTGGTCTGCCCCACGACCAGCGCGCGGTCGAGATCCTGGAGCGCGCCGGCCACGATCTCGGACGCCGAGGCGCTCGCCCCGTCCACCAGCACCACCATGGGCCAGTCGAGCATCGGGCGCGCCTCGGAGGCGTAGTAACGGTTGTCCTGGCCGCGCGCGCGGCCGCGGGTCGCCACCAGCAGCGTCCCCTGCTTCACGAACTGCTCGGCCACGTCCACCGCCTGGTCGAGCAGGCCGCCGGGGTTCGAGCGCAGGTCGAGCACCAGGCGGTTGGCGCCCATGCCCTTGAGCTTCTCGAGCGCGGTGCGCACCTCCGCCCCCGAGGTCTCGGAGAAGTTCGAGAGCCGCAGGTAGCCGACGTTCTTGTCGACCGTGAACGCGTAGCGGACGCTCTTGGTGACGATCTCGCGGCGCTCGATCGAGTACTCGACCTCGTCGGCCTCGCCCTCGCGGTGGATCGTGATCTGGACGTGCGTGCCCTGCGGGCCGCGCAGCCGCTGCGCCACCTCTTCGATCGAGAGGCCGGCCGCAGTCTGTCCCTCGATGCGGGTGATGACGTCGCCCGAGCGGATGCCGAGCGTCCACGCCGGGCTCCCCTCGATGGGCGAGATCACCGTCGGGTAGTTGTCGCGGATGCTCACCTCGACGCCGATCCCGCCGAACGTGCCGTGGGTGGTCGCCTGGAGGTTCTGGTACGAGCTGTTGTCGAGGTACTGCGAGTAGGGATCGAGGTCGCGGAGCATGCCCTTCAGGGCGCCGTTGATGAGCTTCTCCGGCTCCACGGGGTCCACGTAGTTCTCCTGGACCCGGTGCAGGATCTCCACGAACAGGTCGAGGTTCTGGTAGAGATCGCCCGCGCGCGCGCTGCCCCGGCCGGCGATCCAGCCGATGCCGAACAGCACCACGAGCACGGCACCCACGACGATGCGACGACGAGTCACCAGACCTCCCCGACCTCCAAGTCGGCCCTCTCGATCACGCTCGGCCGCCCGCGCGGGTCCCGGGTGGGCCCGGCGGAAGGAAACGCTCGACGCACGGGCCGAACGAGCGGAGAGACGCGACTATATCACAGGAAAAATGGGGTCTCCCGGATCTTGACGCGACCTTGTCACCCCTCTTATCGGCGCGTCGGGTCGCGGTATCCAGCGGTGCTATCGGGGGCCTCCGGCCACACTTCCGGGAACAGCCGGAGGTGCCTGCGGATCAGGCGTGCCTCGGGGCCGCGGGGCGGGTAGGCGTTCAGCCGCGCGAGCGCGCGTACGGCCCGAACGCTGTCGCCGACGCGCAGGGCCGAACCCCCCAGGCCGAGCCACGCGAGCGGGTCGTCTGGGGTGCGCTCGGCGAGCACGACGTAGAGCGACTCGGCACCCCGATGGTCACCGGTGTAGGTGCGCGCGATCGCCAGCATGGTGAGCGCGCGCGGGTGCGGGGCGTAGCGCACCGACTGCGCCCCCGCCTCGACCGCCTGCTCCCAGCGGCGGTCGCGGAAGGCACGGAACGCGATCGCGTCCCAGAGCCGCGCGCGCTCGTCGTCGGATCGCACCGGCGCCTCGAGGGCCAGCGCCCGGACGCGGTCGAGGCCGCGCGCCGGATCGTGGAAGTGCAGCAGCCACTGGAGCGCCGGCATCGCGACCGCGGCGACCAGCGCGGGGGCGAGCGTCGCGGGGAGCCGCCCTGATTCGATCGCTCCGCCCAGCCACCGGGCGGCGACCATCGCCAGCGCCACGCCCGCGGGGGCGAAGTCCTCGAGGTCGCGCGGGATCCCGTGGATGGGGTGGACGAACAGCCACGCGGGGACGAACGCGATCGCCAGCAGCGCG
>DATEMP010000023.1:0-5686 GCA_035275545.1 Candidatus Eiseniibacteriota bacterium | reverse complement strand
TGCATCGCGGTGGATGCGATCGGCGCCAAGCACGTGGTCTCGGTCATGATGCCCTCGACCTACACCTCGGGCGCCTCGAAGGAGGACGCCGAGGCGCTGGCGCGCGCGCTCGGGATCCGCTACTACGCGATCCCGATCCAGGAGACGTTCGAAGCCGCCCAGCGGGCGCTCGCGCCCGCGTTCACCGGCCAGGCGCCGGACACCACCGAGGAGAACCTCCAGGCGCGCATCCGCGGCAACAGCCTCATGGCGCTCTCGAACAAGTACGGCTGGCTGGTGCTCACCACCGGCAACAAGAGCGAGATCTCGACCGGCTACAGCACGCTCTACGGCGACATGGCGGGCGGCTTCGCGGTCCTGAAGGACGTCTACAAGACCATGGTCTACCAGCTCGCCCAGCACAGGAACCGCCGCAGCGCCCCGCCGGTCATCCCGGAACGCATCCTCACGCGCCCGCCGAGCGCCGAGCTCAAGCCCGACCAGACCGACCAGGACACGCTGCCGCCCTACGACGTGCTCGATCCGATCCTCAAGTTCTACGTCGAGGAGGATCGCTCGGTGAAGGAGATCGCGGGCCTCGGATACGACGAGGCCATGGTGCGCCGGGTGGTCGACCTGGTCGACCGCTCCGAGTACAAGCGCCGCCAGAGCCCGCCCGGCATCAAGATCTCCCCGCGCGCATTCGGCAAGGATCGCCGGCTCCCGATCACGAATCGCTGGCGCGGTTGAGCTAGCTGAGCTAGGCGAGCGGCTAGGGTCGGAGAGGTGTCTCCGCGGGGGCGCCGCAGGCGAGCGGAGCCAGGATGGCGGAGCGACCCGAGGACCCAGGCGAGTCGGCGCCCGGAAGGCGCCGACCCGCCGTGCCCCAAGGGGACACCTCTCCGGCCCTAGCCGCCCCCGATACGACTACGTCGGAACGCGGACGCTCACCGTCCCGGTGATCGAGATGGTGATCTTCATCTCGAAATCGAAGTTCGTGGGGCCGGTGCTCGTACCCGTCAGGTGGAAGGTTGCGGTCGGGTTGGCGGGGGCGCCGGGCAGGGCGGTGAGGATGTCGCTGAGCATGGTGTTGATGGTCGCGACGCCGGCGGCATCGAGCGCCACATTCTGGAACCCCGAGACCGCCCCGGGCGCCGCGGTGAGGCCGTTCACCAGCGCGTCGACCGTGCCGCCACCGCGCTGCACGGTGATGTTCCCGTTGGTGATCTCGAGCGCGGGATCCGTGTCCGCGCGAACGATCCGGTAGGCGACGCTGGTCAGGGCGATGTTGGTCACGTTCGAGACGTCGATCCCGGCATCGCTCAGGATCTGGGCAAGGTTGAGCTCCGTGCCCACGTCCACGATCTGGGTCTCGTCGACCGCCGTGGTGGCGCCCTGCACGGTGAAGACGGCGCTGGTCGTGCCGCCCACCGCCAGCTCGACCACCCGGTCCTTCAGCTCCGGGATGAGGATGCAGCCCCCGTTCATCACCGCCAGGGCGAGGACGAGGGCGATCGGAAGCATGGATCTGATCCGTCGCATGAATTCCCCCTTACTTGCCGAAGCTCAGGCCGACCGCCAGCCCGTTCGTCGCCGCGATGTTGGCCTCGGCGTGGATCTTGACGACCGGGAGGTTGGCGAGCAGGCCGGCGGTGAGATGAACGTTGGTCTTGCGATCGAAATCGACGCTGATGTTGTTGCCGGGATTGGTCGAGTCCTCGTAGAGCGCGTCCAGCTTGAACGAATCGAAGCCGATCGCCGCGTACGGCTGCAGGAGCGCGAAGTCCTTGCTGCCCGTGACATCGACGTGGATCGCCTTGGACTCGAGCAGGTTCTCGTTGATCTTGAAGGACTGGTAGAAAACGCCCGCGGCCAAGTCGATCGGCAGCGGCGGCAGGTACCGTGAGATCGAATGCTGCGCCCCGATGCCGAAGAAGCTGATCTTCTCGATGAAGTTGTCCGACGAGAAGTTGCCCGAGGCCCAGCGGATGACCGCCTTCGTCCCGAGGACTGAGCCGATCGTGAGCTGCGGCGCAGCGAATGCGAACTCGCCGACATCGAACCCGCCGGGATAGTAGACCGCCGTGCCGCCCTGGCCGTTCTGGGTCACTGCCGACCCCGCGCCGATGACCGTGGGTGCCTGCTCATAGGGCGCCACACTGGTGAAGCCGGGAGGGTCGGTGGGCGTGAAGAGCCGGTCGGCGTCGTCGAACTTGATACCCATGAGCTTGACGCCGAGCTGGAAAGTGACCCCCATCATCGGCACCTTGCCGCTGGTGAAGATGGCCGAGTTCATGGTGCCGGAGAGCGCGTCGGGCAACGGCCCCAGGTACTTCTTGGCGTTGTCGCCGGACAGGGCGCCGAGGTTGTCCTGAAGCTGGGCGCCGGCGGGCGGCGCCACCGCGGCGGCTGCCGCGAGCGCCAGGGCGAGGAACACTGCAATGCGTCGGTTCATGGATCTCTCCCCCAGAGTGTCGGCACGGGGCGAAGCCTCGATGCGGGGCCCGGGATGCGCGCGTGCGGGCCCGGCACGTCCGCTGGCATGGGCGCCGACACTAGGCGCGCCGCGCGGAGAAAGCAATGCCGACGCGTCGGAATGTGGCGTGCGACCGGGTGCTTTGGCCTGGCGCCGGACGCTAGCGTGCAACGCGCACGGCGTTGACGCTCGCCGAGCAGTAACGCGTGAGGCGATCGGCGATGTGCTCGAGCGAGACCGTGAGGTCCGACCCCGCCCGCTCGAGCGGACAGAACACGACCACCAGCAGGTTGCGGCTCTTGGCGGTGACCGCGGTGCGCTGCGAGTCGGCGGTGGGCGCGCCGAACGGGCCGTCGTCATCGGCCAGCAGCAGGCGGCCCATGAGGTTCACGCGCTGCTTGCGGATCCCCGGATAGCCCTCGCCCTCGCGTCCGATCCGCACCCGCACCGCGCCGTGCACCAGGTCGCGATCGTAGAGGCCGAGCGGGAGCTGGTCCTCGAGGGAGCACAGGTTGCAGACGTCGACCGCGGCGTTCACGACCGGCAGCCCCTTGCCCTGCAGCACGCGCCGCAGCAACGCCTCGCTGCTGGGGCGGGTCTTGGTGGGATCGACGTCGAGCTGGTGGAAGAGCGCCCGGGTCTCGGCGACGCCGGGAATGTCGGCCGGTGATTTTCCGGAGAGCCGCGCGGTGAGCCGGGCGGTGATCTGATCCCGCTCCTCGCTGAACGCGGGCGGAAGCGGGCCCAGCACCACGCTCTCCGCCTCGAGCAGCCCCAGCGCGAGCACGCCGCGCAGGGCCTCGTCGACGGTGAGCGCGAGCCCCTGGGTGCGCGCCTGCAGTGTCATGCGAACGGCTCCGGCGTGGTCGCGGCGGCGGTGGGGGAGCACCGGCGGCGCGGAACACGATCTTCAAGGTGGGCGGCGGGAAATCCCTTTCCGACCCAACGGAATGGACGACGCAAAGGTCATCCTACGGTTGCGGCCAAACTTCATTGTCATCGCCGCCCACCGACCCTGTGCGTTCGCGCTCGGGCGCGTCCCGCGTGTCCCAGGGTCTTCGCCCGTGCTCGTGACACGGGCGAGAGCGGAAAATCACCGGCGCGGAACATAGCCCGAAGCGACGCGCCTGCCAAACACGATTTGAAGAAAAAATTCCGAGCGCGGTTCCGGCGGGACGAACGGGCGGAGCGGAGACGTTCCCGACACACACGCGCGTCGCGTCGCGCACAGGCGCGTACGCAGACGCGTTTGGCGTGACGTTATCTCGTTATCCGGTACGACGTCCTCGTGCGCGTGCTCAGGCCTGGACCTCGGCCTCCGCGTCGCTGGGCGGGAGCTTGCGCTCCACCGAGACCACGCGATAGCGGAGCGGCGAGCCGCCGAGATCCAGCTCGACCTCGTCTCCGATCGCCTTGCCCATGAGGCTGCGCGCCACCGGCGTCTGGAACGAGATGACGTGCTCCCCGAGATGGTGCTCGCCCTCGCCGAGGATCCAGTAGGTGGTGAGGTCGTGATCGCTCTCGAGCACCACCTCGGTGCCGAGCCCCACGACGCCGTCCTTGAGCTCCGCCTCCTCCACGAACCGCGCGCGCGTGAGCCGCAGCTGCAGTGAAGCCACCTGCTTGCTCACGTTCGCCTGCTTGAGCTTGGCGGAATGATACTCGGCATTCTCCTTGAGATCGCCCAGCTCGCGCGCCTTCTGGATCGTGGCCGGAATCGTGGTGCGCAGCTCGCGCTCCAGCCGCTCGAGCTCCTTCTTGAGACGCTCCCAGGTGACGCGCGTCATGATCGGGATCGCGACGTCCGCCTGGCGGCCCACCTGCTCGAAGAGCCGCTCGGTCTTCTTCTGGCGGGTCGCCCGCACCGCGGCGACCGCGTCTTCGAGTCCCAGGCGGGACGCCACTTCCAGCGCCGGGAACAGGTAACGGTCGCTGGAGTGCCACTGGCGCAGCAGGACGCTCATCCGCAGCGCCTGGGGCTCCGGGCACGGCTGGCCCTTGAGGAACCGGTCGAAGGGTCCGGTGGTCTCGATCCAGCCCAGCACCTTCTCGGCGACCGAGGGTTTGGGGCGATCCTCGATGAGCGCGCACGCCGCCCAGAGCAGCGCCCAGCCATCCGCGGGCGGCTGCGGTCGCGCCAGCTCCGCCTCCAGCAGGCGGATCGCCGCGGCGGGATAGCGGGGCGCGTGATCGACCAGCGTGCGTCGCAGCGCCGAGCGCCCGTGGTCGTCGAGCAGGTCGCGGAACCGCGTCGCCGAGTCGCGCACCGCGGCGAAGCGCGAGTCGAGCGCCGAGAGGATCGCGTCGGCCTCGACGCCCGCGGCGTGCGAGGTCTCGAGCAGCGCGATCTGCTCGTCCTCGCCGCTCAGGTCCGAGATCGCCAGCCCGCGCTCCCAGAGGTCCTTGAGCGCGGTGATCCACTCCGACTTGCGCTCCGGGTACCAGCGCGAGAAGTAGAGGCCCGCGCGAGCCCGGTCGCCGAGCTGGCCCTCCTCGTCGAGCAGGGCGCGCTCGATGAAGCGCCCGAAGCGCTGGGCGAGCGCCTCCTCGGCCTGCGGGTGCTGGGAGAGGAACTTGCGCAGTGTTGCCAGGTTGCTCTTCACCGGCTTGCGGGGCTGGAGGCCGGGCAGCGGCGTGTCCACGGCGCGCGCGGCGCCCGAAACGTCCTCGCGCGCCAGCGCGTAGTGCTGCTCGAAGGCGCGCGCGTGGTCGATGCGGGGATCCTTCACGGCGGCGGCGCGCGCGCGGCGGAAGAACGCGGTCCACTCGGCGTTCGGCACCAGGGCGTGGCCGACCAGGAAGACCTTGAGCTTCTGCGCGTCGGCGGTCCCGCCCAGCGCGCGCAGCGCGCGCACCAGCATCTCGCCGGGATCGTCGCCGCGCAGCCGCACCAGCTCGGCGGGCGCGGTGAGCTGGAGCAGCCGCAGGTCGTCCTCCGCGAGCGGCGTGAGGCTGCGGCGCGCCGCCGCATAGGGCATGCGATGCCCGGGCGACTTCGAGAAGTCGATGCGCACGTTCTCGCCGTCGTTCGAGACCACGCGCCCGGCGCCGAACGAGCCGTGGAGCACCGCGCGTCCCGGGGCCAGGGCGGCGAGCAGGTCGAAGCGCTCGAGCGCCTGCGGCACCGGGACCGCGCGGTCCTCGAGCCCCGCCTGGGCGATCACCGACGGCCCGTCCGGCAGATCGCGGGCCGGTCCCTGGCGCAGCGCTTCGACCAGCGCGGCGCGGAAC
>DATEMP010000022.1:0-3260 GCA_035275545.1 Candidatus Eiseniibacteriota bacterium | reverse complement strand
GCAGGCGGGGCGCCGCGACTGAGTTCGTTCTCGGGAACGCGCCCGGTCCTGCCGATCCGAATGCTGGGGACCGGACGCGCCGCCGCCGGGTCACCGCTCGCCGAGCGCCGCAACTTTTTTCGCGTCCCGCCGTACTCCGGGCTCGCAACGTGCTTCGCGTGCAAGTAGTCTTGTCCGGCGCTGCAATCGACGATCGCTCGCACGCGGGCGCCATGGGAGGACGGATTGAAAGAGCTTCGCTCCTGGACGATCAAGGACTCGGCCTCGCTCTACAACGTCGCCGGCTGGTCGTCCGGCTATTTCGGCATCAATGACGCCGGCCACATCGAGGTGACGCCCACGGGTCCGGACGGCCCGCGCATGGATCTCCACGACCTGGTGCAGGATCTCCAGCGCCGCGGGCTCGGCATGCCGCTCCTCATGCGCTTCTCCGACATCCTCAAGAGCCGCGTCCAGGCGCTGGTGGGCTGCTTCGAGAGCGCGATCCGCGACTACGGCTACAAAGGCCGCTATCGCGGCGTCTATCCGATCAAGGTCAACCAGCAGCACCAGGTGGTCGAGGAGCTGGTCGAGTTCGGACGCCCGTTCGGCCTCGGCCTCGAAGCGGGATCGAAGCCCGAGCTGCTGGCGGCGCTCGCGCTGCTCGACAGCCCCGACGCGCTCCTGGTCCTGAACGGCTACAAGGACGTGGACTACGCGGAGACCGCGCTGCTCGCGCAGAAGCTGGGGCGCTACCCGATCGTGGTCATCGACCGCTACCGCGAGCTGGACATGCTGCTCCAGGCCTCGCAGCGCCTCGGCATCCGTCCGCACATCGGCGTGCGCGCCAAGCTCACGACCCGCGGCGCCGGCAAGTGGATGGAGTCCACCGGGGACCGCTCGAAGTTCGGCCTCACCGCCACCGAGCTGGTGACGATGGTCGAGAAGCTGCGTGAAGCCCGGATGCTGGACTGCCTCGAGCTCCTGCATTTCCACATCGGCTCGCAGATCTCGTCGGTGCGGGCGATCAAGGACGCCATGAAGGAGGCGTGCCGCATCTACGTCGAGCTGGTCGCGGCGGGCGCGGGGCTCAAGTTCATCGACGTGGGCGGCGGGCTGGGCGTGGACTACGACGGCTCGTCGACCAACTGGCCCTCGTCCACCAACTACACGATGCAGGAGTACGCCAACGACGTGGTGGCGACCATCCAGGAGTCGTGCGAGGCGGCGGGCATCCCGCATCCGGACATCCTGAGCGAGTCGGGCCGCGCGCTGGTGGCGCACCACTCGGTGCTGGTGTTCAACATCCTGGACGTGAACGAGGTGCTCGCCGGCCAGTCGGCGCCCGCGGTGGACGCCAACGAGCATCCGGTCATCCAGCAGCTGGTCGAGACCTGGCGCTCGGTGTCCCGCAAGAACTTCCAGGAGGCCTACCACGACGCCCTCCAGCTCAAGGAGGAGGCGACCAACCTGTTCAACGTCGGGCTCCTCGACCTGCGCGCGCGGGCGCGCGTCGAGCAGCTCTTCTGGGGCACCTGCGAGGCGATCCTCAAGATCATCCGCGAGCTGGACTACGTGCCGGACGATCTCGAAGGGCTCGAGAAGGGGCTCGCCGACACCTACTACGGCAACTTCTCGGTGTTCCAGTCGGCGCCCGACCACTGGGCGGTCAAGCAGCTGTTCCCGATCCTGCCGCTCCACCGTCTCAACGAGCGCCCCACGCGCCGCGGCGTGATCGCCGACCTCACCTGCGATTCGGACGGCAAGATCGACCAGTTCATCGAGCTGCGCGACGTCAAGAGCTCGCTCGAGCTCCACGCCACCGACGGCAAGCCCTACTACCTGGGCGTGTTCCTGGTGGGCGCCTACCAGGAGATCCTCGGCGATCTCCACAACCTGTTCGGCGACACCAACGCCGTGCACATCACGCTGGACGGCGACGGCTACCGCATCGCGCACGTGGTCGAGGGCGACTCGGTCACCGAGGTGCTGGGCTACGTGCAGTACCAGAAGCAGAACCTGGTGCAGCGCGTGCGCCAAGCCAGCGAGGAGGCGCTCCGCAAGGGGCTGCTCACCTTCGAGGAATCGGCGCTGCTCATGCGGCGGTTCGACGAGGGTCTCTCGGGCTACACCTATCTCGAGGAGGAGGAGCCGGCGCCGCGCATCACCAATGGCGGCAACGGGCTCAAGGAGGCGGGGCGGGAGCCGGCTTCCGCGCCGCCCGCTGCGGCACCTGCGCCTCCGGTTCCGCCGGCCCGCGCGACTCGCCGCTAAGACCGCGCTGATCGCGCGGGGCTTCGGCGTCCAGACCGCACCCCTAACGGCCGAAAACCCCAAGGTGTAGCGTTATCCCGTGGCGCCGGCCGCTGCGCCGTGCACGGGGTACCACCGGCCACCACTCGCAGGACGCGATGGACACCTTCGATTCAGCCAGGGAGAGCCTCGAGGGATACCTGCGGCGGATCGGCTGTTTGAACGACCGCTACCGGCGGGGCGAGATCCACGTCCACGTCCCCGCCGGCCTCGATGAGGACGCACCGATCGACGACCTGGTCCGGCGCTGCCTCCCCGATTCCGCCCGGGCGCTCGACGCCGCCTCGCGGAGCCTCTTCTACTCGCTGCCGGTGGCCTTCGACCCCGCGCACTCGGTGGGTCCCTACCTCGCCACGGTGGACCGCGATCCGGAGGGCGAGCCCTACCGGTTCCTGGACATGGGGGCGATGATCGCCACCCAGGCGTTCGGCGAGAACGACCCGCGGGTGGTCGAAGCGCTGCTGCGCGATCTCCCCTACGTGACCTCGCGTTTCGCGCACTCCGAGTACCAGACCGCGCTGTCGCTGCGCCTCAAGGCGGCGCTCGACCGGGTCGCGCCGAAGGGGACGCCGAGACATTTCGTCGTGAACACGGGCGCCGAGGCGGTGGAGAACGCGATCAAGGCGGTGCTCCTCAACCGGGTGAAGACCTCGGGAGAGGCGAGCGGCGGGAGCATCGTCTCGTTCGAGGGCGCGTTCCATGGCCGCACGCTCGGCAGCCTGGCGGTGACCCATCGCAAGAAGGCGCGGCTGGGCTTCCCCACCTTCGACTGGCCGCACGTGTCGTTCCCCGCGGTCGACGGCACGCCGCGCGAGAGCGCGCGCCGCGAGGAGCGGAGCCTGAAGCAGGTCTGGGACCTGATCGCGTCGGTGCGCATGCCGCGCGCCGAGCAGCGGCGGGAGAGCTTCCAGCGGGAGCTCGAGGCGATCGACGGATTCCTCGCCGCGCCGGGCGGGGACCTGGACGCG
>DATEMP010000021.1:0-2463 GCA_035275545.1 Candidatus Eiseniibacteriota bacterium | reverse complement strand
GTGACCGGGGGCGCGAGCCGGGGCGGGTGCGGGCTCGGCGGGTGCGGCGCTGCGGGGCGGGCCGGTGAGGACTTCCCACACCACGCCCTCTTCGCTGGCGCGCACCGCTTCGCTCTCGTCGCTCAGCATCTCGGCGCCGTCGCGCGCCATGAGCTCTTCGTTGCGCATCATGCGCTCCACGCGCTCGCTCAGCGGGCGGTCGAGTGCCGCCAGCTCTTCGAAGCGCAGACGGCGCGCGTCGGGCGGCAGGCCGTGCAGGGCGATCGCGATCGCGATCGAGCCGCCCGCCCTGCCGATCGCCACCAGCGAGGCGCGCGCCGTGTCGGCGACGCCCTCGTTGACGTCCTCCGCCAGCCGCAGCAGGCCCGGGACCGCCGGACGGTGTCCGAAGCCGCCCAGCACCCGCGCGGCGCTGGTGCGCGTGAACCACAAGCCCTGCTCGAGCAGCGGCAGCAGGACGTCGGCGACCCGGGGACCCATGCGCCGGAGTGCCCCCTCCGCCTGGTCGCGCAGGTACCACGACTCGTCGCACAGGCACTCGATGAGCAGCGACAGCGCCTCGGGGTCGGCGCGCTGCTCGAGGCTCTGCACGTACTCGCGCTTGCCGGTCAGGCCGCGCGAGTTGAGCGCGTCGAACGGCTTGCTCTGCGAGAACTTGTCGTCGCTCATCCGGCCGTGGTCTCCGCCGCGGGGGCATGGATCAGGCGCCACATGACCTCGAGCCAGGCGTCGAGCCCCAGGCCCGAGTGGGCGCTCATCAGCATCGCGTCCGGCAGCGCGGCGCGCACGGCGGCCTGAGCCTGCTGGTCGGGCGGCAGGAGGTCCGCCTTGGTGAGCGCCACGATCCGCGGCCGCGACACCAGGGCGGCGCTGTGCTGCGCGAGCTCGTTCTCGAGCAGGCGCAGGTCGTCCAAGGGCGACGGACGCGTGACGTCGATCAGGAACGCCAGCACGCGGGTGCGCTCGACGTGGCGGAGGAACTCGTGGCCCAGCCCCTTGCCCGCGTGCGCGCCCTCGATCAGGCCCGGGAGGTCGGCGACCACGAACTGGCGCTCGGGATCGCGCACCACGATGCCGAGATTGGGCTCGAGGGTGGTGAACGGATAGTCGGCGATCCGCGGGCGTGCGCGGGTGATGCGCGAGAGCAGTGTCGACTTGCCGGCGTTCGGCAGGCCCACCAGCCCGACGTCGGCGATCAGCTTGAGCTCGAGCGCCAGGCGGCGCGACTCGCCGGGCTCCCCGGGGTCGGCGCGGCGCGGGGCCTGGTTGGTCGAGGTGGCGAAGCGGGCGTTCCCGCGGCCGCCGCGTCCGCCGCGCGCCGCGATCCAGGTGGCGCCGACCTCCACCAGGTCGGCGAGCGGCTCGCCGCTGTCGGCGTCCATGACGACGGTGCCGGGGGGAACCTTGATCACGATGTCTTCGCCATCCTTCCCGGTGCGATTGTTACCGGACCCGGCGCGGCCGGAATGGGCACGGTAGCGAGGGGCTTCACGGCAGTCAAGAAGCGTGCGCACGTGCACATCCACTTCGAGCATCACGCTGCCACCGTGGCCGCCGTCGCCGCCGTCGGGTCCGCCCTTGGGCACGTACTTCTCGCGCCGGAAGCTCACGCATCCGTCGCCGCCCTTGCCGGCGATCACCTCGATCTTGGCGAGATCGATCAGCATCGCGCTCTCCCGCGCGCGAGGTTCGCGATCATCGCGCGAGCCCGCTCGCGAGCCCCGCGTACAGCAGGCCGCCCGTGCGCACGATCTCGATCTCGCGATCGGCGAGACCGTGATGGAGGCTGATCTGGGTGCCGCGCGTCAGGTTGCGCACCACCAGCGGTTTGTTGCGCTCGAGCCCGTCCGGCAGCCCCGGGATCTCGAGCTCGTCGCCGCGCCGCAGACGCGAAGGATGCCCGTCGCTCCGGAGCGGCAGGATCCCGTACCGCACCATCTCGGCGCGGTGCGCCTCGGCGAACGAGGCGGCGATCACCGCGCGCACGCCGAGCTGGATGAGCGCCAGCAGCGCGTGCGGCTGCGGCGCGCCGATCCCGTAGTCGGTGCCGGCGACCACGAACCCGCCGCCGTGGGCGCGGGCGCGGCGCGCGAATCCGGCATCGATGCCCGCGTAGAGATGGCCCGCGAGTGCCGTGAGGTCGGTGCGGTGGCGCCACACGCGCGGCCCCTGCGGCAGGAGCGCCTCGGTCGAGAACCGGTCGGGCAGCTCGAGCAGCACCACGCCGCGCAGGGTCCCGACGATCGGGCGCGCCGCGGGCACCGGCCGGATGGTGTCGCCCCGCACCAGTGGAACGCTCGCAGGATCGGAGGCGGGCCGCGCGATCACGGCGTCGGCCGCGGTCATCCGCTCGACCACGGTCGCTGCCGGCATCGGCTGCTCGCGCGGGTCGGCGATGCGTCCGGCGAGCGCGGAGCCGATCGCGGTCGCCGCACTCACCCGGAACGCGGAGCGCGAGCGTCC
>DATEMP010000020.1:0-7035 GCA_035275545.1 Candidatus Eiseniibacteriota bacterium | reverse complement strand
CGCTTCCCGCGTCCCGGGCCCGCGAACGTCGCCGCCCGGGCGGAGAGCAGCGCCTGGGCGACCGGCAGCGCCACCGCCAAGGCGAGCAGCGGCAGCGCGACCAGCAACGGACGCCACAGCGCCCCGAGCACCGCGAGCAGTGCCAACCCCAGGACCGCCAGGTGCCACTCGGGCATGAGCGGCAGCGAGGCGATCAGGCCCGGCGGCGGCTCCTCGCGGCTCTGGAACGGGGCGCTCCCCCACGATCCCTGGTAGATCCGCCCGCGCGCGAGCGCCAGCGCGCGGGTGAGCCCGGTGCCGTAGATGCGGCCCGCCCAGGTGGTGTGGCCGAGCCCGTTGTACCGCTCGGGCCACTTCTGCTCGAGCAGCGCCTCGGCGCGCCCGTAGCCGAGCTGCTGCCGCCAGTAGGTGCGCACCGAGTTGCGCCGGTGGTGCCACACCATGGCGCCGGGGTGGAATCCCAGCGTCCCGCCCTGTTCCATGAGCCGCCAGCACAGGTCCACGTCGTCGCCGGCGGTGCGGTAGCGCACGTCGAAGCCGCCGACCGCGGCCAGCGCCTTGCGGCGGAACGCCATGTTGCAGCCCGGGATGTGCTCGGCCTCGGTGTCGGAGACCAGCACCTGCATGGGTCCGCCCGGCGCGTTCGCCACGCACTCGGCGATCCAGCCGTCGCCGGGCGGGGCGATGTTCGGGCCACCGATCCCGACGTGGCGGGTGTGCCGGAACGCCCACGCGAGATAGCGGAGCCACTGGGGATCGGGGCGGGCATCGTCGTCCACGTAGGCGACGATCTCGCCGGTGGCGGCCTCCCATCCGGTGTTGCGCGCGGCGGAGAGCCCGCGGTTCTGGGTGCGGATCAGGCGCACTTCGTACCCGGCGGCGATCGCGGCGAGCGTGTCGGTCGAGCCGTCGTCCACGACGATGGTCTCGAAGTCCGGGTAGTCGATGGCGCGGATGCCCTCGAGGCAGTCGCGGATGGTCCGGGAGCCGTTGTAGCTGCACACCACGATCGAGATCCGGGGATCCGCCGGGTGCGAGGGCAACGGTGCCTCGGCGAACGCTTCGCGCACCGCCCGCAGCGCGGGCTTGGGCGACCGCTCGCGGTCCACCAGCCCGAACGCCCAGTCGTGGACGTCCTCGCCCCCGCGATGCCATTCGTCGGTCCAGGCGTAGACGAACACCCCGGCGGCACCCCAGGCGAATGCCGAGCGCACCTCGGCGGCCACCAGGGAGGCCTGCGCTTCGGCTCCCTTGCGCATGCTGTCGAGCCCCATCTCGGCGATCAGCAACGGCCGCTCACCGGCCAGGTTCTGGAGCCGGGGCAGGTAGGCCTCGAAGCGCTCGGTCGACTCGAGATAGACGTTGAAGCTCAGAAGATCGCAGAACGAGCAGTCGAGATACTCGGTCGACGGGTAATTGACATAGGTGACCAGCGCCCCCGGGTCCTCCGCGCGCACCACCTCGGCCAGGCGCGCCAGGTAGCCCTCGATCCGCGGCGCTCCCAGCCACCGAACGATCGGGGCCGGGATCTCGTTCCCGAGCGCATAGCAGAGCACCGCCGGATGCCCGGCGCAGGCGCGCACCCGCGCGCGCACCCGGCCCTCGATCGCCGAAAGGTCGCGGGTGTCGTTGAGGTAGCCGACCTCGCGCTCCGCCGCCAGGCCCACCATCACCCGCAGGCCGTGGTCCCAGGCCCGGTCCAGCAGCCAGCGGGGCGGCGCGGTGTAGGTGCGGACCGCGTTGATCCCGTTCGCGGCCATGAGCTCGAAGTCCTGGGTGACCCGCGCGGGGGCGGGGAACTCGTCGCCGGCGGCGTCGGGGCGGAAGGTGCCGTAGGTGACGCCCCGCACGTAGAGCTTCTGCTCGCCGGCGAGCAGGAACTTTCCGCCCGCACGGACGGGCTCCCGGATGCCGGCCGCGACCGAAGGGAATGAGGATTGGAGGAGGGTCGCCATCGGAGTCCATCAGTATATGTGAATTGAGCATCGCCTGCCATTTGATACATCGCTGATGCCATCCAATTACACAGCTGATACTCAGGCTTTGTATCTTGACCGATTGTGTTCTAGCATTAATCCCCTCGCGACATCCCCCAGTGCTTGCGGGTTGAAGCGACCCACATCTGGCTGACGAGTCCACGACGGGCCTAAGCCGCTGCGCAGGAGTCCCGTCGGTCGCCCCCGTCCTGGGTCGCGCCCCGCAAGGAGCAACTGGTTGAACATCGTGGTCGCGGGCGGCGCCGGCATGATCGGCTCGCAGCTCTGCGAGACGCTGCTGAACGAGGGGCACCGCGTGGTGTGCCTCGACAATCTCTCGACCGGCCGGCTCAAGAACGTCCAGCCCTTCGCGATGGCGCGCGGGTTCCGGTTCCTCCGCCACGACGTGACCCGGCCGCTCCCCGACCTGGGCCGCGTGGATCGCGTCTATCACCTCGCGAGCCCGGCCAGCCCGGTCGGCTACTCGCGCCGGCCGATCGAGACCATGCTGGCGAACAGCGAGGGCACCCGCCGCCTGGTCGAGCTGGCGCTCGAGCACGGGGCCCGCTTCCTGTTCTGCAGCACCTCGGAGATCTACGGGGACCCGCTCCAGCATCCGCAGCGCGAGGACTACCGCGGCAACGTGAGCTCGATCGGGCCGCGGGCCACCTACGACGAGTCGAAGCGCTACGGCGAGGCGATGACCATGGCTTACGTGCGCACGTTCGGGGCGAATGCGCGCATCGTGCGTATCTTCAACACCTACGGGCCGCGGGCCGACCTCGCCGACGGCCGGGTGGTGGTCAACTTCATCACCCAGGCGCTGCGCGGCGAGCCGATGACGGTCTACGCCGACGGCCAGCAGACCCGCTCCCTGTGCTATGTGACCGATCTCATCGACGGCCTGACGCGCACCATGGAATCGGACCGCACCCGGGGCGAGGTCCTGAACCTCGGGAACCCCGAAGAGCATACGGTGATGGAGATTGCGCAGCTGATCCGCCAGATCGCCGGGTCGGATTCGACCTTCATCTTCACGCCGCCCGCGGTGGGCGACGACCCTCGCTTCCGCCGCCCCGATATCAGCAAGGCGCGGGAGCTGCTCGGATGGGAGCCGACCACGCCGCTCGTCGAGGGGCTCGGGGTGATGGTCCGTGAGATCCGGAACGTGATGAACGGCAACGGGCACCGGAACGGGAAAGCCAACGGCCACGCCGCACACGAGAACGGCAACGGCAACGGTAACGGACATCCAGCGAAGGGGAACGGCCGAGTGCTCCGGCCCCGCGCCGCCCGGCGCGATCCCGACGAGGCGCCAAGCTCCTAGCCCGGCGGGCGAAGCGGGCCACTGCACACTTGTGCCGCGCCGCACTCCCCTCTATGATGGGGCGTGCGCCGAGATCCGGGCCGACGTCGCCCCTCGCGCTCCCGGCCGCAGCTCAGCCATTGGCGGGCGCACGTGAAAACGACAGCCATCACGACATCTGGCGCGATCGCGGGCGAGACACCAGGCGCGAACAATCTCGCTCCGGCGGGACGCGCGAGGCGATGCCTCCTCGATCGTGAGCGCGCGACGCGCGCTCGAGCGCCGGAGAAAACCCGCGATCGCATCGCAGCTTCGATCACTGCTGAGAGTTCCACCGCGCGCGAACGGTTTTCTGCGTCACGCGCGTTCACGCGCATCGCGTTGAGCTTGCGGGCGGCACGCCGCGTGCTCTGTCGAGCATGGATGTTACGGCGGACGTCGCGCACGTGCGTCGTTGCTGCGCGATCCGTGTCAAGCATCGAGTGGAGCGCGTCGTTCGTGGAGAATTTCGCGCTTGCGGAGATGCGGGCGTCGAGTGGTATAAACCACGGCACCGTTCGCAACGAACTGACTCCTCGCGTTCGAACGGCAGGCATCTTTCCAATCACGCAAACGACAGGTCGCCGCTACATTTTCGTCGTCGCGGATCACACCGAGCCGGCACGCGCTCTTTCTTTGATGCGCTCCCGAGCGAGGCCGCCACGGTGTGATCGTCCTTCGGAGAGCTGCACATCGAGCGAGGACCAGGGAGGTCCCCCATGACGCAGACGTTCCACGCCGCTTCGGTCACACCCGCCACCCCGACCCCCAACGCCGCCGGCCTGCGCGTGCAGCGCCGTCACACCCGACCCGGCATCGATCCGCTGGACGAGATCCAGTGGGAGAAGCGCCGCACCGTCATCACCAATCCGGACGGCTCGGTCGTGTTCCAGATGGACGATGTCGAGGTGCCCTCGGGCTGGTCGCAGCTCGCCACCGACATCGTGGTGAGCAAGTACTTCCGCAAGGCAGGCGTGCCGGGCTCGCCCGGGCACGAGACCAGCGTGCGCCAGGTGGTGCGGCGGATCGCCCGCACCATCCGGCGCGACGGTGAGGGCCAGGGCGGCTACTTCGCGACCCTCGAGGACGCGGACGCCTTCGAGGCCGAGCTCTCGCACCTGCTCGTGCACCAGATCGGCGCGTTCAACTCGCCGGTGTGGTTCAACTGCGGCCTCTACCACGAGTACGGGATCGCGGGCTCGGGCGGGAACTTCTACTACGACCCGGCCAGCCGGGCGGTGAAGACCACCCCGGACTCCTACTCGCGGCCCCAGGTCTCGGCGTGCTTCATCCAGTCGGTGGACGACGACCTCATGTCGATCTTCGACCTGGCGCGCAACGAGGCCCGGGTCTTCAAGTTCGGCTCGGGAACCGGGACCAACTTCTCCAAGCTCCGCGGCCGCATGGAGAAGCTCTCGGGCGGCGGCACCTCCTCGGGGCTCATGTCGTTCCTCGAGGTGCTCGACCGGGGCGCGGGCGCCACCAAGTCGGGCGGCACCACGCGGCGCGCCGCCAAGATGGTGGTGCTCGACATGGACCACCCCGAGATCCTCGACTTCATCCGCTGGAAGGTGCGCGAGGAGAAGAAGGTGGGGGCCCTGGTCGCCGCCGGCTACTCCTCGGACTTCAACGGCGACGCCTACGCGACCGTGTCCGGCCAGAACTCGAACAACTCGGTGCGGGTCTCCGACGAGTTCATGGACGGCGTCGTGAACGACGGCTCCTGGCAGACCACCTTCCGCACCACCGGCCAGGTGCACGAGACGCACCGCGCCCGCGAGCTGTGGCGGGAGGTCTCCGAGTCGGCGTGGAAGTGCGCCGACCCCGGGGTCCAGTTCGACGACACCATCCAGCGCTGGCACACCTGCAAGGCGACCGACCGCATCAACGCCACCAACCCGTGTAGCGAGTTCGTGTTCCTGGACAACACGTCGTGCAACCTGGCGAGCGTCAACCTCATGAAGTTCATGCGGACCGACGGCTCGTTCGACGTCGACGGCTACCGCCACGCGATCCGGGTGTTCTTCCTGGCCCAGGAGATCCTGGTCGGGCTCGCCTCCTACCCGACCGAGACCATCGCCCGGCGCTCCTACGAGTTCCGGCCGCTGGGCCTGGGCTACGCCAACCTGGGCACGCTGCTCATGATGCAGGGGCTGCCGTACGACAGCGACGGCGCGCGGGCGACCTCGGCATGCCTCACGGCGCTGCTCACCGGCGAGGCGTACGCGCTCTCGGCCGAGATGGCGGCCAGCAAGGGCGCCTTCGAGGCGTTCACGGTCAACCGCAACAGCATGCTGGACGTGATCCGCATGCACCGCGAGGCGGCGCGCAACATCGACGCCTCGCTCGCCCCGCGCGACCTGCGGGCGGCGGCGATCGAGTGCTGGGACCGGGCACTCGCCTTGGGCGGGCTGCACGGCTACCGGAACTCGCAGGCGACCGTGCTTGCCCCCACCGGGACGATCGGGCTGCTCATGGACTGCGACACGACCGGGGTCGAGCCCGACTTCGCGCTGGTCAAGTTCAAGAAGCTCGCGGGCGGCGGCTACTTCAAGATCGTGAACCAGTCCGTGCCCGGCGCGCTGCGGCGGCTCGGCTACGACGATCCCACCATCGAGCGCATCATCCGCCACGCGCTCGGCACCGGCTCGCTCGAGGACGCGCCGCACATCAACCGTGCCAGCCTGCTCGAGCGCGGCATCCCGCCCGCCGAGATCGACCGCATCGAGAAGGCGCTGCCGGGGATGCTCGACATCCGGTTCGCGTTCGTGCGCGGCCTGATCAGCGACGACACGCTCACCCGGATCGGCATCAGCATGCAGGAGCGCGAGAAGCCGACCTTCAGCGCGCTGGCGTTCCTGGGCTTCACCGAGGCCCAGATCGACGCGGCGAACGCGGTCATCTGCGGCAGTCTCACGGTCGAGGGCGCTCCCGGGCTCTCGCCCCCGCACCTTCCGGTGTTCGACTGCGCGAACCGCTGCGGCCCGCACGGCACCCGGTTCATCCAGCCGATGGGCCACATCCGCATGATGTCTGCTGTGCAGCCGTTCATCTCGGGCGCGATCAGCAAGACCGTGAACCTGCCGCAGGACGCCACCATCAAGGACGTGGAGCAGATCTACTTCGAGTCCTGGCGCTCGGGGCTCAAGGCGGTGGCGCTCTACCGTGACGGCAGCAAGCTGTCGCAGCCGCTCGCGACCGGCAGCAAGAAGGTCGAGGAACCGGCTCCGGCGGCGGCCGCCGCCGCGGCGCCCGCGGTGCACCCCAAGCTGCGCCGGCGCCGGCTGCCCAAGCGGCGCCACGGGTTCACCCAGGAGTCGCGCATCAGCGGCCACAAGGTGTTCCTGCGCACCGGCGAGTACGAGGACGGCACGGTCGGCGAGATCTTCATCGACATGCACAAGGAGGGCGCGGCATTCCGGAGCATGATGAACTGCTTCGCGATCGCGGTCTCCATGGGCCTCCAGTACGGGGTGCCGCTCAACGACCTGGTGGACCAGTTCACGTTCACCCGCTTCGAGCCGCACGGCCGGGTCGACGGGCACGACAACATCCGGCTCTGCACCAGCGTCGTGGATTACGTGTTCCGGGTGCTGGGCCTCGAATACCTCGATCGCACCGACCTGGCGCAGGTGAAGCCAGAGGATCTGGGCATGGTGCGCTCGCCGGACCACGCGACCGGCCGGCCGGTGGGCTTCGAGCACCATCGCGGCG
>DATEMP010000019.1:0-69593 GCA_035275545.1 Candidatus Eiseniibacteriota bacterium | reverse complement strand
CGGGCTCGGCGACCTAAGCGGCGTGGGCTACCTGGCGCCCGGCCTGGAGGCGGCGATCGCCCGCGCCGGGCGGAGTGTCGTCTACTGGTACGTGTCGATGCTCGCCGCCGACGTGCCGCCCCAGCTCTCGAAGCCGGACGCGATCGCCCAGCACTGTGCTGCGTCGCTCGACGACCTGTTCCGCGCCGTGGTCCGCGCCACCCAGCCGGCCGACCTGCGCTTCGACGTGCTGATGGACCGGGAGCCGATCGACGTATGGGGCCGCGGACGCGTGACGCTGCTCGGCGACGCCGCGCACCAGATGCTGCCGCACGCAGGCCAGGGCGCCGCCCAGGCACTCGAGGACGCGGTCGCGCTCGGGCTCGTGCTCGCGCCCGCCCGCGACCCGGCCACGTCGCTCCGCCGGTACGAGATGGTACGCATCGTCCGCACCCGCCGGATCGTGACGCTCGCCCGCCAGATTGCCGGCACCACCACGACCCGGAACCCGATCGTCACCCGCCTGCGCACCGCCGCACTACGCCACGCCCCGGCGAGCGCCCTGCTCGCCGCCCTCTACCCGGCGGGCGGCGCCGATCCCCATCGCGAGCTCAGAACCACCCAACCCTGACCGCTCCGCGGACGTCTACTGGGTGTCCCGGAGGCTCGCCCATGCTCGTGCTCGCCCTTGCCCTGCTGCTCGCCATCTCCGCCACGCCCGCTGCAAACGCCGCCTCCACGCCGCCCGGCGACGAGCTCATCGGCATCTGGACGGCGCGAAAGTGGTTCGGCCCGGTCGCAGACGGCCCGCTGGTGATCCTCCGCGACGGCAAGGACTACACCGCGGACATGGTGGGCGTGCGAACGCCCATGCGCCTCGATGGCCGGGAGCTGGTCTTCGAGCTCGCGAGCGGCCACGGATCGTTCCGGGGCAGGCTCGAGCCCGACGGCTCGATCCTCGGCCACTGGCTCCCGCGAGGCTTCGGGGCCGGAGGCGGATACGCCTCGCCGGTGCGGCTCCGGGCCGACGGCCCGAACCGCTGGCGCGGCGAGGTGGTGCCGCGCGAAGACTCCTTCACGTTCCATCTCCTCGTGACCAAGCGCTCGGACGGCCTGCTGCGCGCGGTGCTACGAAACCCCGACCGCGACTGGGGAACCCTCCTCGGGGTCGAGCGCATCACGCTCGAGGGGGATTCGGTCAAGCTCATCGGCAAGCGCCTCGGCCAGACCACGGTGGGCCAGGTGGCGGCCGGGCGATACGACTCGACCCAGAAGGTCATCCAGCTCACCCTGCGCGGCAGCACCTACGAGTTCAGCCGCGACGACGACCAGAGCGCCTACTGGCCGCGCGGCCGGCAGCCGGAGCGCTACGTCTACCGACCGCCGCTCGTACGCGAGGACGGATGGCCCACCGGCACGCTGGAGGAGGCGCGCATCAGCCGCGCGGGCATGGAGCACTTCGTCCAGGCGATCGTCGACATGCCGATGGACTCGTCGAACACGCCGCAGATCCACGGGTTCCTGGTCGCCCGGCACGGCAAGCTGGTCTTCGAGGAGTACTTCCACGGCGAGAGCCGCGACCGGCTCCACGACACCCGCTCGGCGGCCAAGAGCGTCACCGCGGTCATCGTGGGGGCCGCGCTCCATGCGCGTGCGCCGCTCACGCTCGCCTCGCCGGTCTACCAGGTGATGAACGGTGGCAGGCTCCCCGCCGACCTCGAGCCGCGCAAGCGCGCCATGACGCTCGAGCACCTGCTGACGATGTCGGCGGGGTTCTACTGCGACGACACGGATCCCAAGGCGCCGGGCCGCGAAGACACCATGACCGACGACAGCGACGAGCCCGACTACTACAAGTACACGCTCGCAGTCCCGATGGCGACCGCGCCGGGGGAGAAGTCGGTCTACTGCAGTGGAGTCGCCAACCTGGCACTGGGCGTGCTCGGTCACGCCACCGGCGAGTCGCCGCTCTACACCTTCGACCGGCTGGTGGCCCAGCCGCTCGAGATCGACCGCTACGCGTTCCCGCTCGACCGGGCCGGCAATCCCTACGGCGGCGGCAGCATGCAATTCCTGCCACGCGACTTCATGAAGCTGGGCCAGCTCATGCTGAACGGGGGCACCTGGCAGGGGAAGACGATCCTCGACCGCGATTTCGTCGCCCGCGCCTCGGGACGCCTCTACCACCTGCGCAACATCTATTACGGCTATCTCTGGTGGGCGATTGACTTTCCGTACAAGGACCGCACCGTGGCCGCGTACTACGCGGGCGGCAACGGGGGCCAGGGCGTGGTCGTCATCCCCGAGCTCGACCTGGTGATCGCGATGTATGGCGGAAATTACAATACCGCGCGGTCCACGATTCACATTGGCCAGGAGCTGATCCCCCGATACATCCTGCCCGCGGTGCGTGAGCGTGGCGATGATATGAATGCGCAGGTGGTTGAGCGCCCCTGGCGGACGCCCTACGGGCGCTCGCCCAACGGCGGTCCGGTAGCGGGAGCGACCACCAGCCCCCGATAGAGGTCCGATTCGCGCACTTCGCCGTTGACGCCGGCCCAGGCGCGATGCCCATAATCGATACATCGTGGTGCCGCGCACCAGCATGCGCGACTGCTCCCGCACCGCGTCCTCGCTGCGTCCCGCCGCCGTTCGGGCCCCCGCCCGGAATGAAACGCGTCAGGCCATGGAAGCCTTCGCTGCCGCCCGAAGGGACTGCGGGAACGTCTCGCGCTGCCGATGCCGGCCTCGTGCTTTCGCGACGAATGGGAAAGCCGCCCTCGTCGTGGATGAGGAGCCGTATCGCAGGGAGACGCGCCATGCTGAAGCATATGTGGTCGTTGATCATTCTGACTGGGATGTCTGTCTTCACGGCAAACGCGAACGCGGCCCCGCCCGGTAGTGGGCCGTTCCCCGCGGACCCCGGCGTGTCCGCGACCACGATCGTCGAACGCGAGACCGCGTTGCTCGATCGCGATGGGCGCGACGGGCGCGACGGGCGCGACGGCGGTCGGGAGGGCGGTGGGGATGGCGGCGGGCGCCGGTATTGCTCGCAGACCGCCGACGCGCTGCTCCGCGCCTGCAAGGCAGAGATCCAGGCGGACTACTGGACCGCGTTCGGCGCATGTCTGAACATCGCCGACGAGAGCGATCGCGAAGCCTGCATCGAGGAGACCAAGGACGCGCTGCGCGAGGCCGAGAAGGAATGCCGCGACCAGTTCGAGGCGCGCAACGACGCCTGCCGCGATCTCGGCCAGGCGCGCTACAACCCCGACATCGATCCCGACCACTACCGGAGCCCCGAGGCGGCGGCGGCCAATCCCAATCCCTACTTCCCGCTCGTGCCCGGCTCCACCTGGCACTACGAGGGCGAGGGCGAGGTGGTCGACGTCACCGTGACCGACGAGACCATCGAGGTCATGGGCGTCGAGTGCTTCGTGGTAACGGACGTCGTACGCGAGAAGGGCGAGATCACCGAGAACACCCAGGACTACTTCGCGGTCGACGAGGACGGCAACGTCTGGTACTTCGGCGAGCACTCGGAGACCATCGAGGAAGGCGTGGTGACCAGCCTGGAAGGCTCGTGGCTGGCGGGCGAGGACGGGGCACTCCCCGGGCTCATCATGAAGGCTGATCCCGAGGTGGGCGACGTCTACCGCCAGGAGTTCGCGCTCGGCACTGCCGAGGACATGGCGGAGGTCATCAGCCTGACCGGCGACGAGACCGTTCCGGGCGCCGACTGCGACGGGCACTGCGTGGTCACCAAGGACTTCACGCCGCTCGATCCCGGCTCGGAAGAGCACAAGTTCTACGCCACCAACGTGGGCCTCATGCTCGAGCGCGACCCCGAGTCCGGCGACCGGCTGGAGCTCATCACGTTCACGCCCGGGGCGAAGACCGTGCAGCGCGCCGGGGCGGGCGCGGCGCCGGCACGGGCCGGGGCACTGCTCTCTCCGGTCAAGGTCGAGTCGCGCTTCGGCGCCGCGTCGTTCGGCTCGGGCTCCAGGATCCAGTTCGACTTGGGGCGCGCGACCGACGTCAACGTGGACGTCTACGACTCGCAGGGCCGCCGCGTGCAGTCGCTGTTCGCCGGCAAGCGCGAGGCGGGCAGTCACACGTTCGAGTGGCAGGGCAGGGACGGAAGCGGGCAGGCGGTCCCGAACGGGATCTACTTCGTGCGCGTGCGCGCCGGGGCCGAGTCCCAGTCGAACCGGGTGGCGATCCTGGCGCGGTAGGCCCGGATCGCTCGCAGGGGGCGGGGGCGTTCGCTCCCGCCCCTCTCTATTTGGCGAGCACCAGCTTGCGGGTGAGGGTCTCGCCGGAGGCGCGCAGCACGTAGTAGTAGACGCCGCCCGCCAGGCGGCCGGCGGTGAAGCGCTCCTGGTGCCGGCCGCGCTCGCGATGGCCGTTCACCAGGGTGGCGACCTCACGGCCGTGCACGTCGTACACCTTGAGCGAGACCTGGCCCGGGCGCTCGAGGTCGAAGGCGATCGTGGCCTCGCGCTGCGTGGGGTTGGGCGCGCTCTGGGCGAGCGCCACGCCCGTGCGCCGGCCGGTGGGCTCGACCGCCACCGGCGTGGTGAAGGTGCCGGTGAACACGCCGCGCGCGTGGGTGCCGATCGCGAGCGTGCGGTCCGAGTCGCGGTAGTCCATGTAGCCCACGATCACGTTGCCGATGGTCTCGGTCGCTTCCTGCGCCCACACGGTGGAGCCGCCGGCGAGCGCGGTGGTCGAGAGCACGCCGATGCTGGTGCCCAGGAACACCTGGAGCTGGCCGTCGACGTAGAACATCTGCGCCCAGCGCACCGAGGGGCCGGCCGGCCCGGCGAGGTTGCCCTCGATGTCGGTCCAGTTGGCGCCACCGTTGGTCGTGTACCAGATGCTCTGGAAGTTGTAGTTCCCGAACGTCACGATCGCCTGGTTCGAGTTGGTGGGGTCGACCGCGATGCAGCGCACGAAGCCGCCGGTGATCGATCCGCCGTTGAGCCCCGGCGGCGTGACGTTGGTGACGGTCGGGGTCGCGGTGTGGGCGTTGTCGGCGCGGAACACCATGCCGTCCCCTGTGCCGTAGTAGAGCACGTTGGGATTCCCCGCGGTCGAGATCCCGATCGCCGTGATCTGGCGGTTGTATCCCAGGCCCGCGCCCACCTCGGTGGCGGCGAGGTTGCTCCACCCGTCGATGTCGGTGGCCTCCGGCGCGTTGTCGTTGCGCCAGATCCGGCTGGTGTTCGCCGCGATCCCGCCCGCGTAGTAGAGGAGGTGCGAGTTGTTCGGGTCGAGCACTATCGGGTTCACGAACAACTGGTTCGTGGCGCCGGACGGGTTGATGAAGATGACGTCCGCGTAGCTGCGGGTCTGCCGCTGCATCTGCCCGCCCTGGTACTGCGTGTAGAGCCGGTCGTCCGCGATCGGGGCGATCTTGACGATCGTGCCGTCGCCGCCGAACACATGGAGCCAGTCGGACGCCCCCGGCGCGTCTCCGAGCTGGGTGCCGTTGTCCTGGGCGCCGGCCATGATCAGGTTGCTCCCCGCCTCGGGCGCGATCGTGACCGAGTAGAACTGGGTGACGTTGTAGCCGTTGTTGAGCCAGGTCCACAGCATGTCGGTGAGCGTGATGTCGGCGGCCTTCTGGATCCCGCCGTCATCGGCCGCGTAGAAGACGTTGGGCTGCGTAGGGGAGAACGCCCCGGAATGGAAGTCGGGATGGGACAGACCATCCGGGTAGAACGGATAGCCGCCGATGACCGTGTTGGTCGCGTTGGTCGCGAAGCCGTTGGTCGAGCGGTAGAGGTTGGTGCCGCCGATGATCACGAAGTTCTCGTCGTTCGGCTTGACCTGGATCAGCTGGTCGTACCCGGTCTGGGTGTTGATGTCGCTCGGCAGATTGCCGCCGCGATTGACCCAGGTGCCGCCCGCGCCCGAGCCGTTCCCCGATACGTACGTGTACTTCCAGATCTGGTGCGTGGCCACCGCCGGCGTGTTGTTGGCGCCCTGGGCGAAGAAGTAGACCGCGTTGGGATTGGACGGGCAGAGCGCGATCACGATCCGGTTGACCGAAGTGGGGAAGCCCGCCGCCGGCAGGATATTGGTCCAGGTGACGCCGTCCGGCGAGCGCCAGATGCGCGGCTGCGGCACGCGCGTGAACGCGTACACCACGCCGGTCGAGGTGACCGCCACGTCGGTGAAGCCCGAGTCCGACAGCTGGGCCAGCGTCCAGCTCCCGCCGCCGTTGATCGAGCGGTAGACGCCGCGGAAGGTCGCGGCGTAGACGTGCTCCTCGGCGATCGGCGCGGTCGGGGAGGTGGCGACGTTGATGACGAAGTCGAACGGGTCGGCGGTCTGCGGGGTGCCGGTGCTGGTCGAGGGCAGCAGCGTCCACGAGTCGCCGTTGTTGGTGGACTTGAAGATGCCGTCGCCCAGGTAGAGCGATCCCCAGCGCGTCTGGTTGGTGGTCGAGCCGCGGATCTCGCCGGTGCCCACGTACCACACGTTGGTCTTGCCGGCGCGCTTGTCCTGGGCGATGCAGGTGGTGCCGTGGATCTGGGCCGGCGCGGTGCGCAGCGACCATGAGGCGCCGTCGTTGACGGTCTTCCAGATGCCGCCCCCCACGCTGCCCGCCAGCAGCGTCGTGGAGCTGGCCACGTCGATCGCGAACGCCCGCGTACGCCCGCCCACGTTGTTCGGCCCGCGCTCGATCCACTCCAGGATCTCGAGCGGCGGTCCGCCCTGGGCCCGGGCCTGGTTGTTCAGCTCGCGCCGGGTCGGGAGGTTGCGCGCGAACAGCATCTCCAGCTTCCGGATCCGGCGCGGGATCTCGTTGGTGCGCGGATCGCGGAGCATGAGGAACTCCATCTCCGCCTGGGCGTTGGGATCGTCCTCGGTGCCGACCGACATCGGTGCCTCGCGCGAGGGCGCGAGACCCGGCTTCAGTCTCGGCGACAGCGCGGCGATCCCGACCACCATGACCAAAGCCGCGGCAAACACCAGAAGTCGTTTCATGACGGAAGATTCTACCGCAACCGGTAAGAACTGGCTTCACCGTCCCGGGACAGCCGCGGTCTAGACCGTTCCCGCCGCGGCGTCGCGCCCGCGAGCCCCCGCCGTCGCCAGGCTGGCCCGGGCCATGCAACCCACCCGCAGCGCTGTCGCGAGGGTCCGATAGGCGACCACTGTGGTCGGATGACCGCGGCATGTAGCGTAGGGCCGATGGCGAACGAGCCGTTGTCGGCAAGTGACGGAACGGGGCTCTATATGGGCTGAACCGCCCCGAACGCTGCGTGCTAGCTCGCTCAGTGGGGAGATAGGGCCAAACGTGCCCCTCGCCTCGCGGCGGCAGCGGGCCCCGTGGGTGGCGTGCTCCACCTGCGGGGTTTCGCATTTCGCGGTAGGCTGTCGGCCATGACCAACCCCGAACTGGTCGAACGCCTCGCCAAGCACCGCATGCTGGGCGCGGTCCCGCGTGAACAGCTCGAATGGCTGGCCAACCATGGCACGATTCGCCGGTTCGAGCCTGGCGACGTGGTCGCCTCGCCTGAAGCCCCCATCAATTCGCTCTACGTGGTGCTCTCCGGACACATCACGATCCGGGTCGACCGCGGGGGCGGCCCGCGCACGATGATCGAATGGACGGGCGGCGACGTTTCCGGCCTGCTGCCGTACTCACGCCTGACCAAGCCGCCCGGAACCACCACGGTGGACGAGACGTCCGAAGTCCTGATGGTGCCGGCCGAGCACTTCCCGGAGATGATCAAGCAGTGCTACGAAGTGACCGCGATCCTGGTGCACGTCATGCTGGACCGCGCGCGGCGCTTCACCGCCGGGGACTATCAGAACGAGAAGCTGATCTCGCTCGGGCGGCTCTCCGCCGGGCTCGCGCACGAGCTGAACAATCCCGCCTCGGCGGTGGCGCGCAGCTCCAAGGAGCTCGCCGCGCGCCTGATCGACGTCGAGGCGACCTCGCTCGCGCTCGGCTCGCAGCAGCTCACGACCGAGCAGCTCAAGGCGATCAAGCGCATGCGCGACGTGTGCGAGCCCGGCCAGCAGCGACCGCTGAGCGCGCTCGAGCGCGCGGACCGTGAGGACGAGGTGGCGGCGTGGCTCGCCGGGCACCGGCTCGAGCCCGAGCTGGCGGAGACGCTCGCCGAGTCGGGCGTGACGCTCGACCTGCTGGAGCCGCTCGCCCGGGACGTGGGGACCGAAGCGCTCGGTTTCGCGCTGCGCTCGATCTCCGCCAGCCTGCGCGCCCGCCGGCTCGCGGCCGAGGTCGAGATCGCGTCCGATCGGGTGCACAAGCTGGTCGCCGCCATCAAGGGCTTCACTTACATGGACCAGTCGAAGGAGCGCAAGCCGGTGTCGATCGGGCAGGGACTCGTCGACACGATCGCGATGCTGGGGAGCAAGGCGCGCTCGAAGTCGGTGGAGATCGCGGTGAACGTCGAAGAGGGGCTGCCTCAGGTGGACGGCTTCGGCGGCGAGCTGAACCAGGTGTGGCAGAACCTGATCGACAACGCGATCGACGCCGCGCCCGTCTCCGGCCGGGTCGAGGTGAATGCCTCGAAGAAGAACGGCAAGGTGCTGGTGCGGGTCAAGGACAACGGTCCCGGCATCCCGGTGGAGATCAAGGACCGGATCTTCGAGCCGTTCTACACCACCAAGCCGCAGGGCCACGGCACCGGGCTCGGGCTCGACATCGTCCAGCGACTGGTGATGGGTCACGACGGCCAGATCGAATTCTCGTCCCGCCCCGGGTCCACCGAGTTCTGTGTGACGCTGCCCGCGGCGTGACGCGCCGCGACTGAAGGAGGACATCGATGCCCAAGTTTCTGATCTCAGTGCCCCACGATCCCGACACGCTCGCCTGCGCCAAGGTGGTCCAGGTGTTCCTCGCCACCGGATCGCACCTGCTGGCCAACGCCGATTGGGGATGCATGGACGGCGACCACAGCGCCTACATGTTCGTCGACGTGGCGAACAAGGACGAGGCGCGCGGGATCGTGCCGCCCGCGTTCCGCAAGGACGCTCACATCGTGCGGATGACGCGGTTCAAGCTCGCGGACATCGAGGAGACGATTCGTCGCCACTCGAAGACCGCGCCGAGCAGCGGATAGAGCGAGCGCCCGTGGCCAAGCCGGTCATCCTGGTGGTCGACGACGACCGTGAGGTACTTGCGGCGGTCGAGCGCGATCTCCGCCGTCACTACCGTGAGGGCTACCGCGTGATCGCCGCCAACTCGGGCGCCGAGGCGCTCGAGGTGGTGCGCGAGATGCAGAAGCGCGGCAGCGCGATCGCGCTGTTCCTGGTCGATCAGCGCATGCCGGTGATGACCGGGATCGAGTTCCTGCACGAGGCGCGCCCGCTCTACCCGGAAGCGATCCGCACGCTGCTCACCGCCTACGCCGACACCGACGCCGCGATCGCGGCGATCAACGACGTCGGGCTCCATCAGTACCTGAGGAAGCCCTGGGATCCGCCCGAGGAGCGGCTCTACCCGGTGCTCGACGACCTGCTCGCCGGGTGGAGCGGGCGCGTGCGCCTGCCGTTCGACGGCATCCGCATCGCAGGCACCCGCTGGTGCCCGGACAGCTACGCCGCGCGCGAGTTCCTGGCGCGCAACCAGGTGCCCTACCAGTGGGTCGACATCGACCACGACCTGCCCACGCGGTCGCTGGTGGTGTCGATCTCCGGCGATCCGCCCAAGATCCCGGTGATCCTGTTCCCCGACGGCACGACCCTGGTCAATCCGGCGATCGCCGAGCTGGCGGAGAGGGTGGGCTTGAGTGCTCTCGCCAAGCGTCCGTTCTACGACATCGTCATCGTCGGGGGCGGCCCGTCGGGCCTCGCGTGCGCCGTCTACGCCGCGTCCGAGGGCCTGCGCACGCTGCTGATCGAGAAGTCCGCGCCCGGCGGCCAGGCCGGCACCAGCTCGTTCATCGAGAACTACCTCGGGTTCCCGGGCGGCGTCACCGGCGCCGATCTCGCACAGCGCGCCGCGTCCCAGGCCAAGCGCTTCGGCGCCGAGATGATGGTGGGCCAGGGGATCAAGGCGCTGAGGCGCGAGGATCCGTACCGGATCGTGACGCTGGCGAACGGGAGCGAGGTATCGTGCCACGCGCTGGTGCTCGCCACCGGCATGGCGGTGCGCGAGCTGGAGGCGCCCGGCGTGACCCAGCTGCTCGGCTCCGGCATCTACTACGGGGCCGCGATGTCGGAAGCCGCGCTGTTCCGCGGGCAGGACGTGGTGGTGGTAGGCGGCGCCAACTCGGCGGGGCAGGGGGCTCTATTCTTCGCCCGCTACGCGCGCAAGGTGACGATGCTGGTGCGCAAGCCGCAGCTGCTGCCCGCGATGTCCAAGTACCTCGTCGACCGGATCGAGGGGGTCACGAACATCGAGGTGCTGGGCCAGGCCGAGGTGGTGGAGGCGTGCGGCAACGGCCACCTCGAGAAGGTGGGGGTGCGCAACATCGCCAACGGCGAGACGCGCTCGCTCGATGTCGCCGCGATGTTCGTATTCATCGGCACCGCGCCGCACACGGAGTCGTTCCAGGGCTTCGTGGAGCTGGACGACAAGGGGTTCGTGCTCACCGGCCTCGACCTGCCGCGGACCAAGGGCACCTGGCCCCTCGAGCGCGATCCGCTCATGTTCGAGACCAGCGTGCCGGGCGTGTTCGCGGTGGGCGACGTGCGCTCAGGCGCCAATCGTCGCATTGCCGCTGCGGTGGGCGAGGGCTCGGCGGCGATCTACTCGGTGCACAAGTATTTGCAGACGGTATAGAGGGGAGCACGGGTCGCGCGTCCTCGTGGATTTCAGCGTTTCTGTCGAGACTGCGCAGGTGTAAGCTTGCCGCTCACCCCCCTTCGTTCCAAGTTTGCTCGTGGTCAACTGGCAGGCCGCCCGTGACCCACTTGGTCAGATCCTCGCGATGGCGTAGTGCCCTGGTGTTGCTGGCCGCATCGCTTGGCGTGTGCTCCGCGAACAGTCCCACAAGCGCGGCGTGGCCGGTAGATCCTAACGTCAATCTGCCTGTATGCACCGTGGCGGGCGGACGAAGTGAGCCATGGAGCGTATCCGACGGGGCCGGCGGTGCGATCGTTGTGTGGGTGGACTACCGCAACGACGCATTCTTTGGCGACCTCTACGCCCAGCACATCACAAGCTTGGGGACGGTCGACAATGCATGGCCCGCGAATGGCCTTCCCGTATCTGTCGTGCCTGGCTATCAAGTCAACCAGAGGATCGAGCCCGATGGCTCTGGTGGCGCGATCGTCATTTGGCAGAGTGGCCAGCCCGGTACGTTCGACATCTTCGCGCAGCGGATCCGGTCATCGGGAGTCCTGGATCCTGCCTGGCCGCCTACCGGACGCGCGGTGTGCACCGCGACAGGTGACCAACAACTTCCCAGGACACTCACCGATGGGGCCGGAGGCGTATTCGTATTCTGGCAGGATCGCCGAGGGAGCAACAATGACATCTACGGTCACCATGTTCTCAATTCGGGCAGCCTGGACGCTGCATGGACCACCAATGGAAAGGGCATCTGCGTCACAGCCGGCGACCAGACATACCCCAGGCCCACTTCCGACGGTGCGGGCGGGCTGATCGTTTCTTGGGATGATTCCCGTGGCACCGACCAGGACGTTTATGCGCAGCATGTCCTCGCAACCGGCGCATTGGATGCGTCGTGGCCTGTCGCGGGCCGTCGTGTCTGCGGGGCGTTGGGCCAGCAGTTCGGGAGTTGGCCGGTGCCCGATGGCTCTGGCGGCGCCATCGTGGTGTGGGACGATCGTCGCGCGGGCTCAAACAACACGGACCTGTACGCGCAGCGCGTTCTTGCGTCAGGCGTCGTCGACCCAAGTTGGCCAACAGACGGTCGCGCGCTTTGCACCGCTGCGGGAGACCAGTTCAGCGACAGGCCCATCCCGGACGGGTCCGGGGGGGCGCTCATTTGCTGGGAGGATCGCCGCAGCGGAACAAGCTACGACATCTATGCACAGCACATCCTGACTTCAGGTCAAATCGCAGGTAGTTGGCCCGCGAACGGACTGGCCGTGTGCAGCGCCACCAACGACCAACGCTCCCCATATGCGATCTCGGATGGCGCAGGGGGGCTCATCGTCGCATGGACCGATTATCGCGGTGGCGCAAGTTCCGATATCTATGCGCTGCGCGTATCAGGCGCAGGGGTCATCGATCCGAGCATGCCAACCAACGGCCGAGCCGTATCGACCGCCGTGAACGATCAAACGCAGATCTGGAGCGTCTCAGACAATTCCGGCGGAGCCATCATCACGTGGCAGGACACGCGCAGTTCGGCTTCGGGCGATGTCTATGCCCAAACCGTCGAGCGCGACAGCGACCGTGATGGGCTCCCAGATTCATGGGAAGTGCTGGGCATTCCCGTAGCCGGCGGATCTCCGTACACCCTTCCGGGCGCAAACCCGAATCACAAAGATGTGTATGTCGAAGTCGACGCGCAACCCGGCTGGCCCCCGGCAATCGCAGACCTCGCGCGTGTCGTCAGCTCTTTCGACCAGAGCCCGGTCTCGAATCCCGACGGCACAACCGGCATTCACCTCCACATTGTGGGTGCTGGCTGCGACCCCTGCGTGAGCGATGCGAATCTGCCGGCCGGAGTGTGGCCCAATCCGCCTTGGCCTCAGATTCATTCGCTCAAGACTTCGTGGTTTGGGACAGCCGCGGAGCGAGCGTCGCCCAATTGGGACAACATCGCGCGGGCCCGGGCCCTCGCATTCCGGTACTGCGTCTTTGGTGACAATTTCAGCACGGGATACTCAGGCGTCTGCGAAGGCGAGGGCGACGACTTTATCGTCACGCTCGGGCCCATCGGCGGCGTGGACTCTGACAAGCGTGCGGGGACTTTCATGCACGAGCTCGGCCACTCTCTGGGCCTTCAACATGGCGGCAACGACGACAATCGCGCGAAGCCCAACTACGTGAGTGTGATGAACTACACGTGGCAGTGGCCCGCCGCCGCGCCCGGCCGCGGCAGGGATATGCAGAACTATCGCAACAGCTGGAGGCTCGACTTCTCGCGAACGAACCTAAACGCCCTCAATGAAGCCGGCCTCGACGAGTTGTCCGGCATTGGAGGGGATCCGGCACGAGTGGTGCCGGTCGGGCCGCCACGTCATGGCGTGATTCGTGACTGGGTGATGCTGGTGCCTCTGGGCGGCCCGGTCGATTGGAATGGAGATGGAACGGCCAACGATGTCGGCGTCCAGCGCGACATCAGTTTTCTTGGTGCCCCCATCACTCCCAACCCATCGCCCGGCCAAACGCTGAGTCCATACGATGATTGGAGCAATCTATCGTTCACGCCGAGCGAGGCGTTCGGGGCAGCGGCGGCCGCTGTGCCTGCCGCTATCGCGACAGAGGACATTGATGAGATGACGCAGGCCGTCTACGACTCCATCAGTTCACTCCGCTTCGACTGCAATGACAATAGTGTGGACGACGGCGAAGAGATTGAGAATGGCACCGTGGATGACCTGAATGCGAATGGCATCCCGGACCCGTGCGAGGCGCCGGCCATCATTGTTGCCGTGGGTGAGCCGTCGGGGCGGTCCCGTGCGCTGACCGTCATCCCGGTCGCCGCCGGAGGAGCACACGAGATTCGATTTGTGTTGCAGCGCCCTGGCCAGGCGACGCTGCGAGTGCGCGATGTCGCCGGACGAACGATCGTAACGCTTGTCGACGGTGTCATAGCCGAGGGTCGTCACACCGTCCGGTGGGGCCATGTTGACAGCAGTGGCCGTGAGATCACGTCCGGGCTCTATTTCGTAGATCTTCGGAGCGGTGACGCTCGAGCGCATGGCAAGATTCTCGTGCTGCACTAAGTGGGAGGAGAGGACTTCATGCTTGATAGGCCGCTGAAGCATCGCACCGCATCATGGGTCATTGCTCTCCTGCTGTTGTCTGGGGCACTGCAGTCGTCGCGTGCGGAGGAACGCGCGGTGTCCGTAGTCCCTGGCCTCACCCCGGGGGCGCGGGGTCGCCTTTCCGAAGCGGCGCGCGACCCCGGCCTTGCGCCCTGGCAGCGCGCATTCATGGAAGACGTGGCGCAAGGTGAAAAGGGAGGAGCGAACGAGGCGCTTGCTTCCAACCCGGATCCGCCGGCGACAGGGGTCACGGTCGACGATGGCGATTGGGTCTCCATTCCGCCTCCACCCACGTTGAACCCTCTGCGGAACCACACGGCGATCTACGATTCGCCGCGCGACCGCATGATCGTGTTCGGAGGATCCAACGACGTCTGGTCGCTTTCGCTTGCTGGCACGCCCGTATGGACTCCCCTCACCCCTGCGGGAACTCCTCCGCCGGCCCGCACCGAACACACGGCGATCTTCGACCCGGTGCGTGAAAGAATGATCGTGTTCGGAGGCCGCGTCCCGAGCATGAACTCGTGGTTCAACGACGTGTGGGCGATGTCGCTCGCGGGTGCCCCGACCTGGAGTCAACTTGCGCCCACCGGGACCGCGCCCCCCGTGCGCGCCAATCACTCCGCGATCTATGACCCGATTCGAGATCGCATGGTGGTGTTCGGCGGAGCTGGGGCCGGGCTGGTCTGGAACGACGTGCGGGCTCTCTCGCTCTCCGGGACGCCCGCCTGGAGTATCGCGGCCTCGAGCATGTCGTCCGCGGGACGCCAGGGGCACACCGCGATCTACGACGCGCCGCGCGATCGCATGATCGTGTTCGGTGGGTCAAGCACCACTGGCTACCTCAATGAAGTATGGGCGCTGTCATTTGCGGGGAGCCCGTTATGGAACCAGCTCAGCCCGGCCGGGACCATTCCAAGCGCGCGCAACGCACATACGACCATCTACGACCCGGCGCGCGACCGCATGGTGGTGTTTGGGGGATTCGGAAGCGGTGGTGGGCTCAACGACCTTTGGGCACTGTCGTTTGGCGGGACCCTGGCCTGGGACGCGATCGTGCCCACCGGGGGACCACCTACGCCAGCCTATGAGCACGTTGCCATCTACGATGGGATTCGAGACCGCATGGTTACCTTCGGGTGGTTGGGCACCTTTGATAGGGACAACCTATGGTCTCTCACGCTCCCTGTGACTCCCGGCTGGAGCGTTCTGGTTACGGCCGGAACGCCGCCCACCAGGCGGTACGGACATACGGCGATCTACGATCAACCTCGCGATCGCATGGTGGTGTTCGGTGGAACGGACAACACGTCGTACTTCAATGATGTGTGGTCGCTGTCACTCTCGGGGAACCCAACGTGGACAAACCTCGCTCCCGTGGGAACGCCCCCAGGGACGCGCAACTCGCACACGGCGATCTACGACCCGATTCGCGAGCGCATGGTCGTATTCAGTGGTTTTGGTAGTGGCGGCTACTATGCCGATGTCTGGTCGTTATCCCTGAATGGGACTCCGACATGGAGCCAGTTGGCCACGACCGGATCGCCGCCTGCCTCACGCTACGGTCACACCGCGATCTACGACCCGGTTCGCGACCGAATGGTCATTTTCGCCGGGTGGCACAACCCCACGATGTTCAATGACGTGTGGGCACTCTCCCTCTCCAGCCTGGCGTGGACGAGTCTCGTGCCGACTGGAACACCTCCGGCCGTGCGCTACTTGCATGCCGCGATGTACGACCCGCCGCGTGACCGGATGGTGGTGTTCAGCGGCAACTCCAGGAACGATGTGTGGGCGCTCTCGCTTGCGGGCACACCGGCATGGAGTCAGCTAGCACCCTCAGGGAGCCTTCCAGTTGTGCGCTCCAGGCCCACGATTCTCTACGATCCCGTCCGCAATCGCATGGTGGCGTTCGGGGGGCAGGAGGCTGGCAACAGCTACCGCAATGACGTGTGGGCCCTATCCTTGCCTGGCAGCCCAGCGTGGACCCAGCTCACGCCCACGGGCACCCTGCCCGCGACGCGCTCCTACCACACAGCGATCTACGATGTGAACCGCGACCGCATGCTGGTTTTCGCCGGAGTCGGCGGTGGCATCTACAACGACGTGTGGTCCCTTCGGTGGAACCTATCCGTCTCCGTTCCCGGCGATGTCTTCCATCAGTACTACCTGGGTCCGCCGCGTCCCAACCCCTCGCGAAACGAAACCAACATCACCTTCGATCTTGGGGTGCAAGCGCGAGTCCATCTGGACGTCTTCGATGTGAATGGTCGTCAGATCAAGCGAATCGCCGATAGCTGGTATCCCGTTGGCCACCAGGTTGCGCGGTGGGAGGGAGACGACGATCGTGGCCACATGCTCGGGGCCGGCGTCTATTTCATTCGCATGGAAGTAGGCCGTTTCCAGGCGACGCGGCGCGTTGTTCGAATTCGCTAGCGGTTGGGAATCGCCGTCAGATGAGAACGTGGGCAACGGCAGGTTACGCGATCCGCCGAGGGCGGCGCTGCGCTCAGTACCGCAGCGCAGCGATCTCCTTGTTGTCGCGCAGGAGATAGACCGTCCCGCTGATCGCATCCAGCCGATACTCCGGCGAGCGATCGTCGATCCAAAGCCGGCCCGCCTCCTGGCCGGTGTCCTTGTCCAGGCGCACCAGGCTGAACCCGTCCTTGCCGGTGGCGTCGGACGCGCTGGTGAAGATGTATGCGTACCGGCGCGCGTTGGCGGTCGCTCGAAAGCGCATGCTGAGGATTGGATTGCTGGTGAACACGGGCGCCCAGCCGCCGCTCGGGGTGGCCGACACCGACACGACGTTGAGCCCCACCATCAGCGCGGTGCTGGCGAACTTCGCCAGGAAGCTCGCACCCGGCGCCTTGAGATAGCAGTGGTAGCGCTGGGTCCCGGTCGAGTCCACCATCCACATGTTCTGGCTCGATGCGACCAACACACCTGACTCCAGCGGCTCCACCACCGCGGGGACTTCCTTCCCCTTGAACTCGAACTTGCCCAGGATGCGCGTCGCGCCGGTCGAGAGCGCGATCTCGCCCAGGGTTTCCTCGCCCGCGGCATAGGCCCGCTCGCCGCGGATCACGAACGGGGTCCACGGCGCCAGCGTCTTGAATGGAACCGACCACACTTCCTTGCCGGTCGCGCGGTCGAGCATGCTGAGGGTCGTCTTGCCCCGGCCCCGCATCATGAGCCCTTGCGCGCACGGCGCCATCTGTACGACCTGGCTCGGGAAGTTCTGAGCATGGTCCCAGAGGATGTGGCCATCGCCGGCATCGAGCGCGAGCAGCCGCTTTCCGTAGGGAACGAACAATGAGTTCCCGTCGCGCACGATGGGCGAGGGGAGGGCCATGAACCCGACTTCGGAACCCTGGCGCTCACCCCAGCCCTGGGCCTTCCAGACGACCTGGCCCGATCCCAGATGCACGCGGACCGGACCGCCGTGGCTCGGGTAGAACACGATCGTCGAATCCGTGTCCTGGAGCGGAAGGTAAAAGGGCGAGAGCGCGAAGGACTTCTTCGCCGCCAGGGCTGCATCCACCGCGTCGGTCTGCTTCCAGCGCACCGCGCCGGTGGCGAGATCCACTCCCACCAGCACCGGGGCTTTCCCCGGGTAGTCGACGATCATGACGAGGCTGCAGCTCGGGAACGGGACGAAGCCCGCATTCCAGCCGACGCCCGCGCTCGCGAACGTCCACATCGTCTTGCCGGTCTCGACCTGCACCACCTCCGCGGCGTCTTTCAGGCGGATGATGGCGAAGGGTGTGTTCTCGATCGCATCGAAGCGGGTCACGCCCGGACGCGACCACAGCTCCCTACCCGAGACGGGATCGAGCACCACCATGCCCGACTCGGAGGTCACCTGGAGGCTGCCGAGCGGCGTGACCTCGAAGTAGACGATCTTGGAAGGGGACTGGTAGCTCCAGGGCGGGCCGTCGGCGGCGGCCAATACCGGAGCGAGCGACAGGGCGACGAGGACGAAGCCGGCCTGTGCGAGGCGGAGCGGGCGGCCATGGAAGAGCATCGATTCTCTCCCGAGCGAAGCGCCTGGGGGGCGGCGCTCCTGAGACCCGGGAGGCTATGCCTCGCCGGGCGGGAGGTCAATCGTTTCCGCTTAGCCCGCCAGTGGCCACTTAGGCCGCACGGCGCCTCATCGCGCGAAGAATCCCTCCGGTTGTGAGCCCGGTTGCAAAGAGGGCGCGGAAGAGGAGATCGAGCGTGATGCCTCGAGCTCCTGATTCGAGCTTCGCCACGCGAGACTGGCTGGAACCCAGCTTCGCGGCCAAGGCCTTCTGCGTGAGTTTCTTCCTTGCGCGATGACGTCTGAGAAACGTGCTGAGCGCGAGCTTCAGCTCCACAAGCTCTGCCTCTTCGCGCGAAAGGTTGAGGAACTCCTCGGCAGTTCCCACCCGCCATCCAGCGCGTGCAAGCCGCGTCTTTCGTGCCGTGTTCATTGGTTGCTCCATGTCCTGACGTTGCTACCGAGCGGCTTTGTAGGCCGCCAGCCGCTTTCTGGATTCTTCCATGACACCCTGACTCGTCCGGCGAGTCTTCTTGTCGATTACGTCCAAGAGCACAATGGCATCTGCGTCGATGAAGTAGAAGATCCGCCAGACCCTGCTCTCATCTCTAATCCGCAGCTCGTGGCAGCCCGAGCCAATTGATGGCATGGGCCGCGACTGTGGCATGGAGAGCTTCTCGCCTCTCTGAAGTCTCCGAAGCAGGACCCCCGCCTCTACCCTGGCCTCCTTGGAGAACGGGGGGGTCTTGACCTTTCCCCGAAGCCAGACGAGATCCTTCTCTGGCTGCTGCATTTACATGGAATAGTATGTCAAATCGGACATACTCGTCAAGCTTGGGGCCGGCTCATGGGCGTGAGGCGCGTGGTGCGGTAGCGCCAGCCACCAGACGTCGAGCGGGCCCTTCTTGCCGTAGACCTCGTTCCAGTGTTCGGGAGTGCCCATGGGGTCAATCTCTGGTCAGTGTGCCCTTCTTGCCAATGTATACAGCGCCATGAGCTCCGCCTCCTCGAGTGGCTGCAGATGATGAAGCGTCCCCATCATGGCCTGTGCGCCGGGAGAGTCGTCCCGATCATACGCGAGGATCTCGAAACCGGCGGCCCGCAGCATCGCGTCCGAGAAAGGACACCCAGCACTCCCCTTCCGACCGGAGATCGTGTACATCAGGAACAGCCCGCCCGGCTTCAGGCACGCGGCGACCGCCCGGACAAAGGCTGAATCACTCACCCCAAGGTCGATGACCATGCGTTGGCTCGACCGTTCTGCCGGGGAGTGGCCCCCCTTGAGCGTGTTCTTCGAGATGACGAGGTCGTAGCCTGATCCCACCGCCGCGCGGATCGCCGTGTCGCCAGGGAATGACCCCGTGACGATCGCAACGCGCCCAACGCGACCGGCTTGACCTCTGACTTCGCCCTGGTCGTCCGGCTCGGCGTAGAGCGCGCGAAGCAGCGGGTCGATGTCGACGCCGACCGCGTCTGCCCCGAGACTTGCCAGCGCACGCAGGTGGCCGATGCGTCCGTAGCCGAAATCGAGCACGCGCTGGTGATCGAACGTGGTGACGCCCCAGGCGCTGAGCACTTCGAAGACCCGGGTGTAGTTCAGGATCGGGCCGTAGCGGGTCTGGTAGAAGAAGAGGCCGCCCAGGGAGTCCGGCTCGAGGCTGAAGCGCACCGAATCCGGCACGCTCGCAGCTTCGCGTTGGCTGAAGTAGTGCTCACGTGCCCGGTCGTGCAGAACGACCCGCGACGGCGGCTCCGGCAACGACGAGCACGCCTCGAGGAACTCGCGAGCCAGCTCGGTACGCATGAGCGGCACCAGGGCCGCCGAACCCTGGCGGATGGACTCGATCGCCGAGTCGGTCGAGGCTTGTACCGAGCCGCCAGCCACCAGTGCGAGCCCGACTGCGGCCATGGCTGAGAGCGTGGTTCTCGTCGTCACGGCTCAGCGGCTTCCCTTCACCATCGGGACGAATCGCACCGGCGCCAGGTCGCGCGTGCTCACCTTCCCGGCCGCGTCCTTCTCCAGCAGGGTTAGACTCTGCACCGCCCCCTCAGGCCCGACCGGGACCACCATGCGTCCACCCGGCGCGAGCTGCTCCACCAGGGCCCGCGGAATGCTGTCCGGCGCGGCCGTGACGATGATGGCATCGAATGGCGCCTCGTCGGGCCAGCCCTGATAGCCGTCGCCGTGGCGTACCACGACGTTCTGGTAGCCGAGCCGCTGGAGCCGCGACCGCGCGCTGTCGGCCAGCGGCCGGACGATCTCGATCGTGCGCACTGAACAGCCTATATGGGCAAGGATCGCGGCCTGGTAGCCGGAGCCGGTGCCCACTTCGAGCACTTTCATCCCGCGGCGTGGACGCAGCGCCTCGGTCATCATGGCGACGACGGTGGGCTGCGAAATGGTCTGCCCGTGCCCGATCTCGAGCGGCACGTTGTCGTAGGCCAGCGCGCGGAGCCCCTCCGGGACGAACTCGTGACGTGGCACGTGGCGAAGGGCATCCAACGTGGCCGAGTCGCGAACGCCCTCGGCCTCGATGGCGCGCACGAGGGCGGCGCGCGGTTCCTCGTACGGGCCGGCAGGCTTGGGGGCGGCACACGCCGTGGTCCACGACAGGATCGCCGCTCCCAGCACGAGCGGCCACCGGCGGGGGGCAAGGGGGTAGGGAACCATGGAAACTCAGTCTACTCCAGCAGTTGTCGCTCCCTTCCCAACAGCCTTCAGTCATTGACCAACTGCGCCGATGAGTTATAACATCTGTGTCCACAAGAGAGGAGGTTGCGGTTATGGTTCAGCTCAAGGTTCGAAAGGTCGGGAATTCGCTGGGAGTCACCCTGCCGACCCAGGCTGCCCGGATCCTACGGGTCAAGGCAGGTGACCGGTTGTATCTAACCGAGGCGCCCGGAGGCGGCTTCAGACTGACCCCCTACGATCCGAGCTTCGCCGAGACCATGGCGGTCGCGGATGACTTCATGAGCCGCTACAAGAATGCCCTTCGTGAACTCGCGAAGTGAAACGACAGCCCAAGTGGATTTCGAGACAGGCCGTCCTCGCGTTTCACGAAAGGCTCCTGGCCGAACACGGGGGAGCAAGTGGCATTCTCGATGAGGGGCTTCTCGACGCAGCACTCGAGAGCCCCAGGAATCACTTCACCTACCAGCGCGTAGACGTCCCTCACCTCGCGGCCGTCTACGCCTATGCGATCACTCAGAATCACCCGTTCGTCGACGGAAACAAGCGGGTTGCCCTGACGGTTGCCGGCGTGTTTCTGGAGTTGAACGGGTTCAGGCTCGAAGCATCGGAAGAGGACGCCGTGGGCGCGATGCTGGCGCTTTCGTCCGGGCGGATGAATGTAGATCAGTTCGCTGAATGGCTCCGCGGATCTTGTTCGGCGATGAGGAGACGCAGAGTGCCGAAGAAGAAGTAGTAGGAAACCGGTCAGCCCACCTTCACGCGGCGGCGCACGTTGGATGAGATGCGCGGCTCGGGCGTCAGGATTCCCTCGAGGTTGAGGGGATCGGCCGCCGAGACCTCGAGGTCGGTCGGCGCCGTACCGGAAGCCACGACGTGGAGTCGCTCGGACGCGTTCTGCTTCCGCCGCAGCCGACGCATCAGCTCGATCGCCTCCGGCAGCGCGTACTGCTCGCCGGCGAAGCGCTGGACGAACCGGCCACCGCGCACGTCGCCGCGCAGCTCCCAGTGCCGGTAGAGGCGCACGAGCTGGTGCCAGGGCACGGGCAGGCGCTCGCGCTCGAGCAGGCGCTTGAACACCACGCCGTAGCGCGCCAATAGCTGGCGCCCCACGAACTCGACCAGCGCCTCGTCGAGCGGCGGGCGGGCGGTGGTCGAGCCGACCACGATCGTCGTCACCGGCGTCCCCCGGAACCGCGACCAGCGCCCGGCGGGGGTGAGCGGCTGGTGCTTCACCACTCCGCGCCGCCGACTAGGCGGCGTGATCAGGCGCCGCAGTCCGCCGAACGAATCGCACGTTAGCAGGCCCTGCGCGATCGCCTGCGCCAGGCCCATCTCGAAGTGGCTGGGCAGCAGCCCGGCCGCGGCCTGAAGCTCCTGCGCGAAGCTCGCGCCGCGCGCCTCGACCACCTCAAGGATCTTGCGCGCATAGGTCGACAGGGGCGGCTCCTCGTCGCCGGCGGCCTCGGCCAGGGCCAGCCAGGCGTCGAGATCAACACGCGGCAGCAGGCACAGCGGCGTCGACCGGATCGGCGTATTCCCGCGCCCCCACAGCCGCCCGCACACCAGGTGTCCGCTCAGCGTCAGCTGGTCGAGCCAGTCGAGCCGATAGTCCTGCACGCGCGCGGCGAGCACGTTCGACTCCCACTGGGCGGCGGGGATCTCGAACCCGGCGAGCTTCTTCGCCACCTCCAGCACGCCGTGCGGGCCTTCCAGGCGGTAGCCCTCGGCGGCGTGCTGCCAGCAGGCGAGGAAGCGCCACAGCTCGGCGGCGGTCACGGGCTCGATCTCGCGCCGCAGGCGTTCGAGCGTGTAGCGGTGAATGCGCGCCAGGAGCCGGCGCTCGCACCACGCCTGGCGGCCCTCGAGCCGGCAGCGCATCACGGCACCCTCCGCCTCGAGCAGCAGCAGCGTCTGCTCCATCGCATCGCCCGGCGCCACGAACACGGGCCCCATCGCCTCGAGCCGCCCGCGCAGCATCGTCTTCTCGTCGCGCGACGCCTCGACGGCGTGCCAACGGCGATCGCCGCCTCCACCCCAGGCGACAACCCGCCGCGCCGCCTCCAGCTCGCCCAGCCACTCGCTCCAGCCCGACCGCGCAGCCTCGGAATCCGTCACGTAGCCCATCCACAGCAGCGCCTCGTGCACGTCCTCGGCATTCTCGGCACTAGGCCAGGCTTCCGAACGCACCAGCGCCACCGCATCCGCATCCAGCACCCCCAGCGTGTCGGCCGCAGCAGGGTCCAGCACACGCCGAGACAAGACCGCCTGCGTCCGCCGCTCCTCGAGCGGCGCGTCGTCCAGGAACGCGTAGGGCGTCGCGTTCAGGATGCCGCGCGCGAACGCCGAGGGCTCGGTGGTGTCGACCGCCACCTTGCGAATGCGCCCGTCGCGCATGCGGCGCAGCACGTCCAGGAACCCGTCCACGTCCATCGCCTCGTTGAGGCAATCCTCGATCGTCTGGCGCACCAGCGGGTGCTCCCAGGGCACCGGCATCTCGCCCGGCGGCAGCGTCTCGGGGCAGGCCAGCACCTGGGGGAACGCCTTGGCGAGCTGGTCCTCGGCGCGCATACGCACCAGCGGCGTGGGCACGCGGCGGCCGTTCTGCATCCGCGACAGCAGCAGCGCCCGCGTCAGGTTCCAGCGCCAGCGGGCACCGAACATCGGTGCGGCGAGCAGCGCCTGGACCAGCAGGTCGCGCGCGCGGTCGGGGTGCAGGTAGTCGAACACCTCTTCGAGCGGGAAGCTGTGCTGAAGCCCGAGCGACAGCACGATCGCCTCTTCGTTGGCGGCCGCCTGGAGCTCGAACCCGAACCCGACGCAGAAGCGCTTGCGCAGCGCCAGGCCCCACGCGCGGTTCATGCGCCCGCCGAACGGCGCGTGGATCACGAGCTGCATGCCGCCCGATTCGTCGAAGAAGCGCTCGAGCACCACGCACTCGGGGGTCGGGATCACGCCCAGCGAGCGCTCGCCTTCGAGAAGGTAATCGGAAAGCTGCACCGCCGCGGCGCGCGGCAGGCCCAGCTCGCGCACCAGCCACTCGGGGTCGCGGCCCTCGACGCGGATGCGCGCCACGCGCGCCGACAGCTCGGGCGTGCGCGACGGCCCCTCGCCGAACCAGAACGGCACGTTCGGCGGCTGGCCCTTGGCGTCCGCCACGCGCACCACGCCCGGCTCGACCTTGAGGATGCGCCACGAAGCGTTGCCGAGCTGGAAGATGTCGCCCACGTTGCTCTCGATCGCGAAGTCCTCGTCGAGGGTGCCCACGTGGATCGCCTCGGGCTCGACCACCACCCGGTACTGACCGGTGTCGGGGATCGCTCCGCCCGAGGTGAGGGCGGTGATGCGCGCGCGCTTGGTGGCGCGCAGCCGCGCGTTGACGCCGTCGCGATGGAGCAGGGCACTCCGGCCGTCGCTGAGGAGTGCCACCACGCCGTCAAAGTCCTCGCGCGAGAGCTCGCGGTAGGGCCAGGCGAAGCGGAACGTCTCGAAGAGCCGCTCCTCGCTCCAGGTCTCGGTGACGCACGCCGCGACCATCTGCTGGGCGAGGATGTCGAGGGGCGCTCTCGGCTGCGGCGTGCGGTCGAGATCGCCGTGGTGGATGCCGTCCACGATCGCCGCCGCGCACACCAGCTCGTCCTGGGTGAGCGGGAAGAGCCGGCCCTTGGGGATGCGCCCGAGCGCGTGGCCGCTGCGCCCCACGCGCTGCAGGAACACCGCGAACGAGGGCGTCACACCCGCCTGGATCACCAGGTCGACCTCGCCGATGTCGATCCCCAGCTCGAGCGAGGCGGTCGCGACCAGTGCCTTGAGCTTGCCGTCTTTCAGGCGCTGCTCGGCGTCGAGCCGCCGCTCGCGCGACAGGCTCCCGTGGTGGCTCGTGACCTGATCCTCGCCCAGCTTGAGCGTGAGCTTGCCCGCCACGCGCTCGGCGAGCTTGCGCGTGTTGACGAACACCAGCGTGGTGCGGTGCTCGCCGATCAACGCCGCCATGCGCGTGATGATCTCGTCCCAGGTCTCGGTCGAGCACACCGTCTCGAGCGGGGAGTCCGGCACCTCGATCGCAATCTCCATGTCGCGCCGGTGTCCCACGTCGACGATCTCGCACGTGCGGCCCGCGCCCACCAGGAGCTGGGCGACGTCCTCGACCGGCTTCTGTGTCGCCGAGAGGCCGATGCGCTGGAGGGTCTCGTGGCCGTCCGTGCCCTTGCGGGGGCCGGCGTTGGCGTGCACCAGGTCGGCGAGCCGCTCGATGGAGAGCGCGAGATGCGCACCCCGCTTGTCGCCCGCGATCGCGTGGATCTCGTCGAGGATCACGGTGCGCACGGTCGAGAGCATCGCGCGCCCGCTCTCGCTGGTGAGCAGGATGTAGAGCGACTCGGGCGTGGTCACCAGGATGTGGGGCGGACGCTTGCGCATCGCCGCCCGCTCGTGGTGCGGCGTGTCGCCGGTGCGCACCAGGACGCGCACCTCGGGCAGCGACGGATCCATGGCGCGCAGCTCGGCGAGCGGGCGCGAGAGGTTCTTCTGGACGTCGTTACCGAGCGCCTTGAGCGGCGAGACGTAGAGGATGGCGGTCTCGTCTCTGAGGTCTGTGCCCTGGCGGACGAGGTCGTCGATGGCCGAGAGGAACGCCGCGAGCGTCTTGCCGGTGCCGGTGGGGGCGGCGATCAGCGTGTGGCGCCGCGAGCGGATGCGCGGCCAGCCTTCGAGCTGGGGCGGGGAGGGCTGCCCGATGCGCTCCGAGAACCAGCGCTGGATGGTGGGGTGGAAGTGGCGCAGAGGCATGGGGTGGAGTATAGCGGTGTCCATGACATGAAGGTGTGTTCGTCCAGGCCAAGACGCGCGGTTCACTAATTCCTGTGCACATCGGATTGAAGTTTCATCATCTCCCGAGCTCGCTCCATCTCGGTGCGTTCACCGACCAGGCAATGGGCCTGCCGGCTCGTCCTTCGCGCGAATGAGCCCGTATTCGTCGAGCGCGTTAATCACCCGTACTACGTCCTCGTTACCCTCAAGATGAGTCAGTTTGGCGATCCAATTCCTTACAATATTCCTTACATAGACGAGCTCAACACCTTTGTCGAGCAGCGCCAGAGCGCCCTTGCCGTTGTCCTTTGGCTTGCGCCCGCCGAAGTAGAGGACGCGCCGGTACGGCTCGCCGAGGACCTGTACCGCCCTCGCTCTTGCTAGGGACTGTCTGTTCCTAAGCGTCTCCAACTTCGCACTGTGCTTCTTCACCAAGGCTGCGTCCGACCACGCCGTTTTGCTAAGAAGAACAGCGTAGTCAGGGGCGAACGAGCGAAGGTAGCTTGCCGTCAGTGATGAGGTCAGGTGCCCCTTTGTCTCGCCCCAGATGCGATCCACGACCAACCCCGTCTGCGTGTCAATCTTCACGGCGAGGATGTCGATGTCGGAGTAGGACGCTGACTTGCCATCCTTCTTCTTCGTCTTGGATTCAACGCGATAGCGCACGTTGTTGCGAACGAAGTAGCCGTCCGCCTCAAGGATGAGCCTCACCAGTTCCTGAATCGGTTCAAGCGCCATGGTTGTCTATGGACGGGCCCCGGGTCTGCGCCATCGGTACGGCTTGTCGTGCGGATTCGGACGCCGGTGATGGCCCCACCACCTTCTCGGGTAAAGGCCGAATAATTCGACGTTGCCGTATGCGTCGTACCCGGTAAAGTCCGCGATCCAGATCTCCTTGAACCCATGGTCCGAGAAGTCCGACCTGACGTCATTCGGGAGGAGCCATGCGATGTCCGCGATACCAAGCTCTTGGGTCACGAGCACGAGGATGGTCCGGCCTGGATACTCCCATCCGGGCCGACAACGCGACCTCTCCTTCCTCTCGATAAGTCGGTAGACTTCTTCAACCGCCTGCTCGTCATTGATCGCTTCGTCTGGCCCGTACGTAATCTCCGCGACCTCCACACCCACGCGCCAGCGGTTTCCGTGCGCGCAGATGAAGTCCGGTCGCTCCGATGACTCCACGAAAGTCAGGGCCTTGCCCGTCACGCGCTGGCGCGCCTCTAGGAACGGCCAGAGCAGCGCCTCTTCGACTTCCTTCTTCCCGACCCGCTGGTCGGACACCTAGCCGACCAGCTCAGGAGAGACGACGTTCGTCAGCGCTCTGGCCAAGATGCTCGACACTGACGACGCGACCTCGACGTCTAAAGCCATAGCGACCATCCTCTTGAGGGAGTTGGCTTGCCGTGCGAGGCTATCATGATGGCGCCCAGCATTCGACCTCGTGCACTCGACTCTTAATCATGCCTCCCCCCCCACGGAGGAACCGATGCCTGACCTCAATCAAGAAGGTGGGAGAGAGGCTGTCCAGGCCTGCGACGCGCTTCGTGCTCCCGTGGAAGCGTTCACGGTCGACCCGCGGTACGCGTTCCGTTCGGGGATGACCTTCGAGACGCACTGGCAGGACATTGTCGCGTTCGCACTGCACGATGGCGTTCCCGGAGTTGTCCGCGTCCACTTCGAGACAGCCCGTAACTTGCTGCTCTACTCGTGGTTCGTGTTCCACTTCCATCAAGCGGCAGAGATGCATGCGTACTCTTCCGTCGAGTATGCGCTCCGCAAGCGAGCACGTTTGGGGACACGTGAATTCGGACCGGGCTTGAGGGGTCTTCTTGAGCGGGCAGTTTCAGAGGGCTGGATTCGAGACGACGGATTCCGACACGTTCGGCGGATCGCGGAGCAGCGGGCACGTGACAACCAGGAGTCTGCCCTGATCGGAGGGGAGCCGGACTCTCCGGAAAGCCAGACACTTCAGTCCTACGTCCAGATTCTTGGTGACGTCTTGCCCGCTCTTAGAAACAAGTTGGCGCACGGCAGTGCGATGATGAGCCCCACCGGGAAGAGGACGCTGGCGATCTGCTGCGACCTCATCAATCAGCTGTTTCCGAAGAGGAACGAGCATGGATAAGGATGGGATCCTGCGCCGCACTGAAGAGCTACTTCAGACGCATTTCAGTCAACCAGACGTTGGGCTGGTCCGCGTATTTGCTGCACTTCAGGGAACCTTATCCTGGCAGGAGCAACCTGTGGACTGGAAAGCCATCAAGTAGCCACTCTTCTAGCAGCTGACAAACAGGCACGCGGCCCGACAGGGGGAACGTTGCAATCGCCTTTCCCCAGAGCGTCGTCCCGGTAGTCTCGGGACACTTCTAGAGTCTGAGAATTGACGAAGCAAGCGGGCTGGTAGGAAGCATCGAACTTCGGAGAGCGGGGGATGCGTTCGACTCGCAGATGAGTAGGATGTAGAGAGGCTCGGCGTGGGCACCAGGATGTGGGCGGGCGCTTGCTCATCGCCGCCCGCTCGTGCTGCGGGGTGTCGGGCCCCGCTCACCGCTTCTCGTAGACAAACGCTCGGTGGTGGGGAGAGCTCACCTGCCGGACGAGCGTGTAGCTGCGCTTCGGAAAATAAGTCTGAATCTCCGGAATCACGAACTCCCGGTAGTACGTTTGGTACTGTTGGCTGAGTCTGTAGAACCAACCACCGTCAGGGGCTTGTAGTCGCGACGTGACGCCCGGCTTGTACCCCGGCTCACCGTATTGCGACATCCACAGGAACCAACCGCCCTTCTTTAGCCGGCGCCCGCACTCTCTAACAATTCTCCTGCGGTCGGCCTCCTGGGGAACGACGTTCGCGACATTCACCAACAACACAGCGTCCACCGTGAACCGCGAGGCGAGGAATTCATCAGGCCACTTCTTCAGAAAGAATGTCTTGTAGCGACGCGCTTCTGCGAGCTTTTCTTTGCCCGCGCGGGTGTTGAAACACTCCTTGAACTCAACGGCCCAGACGCGAAAGCCAGCCTTGCGCGACAGCATGTAAAGAGCATTTCGCAGCTTGCCGGCTCCAAAGTCGAGCACTCGGAGTTTGCCCGTCTTCCGTAGTTCTGAGACGACGTCAGATATGCCGGCCGTGGGATCAACGAAATTCGGACACGACCGCGTGACGTTCACGGTAATCTTGCGGCTTGGCAAGACAAACTCGTAGAGCGGTTTCGCCCACTTCTTTCCCATAGCGGCCAGTCCTCAGTATACGGTCACCTGTCGTGCCTAGTACGGCACCGTCCAGTGCTTCGAATCGAGACTCCTCCCACCTTCCTTCGTGCGCCTTGGGGCCACGTGGTAGACGGTCGCGCTCGAGCCCAATCGCCCTTGCAGAAGAACATCGCCTACGTTGAGGTTCATGGAGGTGCGTGCAACGCTCGCATCTAGGAACCCAAACAGCTCCGCCGCGGAGCGGAGGTCGCTCTCATTGGTCATTCTCATAAGCATGAGCCCATCACACTCCGAAAGAATGCTGGCATCGAGCTTCCGGGGGCGCTGCGTGATTACCAGGAGGAACAGCCCAAACTTGCGTCCTTCTGCCGCGATGCGTATCAGGTCGCTTGCGATGCGTTCTGCGGCAGGTGACGAGCGCGTTGTCGGCACAAGGTTGTGAGCCTCATCGATCACGATGATCGTTGGAACGCGCAGATCGGGGTCATCGATGTCGCGAAGTGCTTCGCTGTAGCCTCTGCGAGCACTATTCCAAATCTCCGCAATCGCGCGACCCGTTAACACAAGCCGAGCAGTTTGCGACTCAACAGATAAGAGGTCAATGATCACGACCGACGGTCCGCCTGCGCCGTCGGTCACAATCGTCGCGATGTCGGGCGTGTCATCGCCAACAGCATGCCAAATATCCATCTCGGCCATTGAAGTCGCCAATGTGCGAAACTCAAGAGCCGCATCGGTGCCAGCATCACGAAGGGTTGACGCGATTGGCATCGCCGCAACGTCAGCGGGACCCTCTGCTCCAAGGAGAAAGTCGCACACATCATCAGTGGCTTTGCGGAAATGCTCGAAATCGTAATCAGCTTCGCTTGTCGCATCCCACCGCGTGCGCGCAAGCTCGTCGGCAAGAAGCAACGTCCAATAGACATGGGGCCGTTTCGCGGGATCGAGGTCGAGGATAGCCGCCCTCTCTGTATCAGTGAGGGCGCCCCAAGAGATCCTCAGGGGTCGCACGCCGGGAAGGTTACGATTTGTCACGACGATGGGGCGAACCGTGGCCCATGCCGCCTTGAACGAACTCACGGTGTCACCAGGCGGAAACCACTGCTGTAGCCTGGCGTCTTTCCATGCGGTCTCGTTGACTTCAGGTAGTCGGACAAAGTCCGAGTTTGGGTCAAGAACGACTACTCGCGCCTTTGACTTCAGAACCAGCTCCTCAATAACTCTGCCGACAAGGAATGACTTGCCGGATCCGGATTGAGCGAGAACCGCTGTGTGACAGCCGAATGAGTCAGGCGCCACGGGGAACGGCGTGTGTGTAGAGGCGTCTAACACGAAATCAAGGGCCACCCACCCTCCTTACTTGCGGTCGCATTGTTGGGTGACAACGAACTTCAGTGCGGTGGGCTGTTCGGTTAGAACCCGGCACGACAACTACTGCCGGTGCCGCATGCCCAGTCTTTGGTAGCCATCACCTGTTGACGCGAGTGCGGCCTTGTCGCGCGTGCCAGATAGACGTTGGCTGCCGCTACTCGACGGCTAGCGAATCCAGGGTCGGCTTAGCCAGCTCCGCCTTCACGCCGTAGGCTTCATCCATTGTCAGCCCGTACAGCGCAAACACCGCGTCGTCGAGTTCGCGCTCGGCGATAGCGAGCTGGCGGTCGAGCATAGTCGCGTCTGAAGGGATCGTCGCCGCATTGCGCTCCGACGTAATCCCAACGAGCTTACCGACCAGGGAAACGATCTGATCGTGATCGTCTCGCTGCTCGGCGTCGTCCAGGTCGAGCAGTCGGACTGGAAGAGTTCCGACGTACTGCTTGGTGCAGGTGACGTAGCCGCCGCGAAACTTGTTGCTAATGTGTTTGAGCTGCCAAAACAGAAGCGACGAGTTGAGCAGCCCTAGCACGTAGCGCGGTGAGAGTCTCGTTCGTGTCGTGTCGACGGTGATGCTGAAGCCGCCGCTCGCCATCAGGCAATAGCCGCCAGTGTGACCGGAGAGTTCGCCAACGAGTCCGCGATCTGCCAACAGAGGGACAAGCATCTGGGCGCGCTCATGCACTTCAAGGTTGCGAGGAGCGCTGTATGCCCACCACTCCTGGTACTGAGCACGAGCAGTAAGCTGCTTCTTGCGTGAGTGTAGGTACTCGTACGCCCGCGGATAACTCCGTTTGAGGTCGCTTTCCGGAATCAACTCGAAACCGTGCCTGGCGTTGCGATACGGAAAAATGATCACGTCCATTTCGGGCGCACGGAACCAGTAGCGACCAAAATCACTCGCGCTAATGGGACTCCGTAACAGGTCGGCCTCGATTTGGACTGCCTTGCCCTGTCGCGTCACCAGCTCCCGACCGCTCCGTGTCAGAATGAAGGTCTCGTCGTCGCCGGTGCTCGATCCCCTCGACATCTCAGCCGGAAGCGCCAGGAGAGGAGCGCTATGCTGAGCCAACTTGGCCGCGATAGTCTGACCCTTGTCTGATCGGAAGGTCCAGGAACCGGCGGTCATCTGCTCGGATGGGATTCGACGGAACGGAGGCGGGACGAGAGGAAGCGAAATCGAGTCAACTTTCGCGTAGTCGACGCCGTCCGTTGGCGTCGGACCCGCGAACAGGAGGCACGTGTACGTAGTGGCGTTGTTGAAGATCTGTTCGTGTCCAAAGTCGATAACTTCTTGAAGGAGAGGGCGGGACGTCAGAAGTGAGCGCAGCGCCTGGCCGTAGTCCGTTGTAAAGAACTTGCTCGGAACGATGAAACCCATCCGCCCCGTCGGAACCAACAGACTCAGGGCCTTCTCCACGAAGGCCACGTAGATGTCAAAGTTGCCAGTGGCCGCTGAGCGGTACAGTCGCTTGTACATCTCGGCCTCTTCTGGCGCGACCTCGCTTAGGGTCTGAATCCTGATGTAGGGCGGATTCCCGATCACGCAGTCGAATCCACCCCGGCCCATGATCTCGGGGAACTCAGCGTTCCAGTCGAACGGATTGATGCGCTCCATGAGCTGCTGGTCTGGGAAAAGGCTGTGGCTGACGACTGCTGGCTCTATCAGCGTGTTGCCGCACTTGATGTTCCTTTCGAGGTCAGGCAACGCGCGGTCGTGAAGCAGCTGAATCTGTCGCGTGATGCTTTGATCGTTCTCACCTTCGAGCACTTTTAGGACCAGCGAGAGCTTCGTAACCTCGACGGCCTGCGCGTCGATGTCGACTCCGAAAACGTGGTTGAGCAAGATCCGCTTGCGCTCAGGAGTCGACAGTCGCCAGCTATTTGGGCCGACTTCGTGGAGCTGGGTCCGGTAACGCTCGGGGCCAGCCTCGACGTAGCGGTCGCGGTACCAGTCTAGAAGGTACTGGTATGCGGCGATGAGGAACGATCCAGAGCCGCACGAGGTATCGACGATTCTAAGCCGGCTGACCTGCGCCCCAGGCTTCTTGCCTTCGAGCTGCAGCCCGACTGTCCGACGCACGATGTAGTCGACCACCGACTTGGGCGTGTAGTACACGCCGCCGGCCTTGCGAACTCGTGGTTTCTCTTCGATCTGGACTCGGCGCTTGGGTGACAGCCGAATGACGCTACCCAGCAACTGCTCGTAGACATGTCCGAGGATCTCAGGAGGGAGCACCGAGAACTCGTACGGCGATTCCGGGTAGTACATTGACTTCAAGATCTGGCGAAGCGGCCCGTCGTCGATCGCGACGCCAAGAGTCAGGCTGTCGGGGGCCTCGTCGCGTCCCTGCTCACTCTTGAAATGAAAGAGACCAGAGTTGTAGCGGTCGTCAGCAGAACGAAACAGGTCGGACAGACGCTCGTAGACCCCGGGACCTTCGCTCGCCTCACGCAGCCGGTTCGGGGTCTCAATGCCGCGGTCTTCGCAGATCCGCAGGAAGATGATTCGGTCGATCGTCCGTTGGACTACGAAGTTCAGCTCGCGCTCTTGCAGCGCAGGGTTGCGTGCAGCGACGTTCGTGGCGAGGAGTTTGCGCCAGTTCGCGACCTCCGCGAGGAAGGCATTGTCGACTTCGGCCGTTCCGCGTTTCTTGGCGCTTGAGGCCGCAAAACGATCGAATGCGCCGCGGAGAATTGCCTCGCGGGAGAAGATGCCGTAGATCTCGTCCCAGTGTTCCCGAAGTTCGTCGAAGCGCAAGTACATGACGCGAGCGACGGACGCCTTGTCCTTCTCGAACGGCTGGAAGCGGCAGTCGTACACCGCGAACTCTTCAAAGTCGGTGAGGATCGAGAGCGGGAGCTTCGCGTTCCAAGCGTAACGCCGGAGCTGGTACGCCGGCGATGGGTCGTCCTTCAGGTTGACCGATGGCTCTTTAGCCTCAATGAGGTACTTCAAGACACCGCCTATTCGAAGGCCGTAATCTGGCGCCTTCGTTCCGGAAGCGGTCTTGAGGGTGTCCTCGTGGATGACTTCCTTGTACGGCTCGGCATAGCCCTGCTCGTTCTCAACGTCCCAGCCCAAGAGGCGTAGGAGCGGGTCGACGAACTCTTTCCGGAGTTGGGCCTCCTTGTACCGGCCGGAAGTGTAAGCTTCCTGTTGCTCGCGAAAGCGAGCGACTAGCTCCAACAGCTTGGGCGGCGCGGGCATAGGGCCGCCACACTACCAGCTTGCGATGAGGCGAAGAAGTTTGGCCACGGCAGGGCGGCTGAGAGCGAAGCAGGTGTCAGGGAGTGCGCAGTAGAACCGCCTCTGAGACCCGCCCGGGCTGGCAAATAGGCGGCCGAACTCCACCTTGCATTCGAAGAGGTCGCGACGACACTCCCGCTTGAAGCGAGGCACTTGAGTCCCATGCTGCCCTCTCGAGCCCGGCCGCCCGCAGATTGATTGGCGAGTGATCCGAGCATCGGTCGGACTAAGCGCGTGGGCTCACTGGACGACCTGTGACAGCTTGCTGGATCTATTCCCGCGAGCGACGGCCTAAGGTCGATCGAGCATCTGTCGCTGTCACGTCCTGCGCGTTGACTGGTCAGTGGCGGGATGTTCGTTCGGGGGCCCACCGTCTTCGGTTGGCCTCCACCCGTCCCGGACGAGCGCGGCGAGCACACGGTATGCAACATAGCCGCGCCCGTAGCTCACATCGGTGTGGAACGCATATTCCTCAACGAGCCGGTGGTAGATGGGGCGTAACTCCTCAGGGAGCGACTCAAGTGCCTCCAAGTACTTGGGGCTCGTCCTCTTGAACATCGTCGCTCTCATGGCTGCACTGTATTCCCGACCTCTCCACGTCTGCTGTCCCCGTGTAGGGTACGGTCTTTCGCATTGAAGGTCCACGTTCGAGACTTGCTGGCACGACGCCGGCGGTTACTCGGTGGCCTATGGCGGAACCTCGCGGACTCCAGGCCAAGGTGTTCTTTTCGCGAGCGTCCTCTCGGGCGCCAGCCCCCTCATCGTCCACGTTCGTCGGCTGTTCCCTATCCGAGCACAAGAGGCCCAGGGCGTCGTCCTTGCAAACGCCGGCCCGCGCGAGAGCCCGATGTATTGGAGAGAGTCGGCCATCCGGCTACTAGTCGCGCCGGCCATCCCAGTGTCGCCAGATACCTGAGACGTTGATCACGTCGGAGGGCCGTCGTGGGGTACCGGTCCTGCTCTCAGAAGCACTGATTGCAAGACACCCCCAATAAAACCGACTGCCTCGGGGAGATTCATAGGACTCTTGGGCGGGTTTGACTTCCCGAGAGCGTGACGTGAATCCCTTCCCGAGATCTCCGCGGCATTTGCGGAACGGGTGAACCGTTCCCGTTGGTTGTTGCTGCAAATTCCGACCTTCTGAAGCTGCTTCCCAAGATGCGCCTCGACTTCCTCAAGTATGCGGAACAGTCGCGGCCAGGTTCGGAGGGGGTCGGCCCATACAGAAAGCGCCGCCCGAAGATGTTCGTCAGAGCGTGAGGCTAATAAGAGCAGCTGCGCCTGCGTTTGTGTCGCGTGACGTCGGCCGTCCTCGTCGCTCGATGTGCTGAGAGCCGCACGCACCTTCGAACGAACGGTAACCGAGCCGGCAACGAATGTGGTTGATTGGCGTGTGCCGTCGTCTGTCTCACGAATAACTCGCGCGATCCGTGGGCGCACGAAGCTCGGCCAAAGGAGGCTGATAACTGCAGAACATTCGTCTAGTACCTGCAGAGCAGACTCATGAACCCGGTCTGCATCTGCAAACGCCTCAAGAGCGGGGCCTGTCAGGTAGACGTTCTTGGTCTCTTCAACGGCGTGGATTTCGCCGTCCGGGAACCAAAACGGAAACTCCTCGAGATCGCTCGGTTCCCCATCCAACTGCACCAGCCAACGTGCCATGCCTCTAATTGACTGCCGATGTCGCAATGATGCAACTAGTTCGACCGACCTCCAGACCAAAGTTGCGGCCAAACGTTGAGCTCGTTCGATGCTTGGGGTTAGATGTCCCCCGCGAGCGACTCGCGAGGTGGACAGGGGGCCCGCGCAGAGAAACCTCCGACGATTCCAGGCTGGAGCGTTACTCTGCGCCGTCCGGAACGGGGTAGCAGGTCCAGAACCTGTCAGCCCGCATCCTGCAGGCGCGGCATACGGCAAGGAGGCCGGTCATGTTGGTAAGGCGAATTCTGAAAGGCTGTGCATGGGTTCTGATCCTGGGCCCTTCGACCGCCAGCCCTTCGGCCGCCCAAGCGCCACAATACCTCGCCCAATGGGGAAGCGTGGGCGGCGGGGATGGACAGTTCTACCTGCCTAGGTCACTAGCGACGGATGCGGCCGGCAACGTTTACGTCCTAGATAACAATCGAATCCAAAAGTTCTCGGGCACCGGCGTCTATCTGGGTCAGTGGGGATCAAGCGGCAACGCGGACGGTCAATTCTCAATTCCCACCGACGTGGACACCGATGCCTCCGGCAACGTCTACGTAGTAGACCTCGGCAATCGGCGGATCCAGAAATTCACTAGCAATGGGATGTTTCTCACAAAGTGGAACTCTTATGGAGCGGGAAGTACTCCGCTCACCATCACGGTTGGCCCAGCTGGCGATGTCTACGTGGTGAATGCGTCGGGCCGCAGTATCCAGAGATTCACCGATACGGGCACCTTCTTGGGCGAGTGGGGTTCCTTCGGCAGTGGCCCTGGACAATTCCTGGCACCTTGGGGACTCGCAACAGACGCAGATGGCAACGTGTACGCGGCAGACACGACCGCTCATCGAGTACAGAGATTCTCTGGCACCGGCACGTATCTTGGCCAATGGGGTTCATTCGGCACTGGAGCCGGGCAGTTCCAATTCCCCCATGGAGTAACCGTCGATGCCGCAGGCGATATCTACGTCACGGATAGCCACCGGGTTCAGAAGTTCACGGGTGGCGGGGCCTATGCGGCTATGTGGGGAACCTTTGGCGACGGCAACGGTCAGTTCAACCATCCGTGGGGAGTTGCTGTGAGCCTCGCCGGCAGTATCTATGTTGCCGACGTTACCAACTGCCGAATCCAGGTGTTTGGGTTTGCGCCGGTGGCCACGAAATCAACAAGCTGGGGGCGGATCAAAGCGTTGTACCGCTAGGCCGGGGGTGGCACCCCAAGGCCGATCCCCGCAGGCTGCATGCTGGCCGCCAATACTCGGTCGAGTCCTGGTCCCGCTCGTGACTGGCGCGAAGGACTAGTACTTTCGGACTCTGCAGGAACACGCCATGCGCTATTGGTGGGTGAACCAGAACCAGACCTATCGCTACGAAGTGAGCGGTGGGTATCTCTGGTCGCCTAAGCGCAAGAAGGGGGGACGCAACCCCTTCTACGAGTTCATGCGTGAAGTTGCCCCCGGCGATCTCATCTTCTCGTTCGCTGACACGCGCATCGGCACATTTGGCATCGCGCGATCACATGCCTACGAGGCGCCGAAGCCCGCGGAGTTTGGCAGTGCAGGGAGAAACTGGGATGCGATTGGCTGGCGCGTGGATGTTGAGTTTCACACTGCCGGAACTCCGTTTCGGCCTGCCGATTGGATCGAGAAACTCCGGCCTCTCTTGCCCGACAGGTATTCACCACTGCTGAAAGACGGGCGTGGAGTTCAGAGCATCTATCTCACGGAGCTGTCCCGTCCGCTGGCGTTTGCGCTTGCTGATCTACTCGGCAGCGACGTGGGTGTTGTGGCCCGGACGGAAGTCGTTGCCGAGCAGGCACCCGTTGTCACGCCGGAGGTCCTGCTCTGGGAGGAGCACCTCAGCAAGAGGATTCAAGACGACCACACGTTGGTCGAGACAGAGAGACAGGCTCTGGTGCTCGCGCGACGCGGTCAGGGACTGTTTCGCGACCGCGTGCAGGGAATTGAGTCGCGCTGCCGCGTCACGGGTGTCGTACGTCCCGAGCATCTGCGGGCTAGCCACATCAAGCCGTGGCGAGATTCGACGAACCAGGAGCGCCTAACTGGCGAGAATGGGCTCCTCCTAACGCCTTCGATCGATCATTTGTTCGATCGAGGGTTCATTTCCTTCCAGCGAGATGGCCGGCTCCTCGTATCGCCGGTGGCTCATCTAGACTCCCTTGAGAGAATGGGGGTTCCGACGGATCGGGGGGTGGACGTCGGCCAGTTCACGGACGCCCAGGCTGGCTTCCTTGAGTACCACCGCGACGCAGTCTTCCTTTGCGCGCAAATAAGACGTTGAGCGGCCAAGCCTCCATCACAGCACGATCCCCACAAAACGCCAAGGGCGGCGTCCTTGCGGACACCGCCCCTGCTGCGCGAGGTGGTACCTCGTGCGAACTAGGCCTTGCGAACGTTCGCCGCCTGCAGCCCCTTCGGACCGCGGGTCACGTCGAACTCGAGCGCCTCGCCCTCGGCGAGCGTCTTGAAGCCGTCGCCGTTGATGGCCGAGAAATGGACGAACACGTCCTCGCCGCCGTCCGCCTGAGAGATGAAACCAAAGCCCTTCGCCTCGTTGAACCACTTCACGGTGCCACTAGCCACTTGAAACTCCCTTGTACTCGGGCCCGAGGGCCCGTCCTATGCCGCGTCACACGCTGCGGCCGCGTTCGGTCTTCGTGACCGATGTACTCGATCGACTGCGAACTACCAGGCAACAAAAAACCGCCAGCTTTGTCTCTGGCGGAATCTGGTTGGCGGCGCATCCACAAGCAACCGAAGACCTGCGCAGTATCGGCAACGCCCGCCAAATAAGCAAGCGGAATCGCTAAAGCCTAGTCGGCATTGCTCCAAGCCTGGAGCGGATGGCGCACCGTGCCCATCGCGAAGCACGCAGACAGGCCGCCGCCGAATCCGAACAGGCCGAACTTTCGCCCCACCTTGAGCTCCTCGCCATTGAGCGCCAGCGCCAGCGGGATCGAGGCGCTGGTGGTGTTGCCGAACCGGCCGCCGGCGTCGAGCACGTTCGCGCGCAACCCGCGCTCGCGCCACTTGGTCACGATCGACTCGTTGAGCTTGAGATTGGCCTCGTGCAGCGTGACCACGTCCAGGTCCTCGAGGCTCCATCCCGCCTTGGCCAGGGCGGCGTCGATCGCGGGGCCACCGACGAACGGCACCAGGACCTTGCGCACCTCGGCGCCGTCCATTGCCAGCCGCTGCTCACCGGCGTCGAGCTGGTCCGTCGAAGGCCGGGGGCGGCGCGAGCCGCCCACCGGCGTCAGGATGATCTCGGCGTGGCTGCCGTCGAGCCAGCTCCAGAACTGGTTCGGCGAGAACCAGTCCTCCGCCTCGGGGACGGCGGTGCACAGGGTGGCGGTGCCGGCGTCGCCGAGCACGGTGGCGAAGCTCCGGTCGCGCCAGTTGATCGCCGCACTCATTCGGTCCGCGCCGATCAGCAGCACGCGTCGCGCCATCCCGGCGCGGATCAGCGCGTAGCAGAACATGAGCGAGGTCACCCAGCTGCTGCAGGCGAGCGACACGTCGGCGCCCACGATCTCCTTGGGCGCGGGTCCCTGCACGACGGGGATCCCGAGCTCGTGCTGGAGCAGCGCGGCATCCGGGGGGCTGTAGAGATAGGAGGGGGTCACGCTTCCGACGATGATCGCGTCGACGTCATCAGGCTTGATGCGGAGGCGCTCGAAGAGCTGCCGCGCCGCGGCCGTGGCAAGATCGATGGTGCCTTCGCCCTCGCCGGCGAATCGCCGCTCGGTGAAGCCGATGAACCGCCGCACCCAGCGGTCGCCGGTCTCGAACAGCTTGTTCTGTTCGGCGCTGAGCTCGCCGGTCTGGCCGGCGCTCATCCGCATGCGCTCCAGGCGCAGCCGGGCGGCAACCCGGTTGTTGCTCCACACCTGCGCGGGCGCATAGGCGGACACGCCGTCCAGGCGCATGCCGTAACGTTCAGAATTCAAATAGGCGCTCCCAAGGCTAACTTCCTGCGGCCCAACGGGCGGGATTCTACCGCTTTACGGGCGAATGCGGAGAGCTTTTCCGCGGCGTAGCGGTTGACCCGGCGTTGTCCGCCGATTAGCGTTCGGGCTCTTCCTGCCCCCGCGAGGAGCCCACGTCATGTCCCAGATTCTCGACCTCGACCTCGCGCACCTGCTCCGCCTTCCGACCATCGCCGACACGTGGCAGCTGGCGATCGTCCGGCTCCCGAAGTGGGTCAAGGAATCGGATGGACCCGCCTACCGCCCGAGGATCGCGCTCTGTCTCAGCGAGACCTTTGGCCTGCTCGGCGCCAGCAAGCCCTTCGAGCGCGGGGAGGAGGACGACCGTGCGGCGCTCGAGGCGATCCGATCGCTCGCGCTCATCCGGGACGTCCGAGCCCGGCCCGAGCGCATCGCGGTGCGCGATGCGCGGCTCGTGGAGGCGCTGCGCTCGATGCTCGTTGACCAGCGCATCGGGATCGATCTCGCGGAGAGCCTTCCCCTGGTGGACGATGCCTATCGCCACATGGTCGACTCGATGGCCGGGCCCGCGGGGCGTGCGAGCATCCTCGACGGCGTGGAGGTCGAACGAGCCCGCTCTTTTGCGGATGCTGCGGCGAGCTTCTATCGCGCCGCACCGTGGAACCATCTGATGGACGAGGACCTGGTCCGGGTGGACTCGCCGGTCCCCGACCCGGGCTTCAAGTGGTTCACGGTGCTGGGGTGTGCCGGCGTGACGTTCGGCATCGGCTTCTACCGCTCGGAGCGGGAATACGAGCGCATGTTCGCCGGCGAGATCGATACCGCTGCCATGCTGACGGGGCCGCACTGGTTCCTGTCCTTCGATCCGGTTTTCACCATGTCCATCGTGGATGCCGACCTTTGGGAGGAGCAGGGGTTCCCGCTCGCGGCGGAGAACGCGTATCCGACGCTCACCCAGAGCCTCCGCTCCGCGCCCGGAAAGGCGCCCGACGCTGCGCGCCTGACCTTCGCGGAGGGGTTGTTGAGGGCGCTGGCCGCCACGACCGAGGACGAGCTGGACCAGGGCCGCTGGTCCAGGACTGTTGCGACGCACGACGGTGAGCGCACGATCGACCTCTCGATCCCGGCGATCCTGAAGCCGCGGACCAAGGCCCAGGAGACGGCGCCGGATCGACGTCTCAGCGAGCGGGTGCTCGTCGACGTAAAGCGTCTCCTGTCGGAGCGAGAGTTCGAGAATCCCGAAGAAGCGAATGAATACCTTCAGTCGTTGCTCGGCAAGCCCGTGCCTCACGCCCCGGCCGAGGGACCAGCGGAGCGGGCCCAGGAGTTGCTCTACGAGGCGCTCGAGGCCGAGGGCCGGATGCGCATCAAGCTCGCGCGCGAGGCGCTGCGGGTGTTTCCGGAGTGCGCCGAGGCATGGGTGTTGCTCGCGGAGGAAATGCCCGACCTCGCGCGACGGATCGAGCTCTATCGCTGCGGCACAGAGGCCGCGGAGCGCGTGCTGGGCCCCGGCCCGTTCGAGGATCGGATCGGACACTTCTGGGGCGTGCTCGAGACGCGCCCCTACATGCGCGCCCGGGCAGGGTTGGCGGAAGGTCTGTGGGAGGCCGGCGAGCACCAGCAGGCGTTCGAGCACTGGACGGATCTCCTGCGCCTGAACCCGGGGGACAATCAGGGCATTCGGCTCGTGCTCGTTCCGAGGCTGATCGAGATGGGGCGCGACGATGAGGCCGCAGCCGTACTCGGCGGCTACGACGAGGACATCTCCGCGATGCTTCGCTACGCGCGGGCGCTGGTGGAGTTCCGGCGCGAAGGGGATGGCGACCTCGCGCGTCGCTGGCGCGCGGCGGGGATCCGCGCGAATCCGCACGCGGTGAAGTATCTGATCGGCAACGAGGCGCTTCCAGGCCGGCGTCCAGGCTCGTACGCGCTCGGTAGTGAAGACGAGGCGGTGCTCGTGGGCTTCGCGCTCGCGGCATCATGGAAGGGCACGGCCGGGGCGGTCGAATGGATGCGGGCCGCACGGCGCGAGGCGAAGCGCCTGCGGGAACAAAAGCGAAAGCCCCGTCGGTGAGCGCCTTCTCGGACGACACTTCGCGCGAAGCGCTTCGCGTCCAATTCGCCGCCCTGCGTCGTATTCCGGTGCGGCAGCGGCTCGCCCTCATGGATGACCTGACTCGACTCGTCCGGTCCATGAGCAGGGAGGGCATAAGGCGCCGTCACCCGGGAATCACGGAAGAGGAGCTCGACATCCGGTTCTTCGAGCTGGTCCTGGGGCGGGAACTCGCCGCTAAGGTGCTCGAACACCGCAGAGCTCGCCTCGAACGACCGGCGCCGTGACCCTACCTACCGAGTTCCTGGTTCATATCGCGCGACTCCTCGAACGATTGGGCATTCCGTATCACGTGGGGGGATCGGTCGCCAGCTCTGCCCATGGCACGTATCGCGCTTCCGCCGACATCGACGTCGTCATCGATCCCACCAAGGAGCAGCTCGAATCCTTGATTCGCGAGCTGGAGCCCGAGTTCTACGTGAGCCGATCGGCCGCAGCCGAGGCGTTGTCACAGAGGAGCACCTTCAACGCCATCCACGACCAGACCTCGTTCAAGATCGACTTCTTCATCAAGGGCTCGGGCCCGTTCGACGCCGAGGAGCTGCGCAGATCCATTCGGCAAGAGGTCGGTGACGAGGAAGCGCACGAAGTGCTTCTCAAGAGCCCCGAGGACACAGTCCTGCGCAAGCTGGAGTGGTTTCGGCGTGGTGGCGAAGTCTCGGAACGCCAATGGCAGGACGTCCTCTCGATCCTCAGCGCCGCCCGGGGGCGGCTCGATGAGCCCTATCTCGAGACCTGGGCGCGAGAACTGAAGATCACGGACTTGCTAGAGCGCGCCCGAAGAGAGGTCGCCGATCTCTAGCTTCTAGCCGGTAGGCGAGCCCGCGCGCTCCATCACGAACACCGACGGCATGTGCTCGACCTCGGTGATGCCATGACGGACCAGGGCTTCGAGGATCGGGTGATCCGCCGTCAGCTTCGGGGTGATGACCACCACCCGGTCGTCGACCAGGGCGAGATCCGCCTGCCACCGGGCCGGCGCCCAGTTGGCGGGACACACCTCGAAATCGGTCATGACGCCGGCGGCCCTCAACGTGTGCCACACCGTGACCACGTGCCGGATGAGCGAGACCAGCACATCGGTGGCTCCCTCGCCGAAGCGGTCATCCCAGACGGTTTCGTTGGGCGCGTCACCATTGGCCAGGCGGCCGTGCGCGCGCAGGAAGAACAGCTCGCCCAGTTGAGACCGACCGTCGGCCGAGACCGACATGCACGCCGCCGGCACGAGGACGCCGCGAAAGCCACGACGGCGGAACGCGGCCACCGCCTCGATGATCACGAGGCGCTCCATGTCGAACATCCCTTCCACCGCCTGCCGTTCCTCGGGCGGGTACCAGCCGTACGCGGTACGAAGACCATGGAGCACACGCTCACCATCGACCGGCAGGAGCGCCAGCAGGCGATGGCCCTGGTCCTCATACCAGCCGACCTTTGGGAACAAGCGGCCGAGCCCCTGCAGCGTTTCCTGAGCGAGAGGACGGACGGTCAGGGGACCGACTTCGGTTGGGATCGTCTCCGCGGTCTCGTTCATGGAGCCGAGTCTAGCGGATCGCGGCTATCTCCACGCGGCCTTGGCCGCGCCCCAGGTGCTGCGCAGCGCGGGGGTCGAGAGCTTTTCGAACGCCTGGACGCGGGCGTTGTCCTTGTCCATGACGAACAGGCGGCCCGTGGCGTCCACGTCGAGGGCGGCCGAGGCCGCGAACTGGCCGTAGCCCGATCCCTGCGATCCCCAGGCGCTCACGAAGCTTCCGTCGGCGCGGAACACCTGGACGCGATGGTTGTCGGTGTCGAAGACGTGGACGAACCCGTCGATGTCCGCCGCGATCCCGACCGGGAAGCCGAACTCGCCGTTGCCGGTGCCGGCCGAGCCCCAGGCGGTGACCAGGACGCCGTCGTTGGTGAACTTCTGCACGCGGTTGCGCCCACCGTCCGCCACGTAGACGAAGCCGGCGGCGTCGCACGCAATTCCGGTGGGCTGCTGGAACTGGCCGTCGGAGAAGCCCTCCGTGCCCCAGTGGGTCACGTACACGCCGGCGTTGGTGAACTTCTGGATGCGGTGGTTCATCCAGTCGGCGACGAACACGTTGCCGCTCGGGTCGACCGCGAGGTCGAGCGGGAACTGGAAGAGCCCGGGCACCGAGCCGGTCCCGCCCCACGAGGCGACCGGCACGCCGGTGGACGTGAACTTGTGCACGAAGTCATCGCTGGTCACGAACACGTTGCCGAACGGGTCGGCCGCGAGGCCGGAAGGGAAGGGCACCGGCCATTCGGACAGGTAGTCGCCGGCGTTCGTGAACTTCTGGATGCGCTGGTTCGCGGTGTCCCCGACGTACACCAGGCCGTTGGCGTCGACGCAGATCCCGTGCGCCAACTGGAACTCGCCCGACATCGTGCCGGGAGTGCCCCAGGAGTAGAGGTACGCCGGGACCTGCGCGTGGGCTGCCGCCGGTATGAGCGCCAGGCACAGCACGAACGCCCGAAGGGCGTGTCGCATCGAAGCCTCCAGATGAGGCGCCCGGCTGTTGCCGGACGCTAGCAGGTATTTCGGCTCCCGCAACCCTTGGGGCCAGAAGTTTCTGCGTTGACCCAAATCCCGGGTCGGGTCTAGCCTCAAGTCTCCCCTCGGAGCGTCCATGACACGCCGCAGCTCTGTCGCCATCCTCCGGGTTCTGATCGCGCTCGCCATCGGCGGGCCGTCTTCCAGCGCACTCGCCGCCTGGGGTCCCGACGGCGTGACGGTGCGGCCCACGACCGCGAGCATTCCGATCGTCGCTGCCTGTACCGACGGCGGCTCCGGCACCTTCGTCGTCTGGCAGGAGATCACGAGCGGCTCCGCGGGGATGCTCCGGGTCCAGCACCTGGTCTCCACCGGTGACCTCGATCCCGCCTGGCCCGTCGGCGGCGCCCTCGCCACTACTGCTGATGTCGCACGCGAGTTCGCCGATGTGGTCCCGGATCGCCAGGGCGGCGTCTACGTGTGCTGGAACCAGGGCAGCAGCCTCTACGCGACCCACCTCGATGCGAGCGGCGCAGGGGTGAGTGGCTGGGCCGCCACGGGCAAGGCGCTTGGGAGCACCCTGATCGGTTTCGGGCGCCCGCGCTTGATCGAAGACGGCGCGCACGGGATCTACGTCGCCTGGACGGGTGGCAACTCGATCTATGTTCAGCGGCTCGGCACCGACGGCCTGGGCGCGGGTGGCTGGCCGAACATGTCGCGCATCGTGTCGCCGGCGGGCGCGGTCTTGTCGATGCGACTCTATCCCGATCTCGCGCTCGCGCCCGATGGCGGCATCTTCGTCTCCTGGGCGTCGCAGAGCTCGGACACCACGCAGGTCGAGAGCGGTCTCTACCTGCGCCGGCTCACCGGTGCGGCGGTGAACGCCGCCGGGTGGCCTTCGACCGGCGTCTTCCTGGAGCCGTACCGCCCCGAGATCCTCGGAATGTCGTTCCTCCCGGGCCCGCTCATCGACGTATCGCCCGACGGGCGCGGGGGTGTGTTCGTCGCGACCGGAAGGCTGTACCAGGATGAAAGCGCGTCGAACTCGTTGGATGTGCGGCTCCGCCGCCTGCTGGGCGATGGGCAACCGGCGGCAGGTTGGCCGGTCGAAGGCCGCGCCACGCCGCCAGGGTTCGACTCCTACTGGGCCAGCTCCGACAACCTGGATGGTGGCGTACGCGTGCACCCGGACGGACAGGATGGAGCAATCGTCGAGCGGGTGCGCTTCCCGACTGATTCTCCCGCGATGACCGAGGTCTCGCGCACCACCGACGCCGGGCCATTTGCCGGACAGTTGCAGGTGGTCGCGGCGGGGCACGATTTGGTTCCCAAGGGCGACGGTGGCGTGTTCGCCGCGGCGTTCGAAGGCACCGGCCCATCGCACCCCTTCGACATCAACGCCTTCATCGGACTCGACCAGTCGAACGCGCCCGCCGGATGGACCACGTTCGGTGAGAGCCACGCCGAGCCGCTCCAGCAGTGGTACGGCGACATCGGCCTCGCCAAGGCCGGCACGAATGGTGTGGTGTTCTTCTGGTCGCAGGTGCGCGAGCGATTCGGCCTGTTCGCGCGTCGGTTCTCGACCGTGGGTGAGGTGACCGGCGTGCCGCCGCCCGGCGGCGTCGGCGACGTCTCGACTCTCGACGGCGTGCGCTACGTGCGCGGCTCGGGCGTCGTGGCCCGGATCACGGTCTGGGGCAAACCCGCGCGGCTCGAGCTGTTCGATGTGGGCGGCCGGCGCATCTCGTCGCGGACGCTGGATGGCCTCACGCAAGGCGCCACCGATGTGGCGATGCCGGGGACGGCCTCGATCTCCTCGGGCCTCTACTTCGCGCGGCTGGTCTCGGACTTCACCACTCAGACTGGCAAGGTCGCCGTCGTACGCTGATTCATCCCCGCGCCTTGCCGAACCGCGCGGTGTAGACGCGCCCCGAGAGCGTGACCCGCACCGTCAGGGGCTGGGCGACGCCCGTTCGTGCCACGTTGAGGAACCCGGACGCGTCGCCACCCGGCAGGATCACCGTGTCCTTCATCGTGCTCATCCGGATATCGCGAATATCGTTGGCGCGGTTCCGCCGCTCGACGGCCGACGACTGGGCGGTGTCTGGGTCCGATTCGTAGACGCGGGCGATCATGCTCTCGGCGGTTACCGTCTTGATCGCGGCGCCGCGCCCATCGATCAGCTCCACGTACTTGGCGCCGAAGGGCATCGGGCGCTTGCCCCGATTCTTCGCCATCACCTGGACGAGCGTGTAGCCGGCCCACTCGGTCACCGATACGAGCACTGCGCCGTGCGGGTCGTCGAGCTGGACCGCTTCGGGCCGCACCTGAACGTCGGTCACCAGCACGCCGACCTTGGGCGGATCACCGACCGGCGTGATGTCGACCGTCTTCCTGCCGCTGCGCGTCCCGACCACGAACCTCGCGGGGCCGATGCCGCGCCTGCGCAGCAGGATGTGCTTCAGGTCGCTGAGCGTCGCAACCGGCGAGCCATCGATGCTCCAGATCGTGTCGCCGACCACCAAGCCCGCGCGCGCCGCCGGAGTGTCGCGGGTGACGCTGTAGACGACGGGCGCCGAGGGTTTCGGGAGCGTCCCGTCGAGCGGGGTGACGTAGCGGGGGTCCACCGCCGCAATCGACGATGCGGCGATGACGAAAACGAGCATTCTTTCCTGGTTCCGCACCCCGTAGTCCCTCCAGGAGGCGCTTCAGTGCGTCCCGCCGGCTTCCTTCTCGTTATCGTCGCATTCGTCGCGCCGCTTGCGCCCGCGGCGCCTGACATTTGTGACATGCGCTGACACGCTGTCATGCCGCGTTGGCGGATCGGCGCCGCCGCCGCGATCGAGCCTCGCCACACACCGACTCGCACCTTTCGTCACAAGCGACGGTTATCTCGCGCCGTCGAGGGACACCCTAGTCGCTCCGGTGTGGCTCACCCCATGCATGTCGCACGAGTGGGATCTGACTGCTGGGTGGTCGTTGAGTGGCCGTGACGGCCACCGGGCGAATCCACAGGAGGGACTCATGCGCTCCAAGATTGCAGCATGTGTTGGTGTGGTCGTGGCCCTGTCGTTTGCGTCCGCGAGCTGGGCCGGCCTGGGCGACGATGTCTTCAGCTCCACCAACGGCAACTTGTTCGCGGCGCGACTCACTCAGTCCGAGGACGAGCTCAAGGTCCCCGAGGCCGAGCAGGTCTTCAACATCGCTTCGTGGAACGGGAAGACGCTCGGAACCCAGTGGGTGCTCCAGTGCGGCGTTCAGTACATGCCCGCCGACGTCAAAGGCGCCCTCGACTCCAAGGGCAACGGCGTTCTCATGACCACCACAGTGTTCGAAGGTGGCAAGTTCATCCTCTACCAGGAAGGCCCGTGGGGGACCACGTGGGGCACGCTCAACGGGGCGATTGGGACCAACAAAGTCGTGCTCACTGAGACCTACGAGAACATGAAGCTCGTGAAGGCGGAGATGATCGCGGTCGCCTCCGGCATCACGAAGCTCGGCCGGGTCGTTCGGTTCGAGTTCAATCGCTGCCTGGCATGGGGCGAGGTGGATGAGCCGAAGTTCGGGTACCCGGCGTTCCTCGATGGCAACTGCTCGGCGACCCGCAACCACGGCTACTGGGGCGACATGGGCGACGTGAAGGTGACGATCTCGCGGCGCGTGATCCCGGTCATGGGCGCGGAATCGACCGAGGGCAGCGATGGGGCAGCGCTGTCGCCGGCGGCCACGTGGGGAGCGATGAAGATCCGCTATCGGTAGCTTCGGCAGAGACCGGCGACCACTCCCGTTCGCGGGGGTGGTCGCCGGCGTTGGGGGCGCGGCGCGTGTCCTCAGGTATCCTTCGTGAGTGGAGTGGCTCCGTTCGATCCTCGCCGAGTGTTTTCCCGGCGCGCGGCTGGCCGGTTTCGACCGGATCGGTCTCGAGCACGGGCTGGCGAGTACGGCGCTCCGGCTGCGCCTTGACGGGCCCGGCGCTCCGCCATCAGTGGTCATCAAGTACTGGTCGATCGACGGGCCGGGTGGATCCGACGAGGTCCCGTTCTACGCTACCTTCGGGCGTGACCTCGGCATCCGTATCCCGCACTGCTACCACGGGGCGGTCGATCCGGACCACAAACGCGGCGTGCTGGTGCTGGAGGATCTGAGCGGCGCGGTCCAGGGTGATGTGCTCGGGCAGCTCGATCTCCGCGGTGCCGCGGTGGTGGCCGGGACCATCGCCACGCTCCACGCGAAGTGGTGGGAGAGTAGTGAGCTCGGCGCCCAGGCCTGGCTCCAAACCATCGGCCCGCGCGCGCCGGAATGGCTCCGGTCGCGGCGCGAGATGTTCTTGAGCCGGTTCGGGGATCAGACCGACGCGACGCTCCGGGACCTGCTCGAGCGCGTCGAAGCCGTGGAGCAGCGCGCGAACGAGCGCCTGGCCGGGGCGGCGATGACGCTCGTGCACGGCGACCTGCACCTCGACAACGTGATGTTCGATGGCGGCGTCGAGAATCCCATCCTCCTCGACTGGGCGAGTGCGGCGAAGGGCCCGGCGGTGTTCGACCTGATCGAGCTGCTCTACTCGATGACGCCGCTCGCCGGCCTGGAGCCCACGTTCGCCGTCTATCTCGGCGCGCTGCGGCAGCGCGGCGTTGCGGGCGTCGAGGAGTCGGCGCTTCGCTTGCAGCTGGGCGGCGCGTTGCTGCGCCGGGTCATCAGCTCGACCTGCGGCATCGCGCGCTGGGTGCCCGACACCGAGCGGGAACGGGAGATGATCCCGGTCGCCCTGCGGCGCATCACCGAGGCGGTCGAGCTCTGGCGCACGAAGGACCCCGAGCTGTTCCAGTTCTAGCCGCAAGACCGAAGCGCCCCGGCCGCTGGAGCCGGAGCGCTTCGTCGTCTCAGGCGATGCCCGACACTACCGCGCCGAGTGCTTCCCAAGCGCGGCGAGCGCCCGCTCGCGCTCGTAGTCCGAGCTCAGGCCCTTGGTCGACTCGATGAACGCCGCACGCGCGCCGTTATCGAGCGCCACACTCTCGGCGAGATGGATGAGCACGTTGGCGCGCTCGTAGTCCGACGAGAACGTCGCGGTCGCGAGCAGCATCTCGCCGATGTTCTCGCTGGCGAGGGTTCCGTGCTCGAGCAGTGCGGTCAGCACCCGGCCGCGCTCGTAGTCCGAGTCGAAGTTGTGGCTCGCGCGCATGAATCCACGCTGGGCCTGCCCCTTCACGTGACCCCTCTCGGCGAGCGCGATCATGACCTGCGCCTGTTCGTAATCGGAGGTCATCTTGTCCGCCGACGCGATGATGCCGTCGACCAGCGCCGGCGAGAGATCGCGGCGGGCGATCAGCACCTGGAGCGCGCGGCCGTGCTCGTAGTCGGACTGCAGCGAGTTGACCGCCTCGAGGTACGCGGTGCGCGTCGCGGGGTCATCGAGGGCGTTCTTCTTGGCCGCCTCGATCAGCGCCTGGGTCAGCTCGTAGTCGGAGCCGATCTCCCGGCCCGCCTGGGCGACCGCCTGGCGCAGCGTGGACGCATCGACGTCGCTCGCGAACAGCTTCTTGAAGTAGATGCCGCGTCCGTAGTCGGAGGTCATCTCCGACACCTCGCGCATCACCAGGGACGGGCCGCCCTCGTTCATCAGCCGCGGGAAGCGCTGGTCGACGAACGCGCCGCTGCCATGGTCGAGGTCGATGAGGAACGCGGAGAACCAGGCACGGGCCTGGCTGTCCCAGGGGCGCTCGTCGCCGTCGATCGAGTAGGAGCGCTCGATGTCGCCGGAGCGGCCCTTGAGAACCAGCCGGTGCACCTTGCGATCGCGACGGTCCTCGGCCTCCACGTAGCCGCCCGGGGAAACACTCACGATGTCGTCGAGGTTGCTGCTATAGCGGATCGTGCCCTTGCTCTTGAAGCTGCCGTGCCGGTCGCGGAGATGCCAGCTCCCGCTGCGCACCTCGCCCTTGCCGTTGTCGATGACGCTCCAGTGGGACGATGCGCCGGATTTCTCGGACTGGTCGGACTTGCCGGCCAGCAGCTCACCCGGCTCGGCGTTCGCTTCACCGTCAGACGCGACATCGGTGGCAGCCTCGACCGGGGCGCCCGGATCTGCGGCGAGCTGCGCGCTTTCGATCGTCGTAGGGGCCGCGGAGGCCGAGGTCTGGTTGGTGCCCTGATTCGGATGCTTCACGTCCAGCAGCTTGGCGAGCGGCACCAGCGCCGGCATGTCGGCCTTCACCGGGCGCCGGCTCTGCGCGGGGCGCGCCGCGGCGATTCCTACGATGGTGGCGCCGGTCAGGAGCACCGCGACCATGATCGTCACCGGGCCCGCCCCACCGCGCCGCAACCGGGGATCGAGGATCGCGAGCAGCCGGCCCTCGAGCTGCGAGCGGCGTGCCATCGCCAGCGCCGCGGCGTCGATGTGGTGGCGATCGTCGATCGACCGGGCGATCTCGAGCAGATCGGTGGCGTACGCCGAGGCGCGTCCACCGGCGTCGAGCACCTGGTCGTCGCACGCGCGCTCGGCCTCGGCGCGCTGGGCGCGCGCGGCCAGCCACACGAACGGGTTGAACCAGTAGAGCGTCGATGCGAGCTGGGTCACGCGCGCGCTGATCAGGTCGAACCGGCGCACGTGGGCGAGCTCGTGGAGCAGCACGGCGTCGCGCCGCTCAGCGTTCCACGCGTGGGCCTCGACCGGCAGGATGATGGTGGGGCGTAGCGTGCCGCACACGATCGGGACCGTGATCCTGGGGCTGACCCGTAGCGCCGGGAGGTGCCTGAGGCGGAGCGTCACACCATGCCGCGCCAGGGCCACCAGCCATGCGTGGTCGATCATCGGTGCGGAGCGACGCGCGATGCGCGCCAGCAGAGCCCAGGCGATCAGATGCCGGGCGACCAGCAGAACTACGCCCGCGAGCCACAGGAGCGGCAGCGCGCGAATCACATCCGCGGTGCTGATGCGCCATGCCGGGGCAGGGGGTGAGGGCGGCGTCCGGTCGGGGGGCGCGACGACCGACGACGGCTCGGGGGTGGCGTCCTGCTGCGACGGGGCAGGGGAGTTCACCTCCGGCGGGGCGGAGGTCACATCGACACTGGTGGCTGCGGGCTCTGCGTCGCTCTTCCACGCGGGCAGCGGCAGGGACCAGCCCGGCACCACGCGCGACGCGAACGGCATGGCGACGCAGCCGAGGAGCGCCAGCGTCCACACCAGGTGCCGCACCGAAGCAGGGGCGCGCCGCAACGCGAGCACCGCGAGGGCGGCGATCGCGATCAGCGTGGTCGAGCGGATGGCGCTCTCCACCAACGGCTCGAGCGCGATCAGGGACGGAATCGATTCCGGCATCAGACCCATGACTATCTCCCTTCCCGGCGCGCGTTGTCGATCAGCGACTTGATGCGGTCGAGCTCGAGCGGGCGGCGGCGTACGTCGTGAAGATCCAGGAGTGCTGCCATCGCGTCCTCGGTCGATCCGGCGAAGAAGGTGTCGAGCACGTTGCGCAGTGCCGACCGGCGCGCCTTCTCACGTGCCACCGTGGGGATGTAGACGAAGCGGGGGCCCGACTCCTCGTGCCGGAGATGGCCCTTCTCCTCGAGGAGCCGGAGCAGCGTACGGACCGACGAATAGCTGGGCGGGTCCGCGAGCCCCTCGAGCACCTCCGCGACCGTGGCGCGGCCGCGCGCGTAGATCACGTCCATGATCTGCCGCTCGCGTCGCGTCAGATCGCGCTGACTGTCCTTCATGCTCGATTCCTCCTCGCTGGCGTGGCTTGAACCTCGAATGCGAGGAAATTAGCAGTATGCGAAAATATTAGCAAGGCCTTTTTCGGCCAGGAATGCCGCGGTGGTAGCCTTTTCTCATGCGCACGTTGGCAAAGTTCGCCGTGGTCCTCGGGGCCGCGGGCTCCCTGGTCCTGCTGCTGCGGGAGGGCATCCACACGCCGCGTTTCCTGCTGGCGCTGTTCATCGTGTGGGTGCTGTCGCCGTTCGCGCTGCTGACCTGGGCCAACTGGCGGCGGCGCTGGGGACCCACGACCCGGGCGATGCTCTACTGGATGACGGGCGCGGTCGCCGCGCTCTCGCTCCTCATGTACGCGGGCCTGATCCCCCGGCCGGGCGGGACCCATGTGGCGTTCGTCTACCTCATGGTGCCGCTGGTGTCGTGGATCTTCATGATCACGGTGCTGGTGATCGCGGCGCTCGCCGATCGATCCCTGTCCGAACGCTCTTCCGGGCGATGAAGTAGATTCCCCGGCGTGCCGCTCGCCCCAGGATCCAAGCTAGGGCCCTACGAAGTCTCCACGCCGCTCGGCGCCGGAGGCATGGGCGAGGTGTATCGCGCCCGGGATTCGCGGCTGGGCCGCGACGTCGCGATCAAGGTGCTGCCCGACAGCCTCGCGAACGACCCCGAGGTGCGCGCGCGCTTCGAGCGCGAGGCGCGCACCGTGTCGTCGCTCAACCACCCGAACATCTGCACGCTGTTCGACGTGGGGCGCGAGGGCGACACCAACTTCCTGGTCATGGAGCTGATCGAGGGGGAGACGCTCGCCGACCGGCTCCAGCGCGGCGCGCTCCCGACAGAGCAGGTGCTCGCCCTCGGCAGCCAGATCTCGGACGCCCTCGACCGCGCGCACCGCGCGGGAGTGATCCACCGCGATTTGAAGCCCGGCAACGTCATGCTCACGAGGAGCGGCGCCAAGCTCATGGACTTTGGCCTGGCGCGGGCTACCGGGATGGTGGGGACCAAGAGCAGTTCGGGCGTGACGGTCGCGGGGCTCACCCAGTCACCCACGGTGGCAGCGCCGCTCACCGCCGAGGGCACGATCGTCGGCACGTTCCAGTACATGTCTCCGGAGCAGCTCGAGGGCCGGGAGGTGGATGCACGCAGCGATCTATGGGCGCTCGGGTGCGTGCTCTACGAGATGGCGACCGGCCGGCGCGCGTTCGAGGGCAAGAGCCAGGCGAGCCTGATCGGCGCGATCATGAACACCGAGCCCACGCCGCTCTCCCAGCTCGTGCCCGCCTCACCGCCCGCGCTCGACCGGCTGGTGCGCGCGTGCCTCGCCAAGGACCCGGACGAGCGCATTCAGACCGCGCACGACGTCAAGCTCCAGCTGCGCTGGACGCAGGAGGGCGGCTCGCAGTCGGGCGTGCCGGCGCCGGTGGCGGCCGGTCGCAAGGGCGTCTCGACCGGCGCGATGCTGGCGATGATCGCTTCAGTCGTCGGCGGTGTGGCGGTGATCGCGGCCGACAGGCTGCTGTTTCGGACACCGCCGCCCGCGGTGATCCGGTTCGCGGTCAGCGCCGGCGGCTCGATCGCCTCGGTGCGCTGGCCGATGGTGTCCCCGAACGGGCGCTTCGTGGCCTTCATGGGTTCCGATTCAACGGGCGCGAGCCAGATCTACGTGCGTCCGCTGGACTCCATGGAGGCGCGTCCTCTGCCGGGTACGGGACGGACCCAGCGCCCGTTCTGGTCATCGGACAGCCGCACCCTGGTCTACATCGTGAGCGGAAAGATGTACCGCCTGCCGCTGAACGGTGCGGCACCGGTCGCATTCGCGGACGCGCCGGGCGGATCCGACGGGTCATGGGGCAAGGAATACATCATCTACGACGGAAGCGGCGCCGACACGATTCGTGGCGTGCCGGTCAACGGCGGCAAGGTGATCCCCATCACACGCCTCGACCGCTCCCGCGGCGAGATCGGCCACGCCTGGCCATCGTTCCTTCCCGACGGCAAACACTTCCTGTTCATCGCCAACGACCGGGGTAGCCAGGTCTCCACGATCAAACTGGGCAGGATTGGCTCGCTCGAATCGCGTCCGGTGGGCCAGACGGACAGTCGGGCGCTGTTCGCGAACGGGTACCTGTTCTACACCGCCGCCGGCAACCTGCTCGCCCAGCGGTTCGATCCCGGCTCCGGCAAGACCTCCGGGGAGGCGGTGCCGATCACCGACCACATCATGATGTCGAGAGTGGTCGGCGACTTCGCGGTGTCGAGGAACGGCGTGCTCATCTTTCGCGAGTCCACGGCCGGACCGCAGACCAGGCTGGTGTGGGCGGATCGTGCCGGCCGGATGCTGGGTGATGCGGGGCCACCCGGGCAGTACGACGAGGTTCGCCTGTCACCGGATGGCAGGCGCGCGGCGCTGCGCATCTACCGGACGGGAGGCGGAGCCGCCGACATCTGGGTGCGTGACCTGGTGCGCAACACCACGTCCCGGCTGACCTTCGATTCCTCTGATCACGTGTGGCCGGTGTGGACGCCGGACGGATCGCGGCTCGCCTACGCGTCCAATCGGAGCGGCGAGTTCAGGACCTACATACGTGCCTCGAGCGGCGTGGGCGGCGAGGATTCGCTCATCCACATGGACAGCGGTCAGGATGGTCCCACCGACTGGTCCTCGGATGGTCGGACGATCGCCCTGAGCCGGAACGCCACGACTGCGTGGGACATGCTTCTCCAGACCCCGGGAGGAAAGCCCGAGCCGTTCATCGCGACGCAATTCAGTGAGCGCATGGCGCGCTTCTCGCCCAACGGTCGCTGGCTCGCCTACGCCTCGAACGAATCCGGGCGCCACGAGGTGTACGTGGTCCCGGCGGCGGGCGGCGGGGGCAAGTGGCAGGTCTCGACCCAGGGCGGGGACGACCCGTTCTGGCGCGCGGACGGCAAGGAGATCCTCTACATCGCTGCCGACCGATCGATCACAGCGGTGCCGGTGGAGGCCGGCGAGAGCTTCGAGCCCGGGACGCCGCAGCCGCTCTTCCGAGCGGAGATCGCGGAGGGCCCGTTCACCGGCACGCGCTGGTGTCCGACCGCGGATGGCCAGCGCTTCCTGATGGTCGTGCCGACCGGTGGCCCGGGCGGGACGACGTTCACCGCGGTGACCAACTGGCCCACCGAGCTCAGGAAGAAGCGCTAACCGGCTACGCGTCCTCGACGATCACCGGGTCATCCTGCTCCGGAAGGTGGGGCTTGCCCTCGAACGCGATCAGGTGCCCCGAGCGGGTCGCCTTGGTCTCGAGGTAGAAGCGGTTCAGCTCGTTCGCGGGGATCACGTGCGGGATGCGCCCGCTCACCTTGGTCCCGAGCTTCTGGAGCTCCGCGACCTTCTTGGGATTGTTGGTCATGAGCCGGATCGATCGCACGTTCAGGCTCGCCAGCATGTGCGCGGCGATCGCGTAGTCGCGCTCGTCGTCGCGGAAGCCCAGCACCAGGTTGGCGTCCACGGTGTCGAGCCCCCGATCCTGGAGCGCGTAGGCACGCACCTTGTTGACCAGGCCGATGCCGCGGCCTTCCTGTCGCATGTAGAGCACCACGCCGTGCTGCATGCCGGCGATCTTCTGGAGCGCCACCTCGAGCTGATCGCGGCAGTCGCAGCGCAGTGACCCCATGACGTCGCCGGTCAGGCACTCGGAGTGGAGGCGCACCGGGAGATCGTCCTTCCCCATGACGTCCCCGTGGACCAGGGCGACGTGCTCTTTGCCGTCCCGGTTGTTCCAGAAGGCGACGATACGGAACGTCCCGAACCGGCTCGGCAGGTCGGCGACCGCCTCCACCCGCACGCAGATGTGGTGCGGGCCGAAGCCTTCGCAGTCGTGGTCCTTATCGCGCTCGACCAGGTCGTCGAGGGTGGGCACGTCGGGGAAGTTGGAGGAGCAGGGCGGGTCCATATCTAGACGATAGCACGCGGGTCGCGGGAGGCGTATCCTGCGGCCCCATGAAGCTGGCCAGGCTGCATCATCAGGAAGTCGAGTTCGAGGGCCGGACGATCGATCTGTTCGAGCCGGAAGGACCGTTCAACGAAGACACCGGCCTGGCGCTCGAGAAGGCGATCAAGGCATTGGCGGCACGCGGAAAGAAGGACATCCGTGTCGCATGCCGCCGGATGAGCTACATGGACTCCACCGGCCTCGGGATCCTGATCCATGTCGCTCACGCGACGCGCAAGAGCGGCGGACGATTCGTCCTCGACACCGAGGCCACGGCGCGGATGCGCGACCTCCTCAAGATCGTGAAGGCGCAGTTCCTCGAGGACGAGACCGTCGACCTGGGCCAGGCCGACAGCCTTCGCGAGAGGTTCCCACCGTCCAAGCCGTGAGGCTCGGATCTCTCCGCGCCTCGGACCTCGAGGCGGCGCTGGCGCTCAGTGCGGGAGAGGGGTGGAACCAGACGGCGGCCGACTGGAGCCGTCTGCTCGGTCTCGAGCCATCGGGATGCTTCGCCGCCCGCGATGGAGAGCGCCTGGTGGGCACGGTCACCACCACCACCTACGGACGCGAGCTCGCGTGGATCGGCATGATGGTCGTGCATCCGGAGCATCGCGGGCGCGGGATCGGCGCGGCGCTGATGCGCATGGCCCTGGACCATCTGCGCGGCCTCGGCGTAGCGTGCGTCAAGCTCGACGCGACCCCGGCGGGGCAGCCGCTCTATGCGTCGCTGGGCTTCGAGCCCGAGGCCGAATTCGAGCGCTGGCAGGGCGTCCCGTCCATTCGTGGCGGGGCGGATGAGCCGTCGTGGGATGACGACGCCCGGCGGCGCGTGGCGGCGCTCGATCGGAACGCATACGGCGTGGATCGCGAGCGTCTGCTCGTGGCGCTCATGGAGAACGGCACGTCGGCGGTCGTCGACGGGGAGGGCTTTGCGCTCGCCCGCCCGGGGCGCGCCGCGACCTACATCGGTCCGCTGATCGCCGCCAGCGGATTGGTGGCAGGAAAGCTGCTTGATGAGGTTCTCACGCGATTGGCCGGCGAGGGGGTCTGCCTCGACCTGCACATCGGAGGGCTGCTCGCTCCGTCCGCGCTCGAGCGACGTGGGCTCTCCAAGCGCCGCGGCCTCGTGCGCATGCGCTTCGGCGAGCCCAGTCCGGCCGGGACGTCGCGATCCATCTGCGCGATCGCCGGGCCGGAGTTCGGATAGGAGATCACGCGATGCCACTGCTCTTCTCATATGGAACGCTGAAGGAGGAATCCGTCCAGCGATCCACCTATGGCCGGCGGCTGGACGGCACGCCGGACGAGCTGATCGGGTTCGAGGCGTCGATGGTCAGGATCGAAGATCCCGACGCCGCGGCACGGCTCGGGAAGACCCATCACGCCAACGTGGTGTTGAGCGCCAATCCGGCGAGTCGCGTGCCGGGCATGGTGTTCGAGATCACCGACGTCGAGCTCGCCAGGACCGACGCGTACGAGGCGCCCGACTCCTACAAGCGGATCGCCGTGACCCTCGCCTCGGGCCGGGAGGCCTGGGTGTACGTGCACGCGCGTTGAGCCGGAGCCCCTCTACCTCCCGTTGATCTGCCGCGCCTGACGTTCTGACCTGACACTGACGGTCTGTCAGACCGGAACGGCGTGCGTGCATGCGGCCGGGCCCGCGTTCGCTCCCTCTGCAATCGGCAGCCAATGCATGTCTTCCGTGGCGCGCCCGCTCGAGCGGGGCCGCGAAACAGCCCGGGCACACCTCATGCAGATCGCGCGGCGGGTCATATCATCCCGGGAGGAAGCGATGACGAAACGAACCAGTTCGTTCGACCTGCTGGCGCCTGCTCGCGCGATCGTGATCAGTCTTCTCATGGTGTCGGCGGCCCTCCCCGCGAGGGCTGGAATCGAGTACGACTTCGTCTACGTCGATGCGTTTCAAAGCGGCTACGACCTGAAGGAATGCTACCTCTTCGACATCAACAACCTGGGCCAGGCGTGCGGCTGGGCGACCGATCTTCCGTCCTACGCCGGCTTCTACTGGTCGGCAGCGACCGGCAAGACCCGGTTGCCCTTCACGCTCCCGCGCGGTATCAACGAAATCGGCCAGGTCGCCGGGCACGATCAGGTGTTCGACATCGTCCACGGCACCACGACCACGATTCCACTGGTGCCGGGCGCGCCGGCCCGACCGGTCGCCCTCGACATCAACGATCAGGGCATCGTGGTCGGATACGCCGAGACCTGCATCTGCAGCAACAGCAACCGCGTTCTCCAGATCCCCTTCATCTGGGACCCGATCGGAGGCTCGCGGTCGATCCCGGTGGCGGGCGCGAAGGAGCTGGTCAAGATCAACAACTCCAACGTTGCGGTGGGCGTGATCCGCGGCGGGTCGCCGGACGGATTCGTCTACGAGATCGCCACCGGCCGGACGATCCGGCTGAGCCAATACCTGCCGTCGAGTCCGTTTCCGTGGACCGAGGCGGCTGCGATCAACGACCTCGGCATGGTGACCGGACGGCACCGCTCGCCCGACGCTCAGAGTTTCCACGGGTTCGTCTGGACCGAGGCCGCGGGCGCCACACTCCTGCCGCACCTCGACGGCAATCCGCTGCTGGACGTATATCCCTGGGCGATCAACGACGCGGGAGCGGTCGTGGGCATGGCGGAGATCGAGAACTACGTGTGGCACGCCTTCCTGTGGGACGCGCAGCACGGGCTCCGCGACCTCAATGGGTTGGCGACGCCGCCGCCGGGCTTCATCCTCGACCGCGCGCTCGGGATCAACGATCGCGGCTGGATCGTCGGTGACGGACACTTTGGACCCTACTGGAGCTCGAGCCAGGCGTTCGTTCTCATCCCGCGGACCGAGGGCACCCTCGACGTGCCGCCGATGGCCGGGGGCCGGCTCGATCTGCGGCTGCGTCCGAATCCGACGCACGGAGCGGCCACCATCGATTACGTGACGGAGAAGGACGAGCCGGTCCGGATCGGGATCTTCGATCTGAACGGCCGGAAGGTCGTTGAGATGGCTGGCCCTGGCGCTCCCGCGGGCGCTCGCGTCGCGCGCTGGGACGGTCGCGACGCGTCGGGCCGGCCCGTCGCCCCCGGGGCATACCTGGTCCGGCTCGAGGCCGCCGGTCAGGTCAGGAGCCGGGTGATCGTCATGGTTCGCTGACGCTAAATACTATTCCAATACCAATGCATATCTGCGATGCTGCGAGCGGGCCGCAGGAGGTTCTACATGAGATCAGGCATCGTGCTGGCCGCGCTCGCGGCAGGACTGACGTGCGTGGCGCCGCCGGCGACCGCGAAGATTCGCGTGATGAACGAGCACGCCGCGTCGGCCATGCTCGGCCAGCTCGAGGAGGTCGATTTCGAGACCTTCGCGCCGAACGAGGCGCTCTCGAACCCGCTCACGCTGCTGGGCGTGACGTTCACCGATCCCTACCGCATGGCGAGCGGCTTCTGCTCCTCGCCCACGTGCGAGGTGGATCCGGACAATCCGAACGGCGGCAATATCGAGCTCTATCTCAATCCGGGCGCGACGATCGTGTTCGAGCAACCCGAACCGGTGGTCGTCCTGGACGTTCAGGGCATGGGTGACAACGCCATCGTGCTGATCGTCACGGAGGGGGACGGCGGGACCGAGGTGGTCACCAGCGAGGGACGATTGTTCGGCGTCACCTTGATCGGACTGGCTGCTCCATCCGGGATCGCGGCGATACAGGTGCAGAGCGTCGGTGGAACGGGCGGGCCGCTCACGCTGGCACGCGTGCTCTACACGAGGGACAAAGGGCCGCGATAGCCCGCGCTAGTCGGCGGCGATCGCCACCGCGTGGTCGTCGACCGCGATCCGCTCCATCCGGCGCCACAGCCGCACCCGCACGCGGGCGAGCAGCACCAGCGCCGCGACCATCAGTCCGCCGGCGAGTCCCCACCAGAGGCCATGCGGGCCCCACCCCGCGCGGAAGGCGAGCCACAGGCCAAGCGGGAGCGCGAACGCCCAGTAACCGATCAGGCTCACGATCAGCGGCGTGCGTGTGTCCCCGGCGCCGCGCAGCACGCCGATCGCCACCACCTGGGTGCCGTCGAACACCTGGAACACGCCGGCGATCGGAATGAGCGTGCCGGCGAGGGCAAGCACCGTTGGATCTGGCGTGTAGGCTCGGGCCAGGAGGCCGGGTGCGAGCCCGAACACGGCGGCGCTCACGCTCATGAACCCGGCCCCCACGATCAGCCCTGCGATTCCGGCGCGGCGCGCCGCGTCGCCATCGCCCGCGCCCACGGCGCGTCCGACCAGCACCGACGCCGCGGAGGACACGCCGAACGGCACCATGAAGGTCAGCGATGACATGTTGATCGCGATCTGGTGCGCCGCGGCCGTCACGGCGCCGAGCCGCCCCATGATCATGGTCACGGCGTTGAAGACCCCGACCTCGAACAGGTACTGGAAGCCGATCGGCAATCCGATCTGGACCATACGGGCGAGCGGCCGCGCGCTCAGCGCCTCCGGCACCCAGCGCAGTCGCGATCCAAGATCTTTCCAGGCGAGCGTCACGAGCAGCAGCGCCATGCCCCAGCGCGCGATCGTGGTCGCGAGGCCGGCGCCCATGGCGCCGAGCGCCGGCGCCCCCAGCTCGCCGAATACGAATGCCCAGGCGAGCAGGGCGTTGAGGACGTTCGCCACGATCACCGTGATCACGATCGGGCGCATGTGCCCGAGCGCCTGGAGCGTCTGGCGGAACACGACGGTGATGTAGAAGGCGAGCAGGCTCGGGACCTGGACGCGCACGTAGGGGGCGGCGACCGCCACCAGCTCGGGAGGCTGTCCGAGCGACTTCAGAACCTGCTCGGCCGGGAGCAGGAGCAGACCGCCCACGATGCCCATCCCTGCAGCGATGATCAGGCCACGCTGGAGCGCGCGCGTGATCGCCGGGTCATCCTGGGCGCCGACCGACTGCGACACGATCGGATCCAGCGCCATCAGGATGCCCATGCCGAAAACGCCGAAGGTGAAGATGTAGACGGTTCCGATCGCGGATCCTGCCAGCGCCGCCGCCGAGACCCGGCCGAGGATCATCGTGTCGACGACGTTCATCGCCATGAGCCCGACCTGGACGAACACGACCGGGACGGCGAGTCGGACCAGGCGCCGGAAGTCGTCCGCGCGCGGGCGATGCGTGCGCACGCCGGCCACGGTGCGGGTGGCGGCCATCCGGGCGCCTAGCGCAGGAGGACGAGCGTGTGCGTGAGGGCGGCGCCCGGCGTGCCCAGGCGGGCGTAGTAGATGCCAGCGCGCACCGGCCGGCCGGACGCGTCGCGGCCCCGCCAGGTGGCCTGATGCCAGCCGGGCGCGTGCGTGCCCTCCGCGAGGCGCGTGACCCGGTGGCCTGCGACATCGTAGATGTCGAGCGTGGCCGCCACGCCCTGCTCCAGGTAGTAGCGCAGGGTCGCTCCCGCATCGCCCGTGAAAACGCTGGGCGTGGGAGGGGAGAAGCGCACCGTTCCGTCGCCCAGCGCGTCACCCACCGCCAGTCGCGGGGTATCGAGGCAGGTGCGGCTCGCGGCGAAGTTGGTGATCGCGGTGATCGCCTGCGGCTCGAAGTTCGGGAGGCCGAAACCGCTGCAGTGATTGATGGTCGAGCACATGATGTTGCAGGGCACCACCGCGTCGCAGTGGTTGGCGTTCCAGTTGTGCCCCAGCTCATGGGCGGTCAGCGCGCTGCGCCAGCTCATGACATTCGTAAAGCGCGACTGGGAGAGACCGTATGCGCGGTCAACTCTACAAACCGCGCCGAGGAACGCGATGCCGATCGTTCCACCGTCCAGGTTCTTCCCGGTCATGAGGTGCGCGACATCGCGGACCACGCCGGTCTGCGCCTCGTTCCAGTGGTTCCGGAACTGGGTGAGGAGCGCGCTGGCGTCGGTGGTCGAATAGGGGTCCGACGGCGCGGTGCGAACGACGATGGTGCGGATCTCGTGGGTGAGGTCGCAATCGCGCTCGAAGATGACGTTCACCGCCGCCATGACGTCCTCGATGTCGGCGATCGTCCCGGGTACCGAGGCGACGTTCGCCTGCCAGAACTCGTAGTCGGCGTCGAACGAGATCTCGGCGACGTGCGGGCCGGAGCCGGCAGTGCCGAAGCCGCTCGATTCCGGGACGACCACCGAGGGCTCGGAGGTGGCGCAGATTCCCTCGGCGCCGATCACGTCCGCGGCGTCGTAGACCGCGTGTGCACCGGGCTCGGAGCCGGGCGCGAACTCCTCGAGCGGCTGGACGTAGAACACCCGCCCGTCCGCGAGACCGATCGCCGCCCTCAACCGGCCGTTCCGGATCGTGCCGCCCACCACCGAGCCGGGCATTCCGTCCACGGTGCCGCGATAGCTCGCGGCCGCCGGGGCGGGAGCCTCCTCGAGCGCGCCGGTCGCGGTCTGAACCAGGACGCGGAAGCCGGGAGCGCGCAGCGTGGAACGCTCCAGCCTGAGCGTGACGCGCCGGCCATCGAGATCGAGCGCCACGCTCGGGGCGGGCGAGTCCAGCCGAAGCGACTGGACGCTCAGCCGCGTGATGCCGAGCCGCTTCTGCACCTCGTCGATCCGGGGCGTGGCCGCGTGCGCGGCGGTTCCGAGGAGGAGTGCCAGGCAACCCGGGCCGCAAAGGAACGGGCGAAGGGAACGCATGAATTCAGTCTACACGATGGCTCCCGGGGGGTTGACGCCGGTCGGAACCGGCGCCTAGCCTCGCGTCCATGACGGTTCTCCGCCGCATCATCGGATCGACCCTGTTCTGGATGCTGTTCTGGGCCGGGGTCGGCGCCATGCTCTCGATCGTGGTCGGTATCGTCGATCCGCCGAGCATCGACGCGGGCGAGGGGCCGATCGACCTCGCCCGGATTCTCGGCGGCGTCGGCGCCGCCTCCGGTGCGCTGTTCGGGCTGGTGCTCGCGGTCGTCGAGCGCAAGCGGACCACCGCGGAGGTGCCGGTGCTCCGCGCGCTGCTGTGGGGTGCGCTGGCCGGGGCCGCGGTCGGCCTCCTCCTGAGCGCGCCGGTGGTCAACACCTGCCCGCTCGGAGCAGCCACCGGAGTCGCTCAGGTGCTGATCGCGCGGCTCTCCCGCCGCCTCAAGCCCGCGACCGCGACCGTTTGACCTGCAACCTCCAGCGGGGCGCTGCGTAGACGAGGCATGACGCCCAGGGCAAGCGCGTGCATCGCCATGGTTGCCTTCCTCCTCAGTGTCGCGGCCTCGGCGCTGGCGCAGCCGGCGGGCGCCCCGAAGCCCGCGCCGCCCTCCGCGCGTGCCGAGATCCTGGTGCTCGGCGTCTACCACATGGCCAACCCCGGGCGGGACATCTTCAACACCCAGGCCGACGATGTGCTCACCCCCAAGCGCCAGGCCGAGATCGCCCAGCTCATCGAGGCCCTGAAGCGCTTCAAGCCCACGAGAATCGCGATCGAGGCGGATGCCTCGAGCCGGCGCATCGAGCGGGAGTTCCCCGACTACCTCGCGGGCAAGCACACGCTCTCGCGCAACGAGATCGATCAGATCGGATACCGACTCGCCAAGGAATTGGGACACAAGGCCATCTACGGCGTGGACGCCGAGTTCGACTTTCCCTATCAGCGCCTGGTCAACTACGCCAAAGGGAGCGGGCGCTCACAGGAGCTCGACTCGCTCATGGCGGGATGGGGCGAGATGACCAAGGCCCAGAGCGCCTATCTCGCGTCCCACACGATTCTCGAGACGCTGCTGTTCATGAACGCCGACGACCGCGTGGCCCAGGACGTCGGCCTCTACTATCGGGTGGGGCAGGTGGGTGAGTCGCAGGATTGGGCCGGCGCCGACCTGGTGTCCGACTGGTTCCGGCGCAACATGCGCATCTACAGCAACGTCGCGCAGCTCGCCGACTCGCCGGACCAGCGGGTGCTGGTGATCTTCGGCAACGGGCACCTGGGCTGGCTGCGACACGATTTCGCCAGCAACCCTAGGCTGCGCCTGCGCACGCTCGCCGAGTTCGTGAAGTAGCCGCGACGCAGGATGTGCGCGCTACTCCCGCACCAGCATGACCTGCGAGCCATAGACCGGATAGCCGATCTCGCAGGTGATCCTCCGGAACACCGGACGTCCGGACCGGTCCTCCAGCTCCCATCCCTTCGGCGTCGTCAGGTGGCGCACCATCGCCTCGTAGTTGGGGACCGGCGACGCGCGCAGCGCTTCGGCGCTGGCCGGCATCTGGACGACCGGGGCATCCATGGGCAACCGGTCGAAATCGCGCTCGGGGTCGGGCAGATGCACCACGCCGCGCATCGCGGTGTCGTACGCGCGCAGCGAGAAACCGCACCCGGGCCACACCTTCTCGTGGACCAGCAGCGAGAGCTCGAGGCGCTTGATCGGGTAGGTGAGGATGTCGCCGACGTTCCACATGGCGGGGGCGGAGTCGGTCCGGGACGTGGCGTCCTGGATGAACTGGGTGAGGCACAGGTCGGCGGCCGCATCGCGACGCACCGAGCCGGTCGAGATCTCGTAGAAGGTGAAATCCTTCTCGGACGACGCGGCGATCGAGAGGCCCGCCGGCCTGCAGAACATGCGCAGGAGCTTGGGTCCAGACTCGGGCTTGGTCCGGGAATAGCTGCCCCCGACACGGAAGCGCGCGGTGGGGCGCAGGCGGTGAATGCCGATCATGGCCGCGAGGAACAGGATGTCGAGCCGCCTGGGGTTCTTGCGGCTGGGATGAACGATCCAGGTGAAGCTCTCGAGGTCGATCGAGACCCCTTTGATGAGCGCCATGCCGCGGTAGACCGCCTGGCGCGCCACATCGTCGTGGCGCCGGCGCGCCTCGGGAAGTGCGTCGGCGATCACGGCGTCGAGCCTCGTGCGCGTGCCGAACGAGCGCTCCAGCTCGTGGTCGAACGCGCTCAGCTTCCGCTCCGCCGCCTGCACGGCGCGCACGCCGGTGCCGTGCTTCCGCGCCGCGGCCACGAACTGCCGCAGCGGGACGACGCCGGGAAGCAGGCTCAGGGCCGCGAGCGGATCGGTGGCGCGCAATGCGGACATCAGCCGGCTCATGAGCGTCTTGTCGACGCCCAGGGTCCGCCCGATCTCGATGGGGCCGAGCCCGGCGAGCGGGGAGGAGTCGGTGATCGCGCGCAGCGCTGCGGTCAGCTCTTTCGACAGGCGGAGGATCGCCGCGGTTTCGGGGGTGCGTGCGCGCGGGCGCATGGGAGCGCAGCATACGCTGGCACGAGCCGGTTCGGCCAACGCTTCGGCCCCAAACACGGCTGTTGACGACTCCCGGAAGGGTATTGCACTCTCTCAGAGAGCCGCACCGCGGTTGCGATTCCCCCGCCCAGGAAGAAGGAGCGCGCGTCATGAACACTCCTCGTGCGGTTCGCGGCCTGCTCGCGCAGGCCATGCTCTTCGGTGTGTTGGTCGCGTTGCAGGCGGGACCCGCACACGCCGACTGGGTGCAGACGAATGGGCCCAAAGGCGGCTCGGTCCGTTCCCTCCTCGCCACCGCGAATGGCGTGGGAGGCACGTCTCTCTTCGCGGGTCAGAACTACGGCTGGCGCACCGATGACAACGGCTCGAGCTGGACGCCGCTCAGCAACGGCCTGACTGCCCCGCCCGTGTTCTCCCTCATCGCGGTGCCGAATGGATCGGGCGGCAACGACATCGTGGTCGGCACGGGGAACGGCGTCTTTCGATCGGCCGACAACGGCGCGAGCTGGAGCCCCAGCAGCAACGGGCTGCCATCGAACCTCTCCGTCTATGCCGTGGCCTCCGGGTCCAACGGATCGGGCGGGACCAACCTGTACGCCGGAGCCGGAGGCTTCGTGGGCCAGGTCTATCGCTCGACCAACAACGGTACGAGCTGGACGTCGATGAGCTCCGGCCTGCCCATCGGGCAGGCGAGCATCAACGCCCTGACCACCACGGCTGCGGGGACGGTGCTCGCCGGAACCGGGAACGGCATCTACCGTTCGACCAACTTCGGGGCGAGCTGGACGCGGGTGACCACGAATCAGGGTTTCTCGTTCGCGAAGGACGGCACCACGCTCTATGCCGGAACCAGCAGCGGTGTGTGGCGCTCGACCAACGACGGCGCCAGTTGGACCGCGATCAACAACGGCATGACCTTCTCATGGACCTACGCGGTGGCAGCGATCCCCAACGGATCGGGCGTGACGCTGTTCGCGAGCGCCGGTGGCGTCCTGCGCTCCACGGACAACGGCGCGACCTGGACACCGGCCAGCACCGGCCTGGGAAACCTCCTGGTCTTCGCCCTCACGACCGCGCCCAATGGGGGCGGCGGCACGGATCTCTATGCCGGCACCGGCGAGGGCGTGTTTCGTACCAGCAACAACGGCGACAGCTGGACGAACGTCTCCATGATCAGCTCCTTCCCGCAGGCGGTCGATGTCACGCCCAGCGGCGCCATCCTGGCGGGGACGGAAAATGACATCTTCCGCTCGACCGACGCGGGCGTGAGCTGGACGGATACCCAGGCGAGCTCCCAGATCCTCGACTTCGCCGTCAATCCCAACGGCAGCGCGGGGGTGAGCCTGTTCGCGTGCGGCGCCACGGTCGGCATCTTCAAGTCGACCGATGACGGCGCGACGTGGGCTGGCGCCAACAGCGACATCGACGATCTCGAGGTCAACTCGGTGACCGTCGTGTCCAATGGCTCGGGCGGCACGAACGTGATCGCCGGGACCTATAGCGGGATCTCCATCTCCACCAACGATGGTGGGAATTGGCAGAAGGTGGAGCCGAACTTCATGCCGCTCGACTACACGGTGATCCCGAACGGCTCCGGGGGGCAGGACATCTTCGGTGGTGGCTTCAACGGCGTGTGGCGCTCCTCCAACGGCGGCATGTCGTGGACGCACGTCGCGCTGGGGCACGTGGTTCAGGGCATGGCGTCGACGGGGAATGGCGCCGCCCTGTTCGCGGGAGGCGATCCGTTGGGCGTCTATCGTTCGACGGACCACGGCGCCACCTGGACCCTGGTCAACAACGGCCTCACGAATCTCGGGATCACGTCGCTCCTGAGCCCGGACGGCACGCATCTCTTCGCCGGCGGCGGGGGCGGGGTCTTCCTCTCGACCGACAACGGCGACCACTGGACCCCGGTCGGCACGGGACTGACCACCGGGGTGTTCTCGCTCGCGGTGAGCGCGGACGGATCGACCCTGATCGCCGGCAGCACCGGATTCGGCGTGTGGAAGCGGCCGATCGCGGAGATGCTCCAGGTGGTCGGGGTGCCGCCCGGCGCCGACCCCGGGCTGACGCTCCATGCCAATCGTCCGAATCCATTCACCGAGGGGACGACGATTCTCTACGCGCTGCCGCGGGCGATGCCCGTGCGGCTCGTGGTCTATGACGTCGGCGGCCGTGCGGTGCGCACGCTGGTGAATAGCCTCCAGGGCGCGGGCGAGCGTCGCGCGATCTGGGACGGGCGCGACGAGCGCGGAGCACCCGTCGGCCCCGGCATGTACATGTATCGACTCGATGCCGATGGCGTGACGCTGACGCGCAAGATGGCGATGCTGAAGTAGCGCCCCCGGGCGTCCGGGCGCCCTCCAAGTCGCCGGGGTGCCATCTGGGTTAGATTGCCGGCATGGCACCCCTTCTGGATGCCCGCGCATGCCGGTGACCGACGCCATCGACCGGAGCGAGACTCCCGGCCGGCCCGGTGGCGTCCTCGCGGTCCTTCGCAGCATCGAGGGAACCGTGCTGGTCGTGGCGTTCCTCCTGTCGATGATCCTGCCGCTCATCGACGCGCTGGGAAGGCCGCTCGGCGGCTTCTACCTTCCGAGCTCCTCGACCTACCGCTCCCAGCTGACGCTATGGCTCGCCTTCCTCGGCGGGCTGCTGGCGACGCGGGAGGGCGGTCACCTGACGCTCTCGACCGCCGAGGTCATCAGCCACGCGCGGGTCCGGAACGCGGCGCGATTGTTCTCGTCGTCGGTGGCCGCCGCGGTGTGCGCCGTGCTCGCCTACTCCGCCGCCGGCGTGGTGGCCGCGGACCGCCAGCAGGGGGAGGTGCTGGCGATCGGCGTTCCGGTGTGGGTGAGCGAGTGCATCATGCCGGTGGCGCTGGCGCTCATCGCGCTGCGCCTGGCGTGGGGCGCCTCCGAGCGCTGGATCGGACGGGCGATCGCGTTCGGCGCGATCGCCGCCGCCTTCAGCCTCGGCCTGGTCCCGGCGGTGGGCCATTCGCTGTTCCTGCCGCTCCTGGCGCTGATCGTGCTCGCCGCACTGGTGGGAGCGCCGGTGTTCGTCGCCATGGGCGGCGTGGCGCTGGTGATGTTCTTCAAGGACGGCGTGCCGGTCTCGGCGGTGACCGGGGAGATCTACCGGCTCATGGTCATGCCGAGCCTGCCGGCGATCCCGCTCCTGACCGCATGCGGCTACGTGCTCGCCGAATCGAACGCGGCGACCCGGCTGGTGCGCTTCTTCCGAGCGCTCTTCGGGTGGATGCCGGGCGGGATCGCGATCCTGGTGGCGGTGGTGTGCGCGCTGTTCACCACCTTCACCGGCGGCTCGGGCGTCACGATCATGGCCCTGGGCGGGTTGCTCTATCCGATCCTGCGCGACGAGGGCTACAAGGAGGACTTCTCGCTCGGCCTGGTGACCGCCTCGGGGAGCCTCGGCCTGCTGCTGCCTCCGAGCCTGCCGGTCATCCTCTACGCGGTGGTCGCCAGCGTTCCCCCCGACTCGCTCTACCTCGCGGGGCTGGTGCCGGGGATCCTGCTGATCGTGATCGTCGCGCTCTACGGCATGCGCGTGGGCGGCCGGGTGAAGGCCAAACGCCAGCCGTTCTCACTGCGCGAAGCCGCGGTCTCCGGGTGGCGGGCCAAGTGGGAGCTCTCCGTGCCGGCCCTGGTGATCGTGCTGTTCGCCACCGGCCTGGCGACCATCGTCGAGGCGGCCGCGGTCGCGTTCGCGTACGCGATCATCGTCGAGTGCTTCATCACGCGCGACATCCACCCCATCCGGGGCCTGCCCGGGGTGCTGCTCAAGGCGGGCGTGCTGTGCGGAGCCGTGCTCATCCTTCTCGCGAGCGCCCTGGGCGTGACGAGCTGGCTGGTCGATGCCGAGATCCCGAACGCGCTGCTGGGGGCGGTGCGGACCCACATCCACTCGCCGCACGTGTTCCTGCTGGTCCTCAACATCGTGCTCCTGGTGCTCGGGAGCGTGCTCGAGATCTACTCGGCGATCGTGATCCTGGCGCCGCTGGTGGCGCCGATCGGCGCCGCGTTCGGCATCGACCCGGTCCACCTCGGGGTGGTGTTCCTGGCCAACCTCGAGCTCGGGTTTCTGTTCCCGCCCGTGGGCCTGAACCTGCTGCTGTCCTCCTCGCGCTTCGACAAGCCGCTGCCACAGCTCTACCGACACGTGGTGCCGTTCCTGATCATCCTCGGGATCGGTGTCCTGCTGATCACCTACCTGCCGCAGATGACCACCGGCATCCTGCGGCTGCTCGGGAAATGAGGCCGGCCGCGCGCGGGTGAGGCCGATCAGCGGCGGGAGCGCCCTCGGCGCGGCCGCTCGCTCGCCACGTCGGTCACCATGTAGGTGCCGCTGCGCTCGTCCTTGCGCAGGGTGACCACGCCCGCCTCCTGGGCGTCCTCGAGCAGCTCGCTGAAGCTGCCGTAGCCGAGGGCCGCCTCCGAGAACGCAGGGCGCTTGCGCTTCATGGTGTCCTTGACCAGCGAGGCCTGGATCACCTCGAAGTTCTCGCGCTGCAGCGCCCGCACGGTGTCCACGAGCAGGCGGAACGCGCCGTCCTTGCCGTGGGCGGGTTTCTCGCCGGACTCGGCGGGCTCGGCGCCGCGCTCGAGATCCTCGTAGTAGATGAACTCGTCGCAGGCGTTGGCGAGCAGGGGCGAGGTGGACTTCTTCATCCCGAGCCCGATCACGTGGCGGCCGTTCTCCTTGAGCTTGGCGACCAGCGGGGAGAAGTCGCTGTCCCCCGAGACGATCACGAACGTGTCGATGTGCTCCTTGCTCCACGAGAGGTCCATGGCATCCACCACCAGCCGGATGTCGGCGGAGTTCTTGCCGGTGGTCTCGCGGCGCGGGATCTCGATCAGCTCGATGCCGTTCTCGTGCAGGCTCCGCGTGTGCTCGCGGAACCGGTGCCAGTCGGCGTACGCCACCTTGACGATCACCTTGCCCTTCTCGAGCAATCGGTCGAGCACCCGCCGGATGTCGAACGGTGCACTGGCGTCGCGCAGGCCGAGGGCGATGTTCTCGAAGTCGATGAACATGGCGATCTGGAGCTGCGCGCTGGTGACGGCGGGGGTGGCGGGCATGGGTCGGACCTCGGTGGGACGGGAGACAGTGGGCGACACCATACGCCTTCCGCCGCGCCCGCGTCCCCCGGCGTGGCGCGTCACCGGCCCGCGAGCCCGCCGC
>DATEMP010000018.1:0-3539 GCA_035275545.1 Candidatus Eiseniibacteriota bacterium | reverse complement strand
GACCGGCGAGTTCGAGGCAGTCGAGCTCCGCGACGGGGACGATCGCTTCGGCGGCAAGGGCGTCCTGGACGCGGTCAGCCACGTCGACGACGAGATCCACGACGCGCTCGTGGGCTTCGACGCGCTCGACCAGCGCGACGTCGACCGGGTGCTCATCGACTGCTCCGAGCTCCGCCACGTCGACTTCCACGAGCTGCCATCGCTGCTCGCGGCCCTCGACCGCTTCGAGGCGCACTCGGGGATGATCGCGCTGTGCGGGCTCTCCCGCTACCTGCGCGACCTGTTCCGCCTGGTGGGTGGGAGGGCGCGGGTGGAGTTCCCCGCCTCGGCCTCCGACCCGCGCGGGACCGCGTCGCCCGCGCCGGAGCCGGGCTGTGAGTGCGCGTCATGAGCCGGTGCTGGTCGCCGAGGTGCTGCGCCATCTCCGGAACGGTCCCGGTCTCTACCTCGACGCCACGCTCGGCGACGGAGGCCACGCCGAGGCCCTCCTCGATGCCGAGCCGGGAGCGCGGCTGCTGGGATGCGACCGCGACCCGCTCGCTCTGGCCGGCGCGCGCACGCGGCTCGGCCGCTTCGGAGATCGCGTGACCACCGCCCAGGCCACCTTTCGCGAGGTGCCCGAGGCGCGCGCCGCGCTGGATGCCGAGCCGTTCACGGGCGCGCTGTTCGATCTCGGGCTTTCCTCGATGCAAATTGATGAGCCATCCCGCGGCATGAGCTTCATGCGCGAGGGTCCATTGGACCTGCGCATGGACCCGGAGCGCGGCGAGCCCGCATGGATGCGGCTCGCGGCGACCGGGGAAGACGACCTCGTGGCGGTGCTCCGTGAGCATGGGGACCTCCACGAGGGTGGCCGGCGCCTGGCGCGCGCCATCATTGCCGCTGCAGAGCGCGGAGATCTCCCCACGACCCGCGCGCTCGCGGACCTGGTGGACCGCGTGCTGGGTGGCCGGCCTCATCCTCGACGCACCGCGCGCGTGTTCCAGGCGCTCCGCATCTGGATCAACGACGAGGCGGGCGAGCTCGAGGCGGCGCTCGCATGGCTGCCGGACGCGATGAAGCCCGGCGGCGTGGTGGTCACCCTCGCCTACCACTCGGGCGAGGATCGGCGTATCAAGCAGGGCTTGCGCGGCGGGAAGGGGACCACGCCGCGCCGGATCCACCGTCTGCTTCCGGTTCGGCCTCCCGAGGGGCCGTGGCAGGAGCTGACCCGACGTGTCGTCACCCCCTCGGCAGAGGAACAGGCGGCGAATCCGCGCGCGCGCAGCGCCCGGCTCCGTGCCTTTCGGAGGAAGCTGACATGAAAAAGCCGCGTCGCTCCCATCCATCCTGGCGCGTATCCGAGATGCGCGTCACCCGCCCGGGGCTGTGGCTGACCGCCGCCGTTCTGGTCGGGGTGTTGCTGGTCGAGGTGTGGGCGGGCTCGCGTGTGGCCCAGCTCTCGCTCTCCCTGGGCCAGCACCGCACGGCGCTCGAGAAGGCGCACGCACGGCTGGCGTTCGTGCGCGCCGATCTCGAGCGCCGGAACACCCGCGCCGAAACGGCCCCGCTCGCCATGCGGCTGGGTCTGGCGCCGGCTGACGCACAGCAGGTGGTCGCCCTGCCGTCCGCATACCTGGCTGCGGGGTCGACACCGAAACGCGCGGCGCAACCCGCCTCGCTGCTGGCGCTGGCAGAAAGGGCATCGCGTGCGATCGTGCCGGAGGCCACGGCACGCGTGCGCAACTGACGACCGAACAGACAACGGATCGGGCGTCCGGAATGTAAGCCGGCCGCACCACCGCACCGCGCTTGTGACGGCCCGGCGGTTTGCGTGAGCCGCCGTTCCACGGAGGGAAGGAGTTGGCCCACAGGGAAATGCGCAAGAGTCGGGTGCTGGTGGCTGCGGCCGGCCTTTTGTTGGGGCTGGTGGCGGTATGGGTGCGGGTCGCGTGGCTGCAGATCGTGCGCCACGACTATTACGTGGAGCGCGCCGATCTGAACCAGGAGCAGCGGGTGCTGCTGCGTCCCACGCGCGGCCAGCTGCTCGATCGCGACGGCAAGGTGCTCGCCCGCGACCTCATGACCTACTCGGTCTCGGGCGCGCCGCGCGAGATGAGCGATCCGCGCCGCACCGCGCGCGCTCTCGCGGCGTTGCTCGACGAGCCGCCGGCGAGGATCCTCAAGCTGTTCTCGGGGCGCCGTCCGTTCGTGTGGATCAAGCGCCACATCTCGCCCGCGCTCGCCGAGCGGATCGCCGCCCGCCGGGAGCGCGGCATCTACATGGCGACCGAGGTGCAGCGCGTCTATCCGCTCGGCCGCGCCGCGGCCGAGCTCATGGGACGCACCGACCTGGACGCGAACGGCGTCGACGGGCTCGAGCTTCAGCTCGACGACGTGCTGCGCGGGCGCACCGGCTGGACCACCCTGTTCCGCGACGGCGCGGGACGCTCGATGGCGCTGCCGGGCGGGCTCAAGCGCAATCCCGAGGACGGAAACCACGTCACGCTCACCCTCGACGCCGATCTCCAGTGCATCGTCGAGTCGCGGCTCGCCCACGCGGTCGACAGCCTCAAGGCGGTGCGCGGCTTCGCGATGTTCATGGACCCGCGCACCGGCGAGGTGCTGGCGGCCGCCGTGTACCCGCACCTGGGCCCGGTCAAGGGACGGAACTGGAACTTCACCGACCAGTTCGAGCCCGGCTCCACCTACAAGCCGGTGGTGGCGGGTGCCGCGATCGAAGAGGGCCTGGTGAGGCCCGACCAGGTGTTCGAGGCGGCGGCGAACGGGGTGGCGACCGTGGCGCCCGGGGCGGTGTTCCACGACGTCCACAAGGGCGCGAGCTTCACGTTCCGCGACGCGGTGCGCTTCTCGAGCAACATCGTCATGGGCAAGATCGGCTGCCTGGTCGGCGCCCAGCGGCTGTACCGTTACTCGACCGCGCTGGGGTTCGGCAGCCTCACCGGGATCACCTTCCCGGGCGAGGCGGGCGGGAAGCTGCGCGGGCCCGAGAAGTGGTCGGCGCGCTCGACCCCGACCATCGCGATCGGGCAGGAGGTCTCGGTGACGCCGCTCCAGCTCACGCTCGCCTACGCCGCGATCGCCAACGGCGGCGTGATGATGCGCCCGATGCTGATTCGCGAGGTGCGCGACGCGGACGGCGCGGTGCTGCGCCGCTACGCGCCCGAGGCGTCGCACCGGGTGTTCGGCGAGCCGACCAGCGCGCTGCTGCGCGAGATGCTCACCGCGGTCGTGGACAGCGGCACCGCGGTCGCGGCGCGCGTCCAGGGTCTCCACGTCGCCGGCAAGACCGGGACCGCGCAGAAGTACGATCCCACCGTGGGCACCTACGGCAAGGGTCTCTACCTCTCGTCGTTCGCCGGGTTCGCGCCCGCCGAGTCGCCGCGCCTGGTGGGCGTGGTGGTGATCGACGAGCCGCGCGGCGGCCGCTACTACGGCGGCGAGGTCGCGGCACCGCTGTTCCGCAAGGTGATCGAGGACCTGCGGCGGCTCCCACACGGGCCGCTCGGCTCCGGGGTGGTGCAGGTGGCGGTGCGTCC
>DATEMP010000017.1:0-24713 GCA_035275545.1 Candidatus Eiseniibacteriota bacterium | reverse complement strand
CGAGGCCCGCATCCAGCGGGGTCCAGCGGATCGCGAAGTCGCGCCGGGCGGGCTCCCGGTCGACGCGCGCCGGCGAGGTCATGCCGAGCACGTTGTCCACCGAGACCGGCGGGCGCTGGGAGATCATGCCAAGGATCCGCGCCATGATGAGCGCGAACCATCCCGGAATGTGGATCACCGGCTTGCGGATCCCGAGCCGCTGCGCGAGCCGGGCGAGGAAGTCGTTGAACGTCACGCGCTCGGGGCCGAGGAGGTCGTAGGTCCTCCCCACCACGTCCGGCCGCGTCACGCACTGGACCAGCACCTCGCACACGTCGTCGACGTGGATCGGATCCAGCTCGAGCTTGCCGCTCCCGATCACCGGCACCACCGGCAGCGACCGGAGGTACGCGGCCAGGGTCGCGAACAGTCCGATCGGCGCCGAGCCGTAGACCAGCGACGGACGCACCGTCACCCACTCGATCCCCGACTCGGCGACCATCGCCTCGCCCTCGCGCTTGGTGCGCCCGTAGGGGCCCATGCGCTCGCGGGTCGCGGAGATGGTGGAGACGAACACGAACCGCCGCACGCCGTGGCGCTTCGCGGCGTCGAGCAGAGCCCGCGTGCCGTCCACGTTGACCCGGCGCACCAGCGCCTCGTCGGCGACGCCGGTCGCGCACGCGAGGTGGACGATCGCCTGGGTGCCCTGGACCGCGCGATCGAGCGATGCGGCATCGAGCAGGTCACCGCCGATCGCCTCGACGCGCGGCAGCGTCGGCACCGACTCCGGGCGGCGCGCCAGGGCGCGCACGTCATGGCCCTGGGCGGCGAGCCGCGCGACCAGGGTGCGGCCGATGAAACCGGAGGCACCCGTGACGAGCACGTTCATGGGCGAGGGACGAGCCGCAAGTGATTGGGGGAACCGGGCTTGGGATGCGGTCTCCCGGCGCGGGAGACGCGGATGCTTCCGCCGGCCGGGACGGTCCCGGAGACGAGAGCGCGCGGCAGTCTACACGCGGTCCATACGAGCGGCAAACCCATGTCGATGACGCGAGCGTCGCAGCAAGCACGCCACAAGACGTGCCCGCCGGACGCTCGCCTCGAACCCTCCGTGGCGATCAGCTCGCCATCGCGAACTTGATCTCGACGTCCTCGCGGTCGGCATCTTCCACGTGGAAGAGCTGGGCCGGCGCCAGCGCCAGCCAGCGCGCCACGAACGCGTCCGGAAGCTGCTCGATCCGCGTGTTGAAGGTCGTGACGGTGTCGTTGTAGAACTCGCGCCGGTCGGCGATCTGGTTCTCGATCTCGCTGATCCGGCTCTGGAGCTGCAGAAACGAGAGGTTGGCCTTGAGGTCGGGATAGCTCTCGGCCACGGCGAAGAAGCCGGTGAGCGCGCGCGTCAGCAGGCTCTCGGCGTCGGCCCGCTCGTTGATGCTCTTCGCCTTCATGAGCGCGCCCCGCGCCTCGCTCAGCTTGTCGAACACCGCCCGCTCGTGCTGCATGTAGCCCTCGCAGGTCTTGACCAGCTTGGGCAGCTCATCGTGCCGCTGCTTGAGCAGCACGTCGATGTTCGCCCACGAGCGTCCGATGTTGTTCTTGAGCGACACGAGACTGTTGTAGATGGACAGGCCGTAGCCGACCGTCCCGACCACCACCAGACCGATCAGCACGGTCCAGAGGATTTCGCCTGCGTGCATCGCATGCCTCCCGAAGGATGTGGATCAGGGGCGGAACACCCCGGTCCTGGTTACCAGGGCCTCCGCCCCGAGGAAAACACCGAGAGCCAGTAGCCGAGCCCGACCAGTGTGAGGATCGGACCTCCGAAGAGCTGGAGGAGCGCCTTCGCCCCGAGCGTGAGCATCAGCCCCTTCTCCGACTCCTGGCTGATGATGAACGTCTTCTCGTGCTCACCGCGCCGCACCACCCCCGCCACCTGCTGGTCGAGCGTGCGCATGCGCGACGCGACCGCGTCATCGGTGCCGGTCGCGAGCAGCTCCTCGGTGCCGGCGACCACGCGGGATGAGGCGCGCGGCGTCGCGGTGCCGAGCACGTAGACGCGCTCGCCCTCCTCGAGCCTGCGCTCGCGAAAGCGCAGCATGCCGAGACGCGACAGCCGGCCGAGCGCCGACGTGTGCTCGTTCATGTAGTCCCCGTAGCACGCCGGCAGCATGAGTCCCGCGCAGGTCTCCTCGGTGCCGTAGCGGATGCGGCATTCCGACCCGTGCGGGTAGACCAGCGCCACGCCGGTGTCGTCGCTCAGGAAGAACGGGCTCCCCGACTGGTTGCGGTGAATGGTGGTCCAGCCGCGACGGTGCCGGGACGCGATGTCGACCTCCCAGTAGGCGCACGGCTTGCCCGAGAACGGTGCGGTCTGGAGGCTGCGCGGCTCGACCCGCCCGTTGATCTCGACCAGGCCCATCGCCATCGAGCGGATGCGCGCGGTGGGCGTGTTGGCGATCAGTCGCCGTGTGCGCAGCGTGCGGAAGCCGCGCCAGTAGAGCCACGGCCCGGAAGCGAGCGCCGCGCTCGCCCAGATGGTCGCTTCGCCGGCGGCCACGCGCGCCCCTAGAAGCGCCCCTGGCTGTGCAGCGTGTCCGCCGCGTGCGCCAGGTAGAGAAGACCGGCCATGCTCAGCGCCGGGCCGAGCAGGAGCCCGAGCGTGCGCCACTTGGACATCGCCAGCTCGCGGCGCTGGGGGGGCGCGTCGGAGACCAGCACGAAGTCCAGCAGGCCGCCGCCGTCCACCCACAGGTCGACTTCGCCCGGGAACGGGCGGCCGGGGGTGCGGCGCTCGATGCCGAACGGGCCACCGCCGCGCTTCGCGGGCTGCGTCCCGTCGGCGCTGCCAGTGCTGCCGTTGCCGGCGCCCGACGGCCGGCTCTCCGCCGGCTCGATGTCGACGGTCGCGAGCGCGACCGCCGCACGGCCGGCGACCGGCTGCACCACGTCGTCGGTGCCGGTGCGGGCCATCTCCATCTCGGGCGGCATCTCGTAGGGCCGCGACTGGCGCGCGTAGCCGACGATGTGGCTCTCGGCGCCCGCGAACAGCGCGCGCTCGGTGAGCGTCATCGGCAGGCGCTGGCGCTGCAGCCACGCCACCTCGGGACAGCGCCGCAGCAGCGCGCACAGGTTCTCGCTCATGGTGTCGTCGGGACCGAACTCGCGGCGCTCGGTCTCGGAGAGCAGCCAGCGCCCCCCTCCGGCGAGCACGCGCGCGGTGGTCTCACCGCTGGCGATCCGGAACGGGCGGCGCTCCTCGACCGCCGCGGCGCGACGGATGGCGCCGCCGCGCACCTCGAGCCGGAAACCGGCGCACGGCTTGCCGGAGAGCGGCGAGAAGAGCGGGCTGTCGAGGATCACCTTGCCGCGGGTATGGATGAATCCGGTGGGCGCCTCGTCGAGAGGGCGCTCGCTCAGGCGCTCGAACTGACGGCGGAGCCGCAAGGTGCGCAGCCCGTCGCTGAACAGCGGGGCGCCCCCCGCGACCGCCAGGGCCGCGAGCGCGGCGCCGGTAATCGAGGGCTGGACGAGGATATCCATCGACCGGGGTTATCGGCCGATCGCCCCGCGCGCGTGAGCGACGAATCGCGCCCCGACGCGGGCGTAACCCGCTGCGAAATCAGGCGCCGAGGGCGGCGAACATCTGCGCTTCCTGCTCCTCCAGATACTGCGGGCGTCCGGCCCGTGCCTCACGGAACGCGTAGAAGAAACGGAACACCAGCGGCCACCGGAGGCCCCGGAACACGATCACCGCGGGATTGAAGTTGAGCCCCTGGTTCTGCCAGCCGGCCGTGAAGTGGGCGAACACCGCGTACTCGAGCGATCGGTTCACCTCACGGCGACGGCTCCAGTTGAGGCGCGCCGCGTGCGCGCCGATCCGCGGCACCCAGCGCGTCTCGATGTGCTCCTTCCAGTGGTCCGAGTCCGAGGAGACCAGCAGGCAGCGAATGCCGCGCGGCGCCCATTGCGCCTGGACGCGCGCGAGCAGGAAGCGCCCCCGCACGAAGTGCAGCAACGAGAGCAGCATCAGTGCGAGCACCATCACCCCGAGCACCGCCGGAATCGGACCCGGGAAGAAGGCGTACCAGAGCCCGCACAGCGCCATGAACCCGGCCATCGCCACCATGCAGCCGAAGGGCATCCCGGCATCGGCCGGCCTGGGTGCTGCGCGCCGGCGGCGCTTGGCTTCCTGCGTGCCCTCGGGCGGCGGCGTTCTCACCGGCGTGTCGGCGCCGTGGCTCAACGGGCGCTCGCGAGCGCGCGTCCCCCGTCGATCGAGGCACAGGTGCCGGTGATCCAGCCCGCCTCTTCGCTCAGGAGATAGAGCACCAGCGAGGCGACTTCCTCCGCGGTGCCCACGCGGCCGATCGGGTGCGTGGTCTTCGAGCGCTCGAGGAACCCGGCGTAGTCGGGGATCGCGTTGGTGACCGTGTGGAGCTCGGTCACCACCACGCCCGGATTCACCGCGTTGACGCGCACGCCGTGCGGCGCCAGGTCGAGCGCGGCACAGCGCGTGAGCATGTCGACGCCCGCCTTGCTCACGCAGTAGGCGAACAGCCCGGCGTAGGGCCGGAAGCCGGCGACCGAGGAGATGTTCACGATGCTTCCCTTGCGCGCGATCAGCGGCGGGCTCGCGGCGCGCGTGAGCAGGTAGACCGACCTGAGATTCGAATCCATGATGCGGTCCCACTCGCCCGGTTCGGTGCCGGCGATGCCGAGCCCCGGACCGATCACGCCCGCGGCGTTCACGAGCAGATCGAGCGCTCCGAACCGCTCGACCGAGGCCGCGACCCACGCGGCGCACACCGTCTCGTCACGCACGTCGCCGGTCACCGCCACCGCCTCGCCGCCCGCCGCCGCGATCGCGCGCACCACCTCGTCGAGCCGATCGCGCCGGCGTCCCGCCACCACCACCTTCGCCCCTTCGGCGCCGAGCGCGAGCGCCGACGCGCGGCCGATGCCGCTGCTCGCCCCGCTCACCAGCGCCACGCGATCCTTGAAGCGATTTCGATCCGCCATCGTCCCTCCCGCCGCTGGATTACCGAGGTTTGGCCGGGCATGATACCGCGATGGGAATCGAAAGCACGCCGTTCGAGACGCTGGCCGCCGATCTCGACCGCGCGGTCGAAGAGCTGATCGCGGCAATCGGCGCGGACCCGGCCGCCTGGGGCCGTGCGCGGCAGCCGGGCAAGTGGACGGTCGGCCACCACGCCGCGCACGTCGGCATCACGCTCGACCGCACCGCCACGCTGTTCGAGGACGCGGAGCGCTCGCTTCGCGCCGGGATGCCTGCCCCGCCGCTCCCCGGACGTGGGCTGTTCCAGAGCCTTCTGGTAAGCATGTTCCTGAGCGGGTACATGCCACGCGGCGCCCCCACGGCCGCATGGGCCGTGCCGTCCGGGCTTCGGGAGCACGATGCGACGATCGCCACGATCCGGAGCGGTGCGCGCCGACATCGTGAGGTCGGCGAGCGCATCTCCGCCGACGAGCGCGCGCGTCTCTGGATCTCGAACCCGTTCCGCCCGCAATGGCACTACCGGTTGCCGGAGATGGTACGCGTGCACGCGGTCCACACCCGTCACCACGCGAAGCAGATCCGGGAGCTGGTCGCGGCCTAAGGTTTCTTTTCGCGGGCCTTCTGCTCCCGGCGCTCCTGCGCGCGGCCGCGCCGGTAGCCCCAGGCGAACACCAGCGCGATCATCAGGCCGTGGAGCAGCCACCAGCCGGGCTTCAGGAACTGGAGACCTTCGGGGAGCGGGCTCATCGCCGGCGGGCTCCGAGGCTCTCGAGGAAGCCGACATCGCCGGCGAGCACGGTGCTCAGGTCGATCGCGTCCGGGCTGGTCCAGCGCACCGCGTGCACCGCGGCGCTGGGCGTGAACGCGTGCGAGTCCAGCTCGCAGCGGATGAACACCACCTCGACCTCGAGCCCGTGCGGGTAGTCGTGACGGACCGTTTCGAGCGTCTCGAGCGCCGTGGCGTTGACGCTCAGCTCCTCGCGTACCTCGCGGACCAGCGCGTGCTCGGGCGTCTCACCGGGCTCGATCTTGCCGCCGGGAAGCTCCCACTGCCCGCCCAGCGGGCCGCCGGGCGGGCGCTGGGTGATCAGCAGCTCGCCGCCGCGCCACACCACCGCCGCCACCACGCGCACGCGCGGCTTGGCAGACGCAGGGTGGCCGGCGTGCTCGGTCATCGCGCTCAGCATGTCATCGGCTCGATGGGCGTTCAAGCGCCGGCGGCGATCTCGCGCTCGAAGCGCTTGAGGTAGTCGCGCTTCCCGCGCGCGCGGTCCTCGAGCGCCCGGCACGCGGCGCGGTGGAGGCGCGCGGCGTCGGCGGGCGAGAGCGTCCGCTGGTAGCGGAGCGTGCGCGGCAGGCGCAGGTACCCGGGCGGCGCGTCGACCAGCAGCGGCGACCGTGCCAGCGCGTAGAGATCGCACGCGCGCTCGCCGTGCGGCACCAGGCCGCGCGCCTGCAGCAGGTGCACGAGCTCGTGGGCGATCGTGAAGGTCGAGAGCCGCCGCGGCCTCACCCACACGCCCGGGCGCTCGGGATCGAGCGAGCCCCAGCCGAGCACGCCCCGCTTCTGGGCGAGGCCGACCCGCACGGTGATGCCGTCGAGCTCGGGGAAGAACGCGCGCACCAGGTCGAGGCGCTCGCGGATGCGGCGTTGGTGCGGCGAGCGGAGCACCAGGCGCGAGAAACTCCACGGTGGCGGGACCAGCGTGAATTCGATGTGGAGCTGCTCGAGCGGCGACGCGCGACGCCGGCCGCGGGTGCTGCGGCGCAGCGGGCGCTCGAGCGGGTCGGCCAGGCGCTAGCCCACCGGGTGGAACACGGGGGCCGCGAGGCCGGGACCGAAGCGATCGCCGGCCGGCTCACGCCAGGCGACCAGCGGGTAATCGTTGTGGAACACGATCGTGCGCGACTCGCCACGCGCGAGCTTGATCTGGAACGTCTCGGACCTCGGGAACACGAGGCCCTCGCTCGAGAAGTAGCGCACCGTGGCGACCGAGTGAACGCCCGGGCTCAGATCCGCGATCGTCCCGCGACGCCCGCGCTTGACGGTCTGGGTGGCGCCGCCGTCGATCGAGATGTGGACCGAGTCCACCAGCCCGAACTGGGTGACGACGACGTCGACCTTGGCGCTGTTCTCCGGCGGGCAGGTCGTGCACTTGGGATCGTCACCGATGCACGAGGCGATCGGAAGGCAGACGAGGAGGATCGCGAGACGGCTCCAGGCGGTGCGCGACATGAGGCTCTCCGTGGGGAGGCGGCGGCCGACCAGTCGATCGGGTCGGCCGGGAAGGTACGCAAAACCCCCGGGGCCTGTCCACGCGCCGCCCGGTCCCGTGTCACCCCTCCCCAGTTGGACATCCGGGCAGCGGCCGGGCACACTTTCGTCCCTATGGAAACGTCCACTCCCATGGCCCCCGGGCTACAGGCCCCCTCCGAGGCCTCGCGGACCGCAACCGGCGCGGCCCCCGAGCTTTCGGTGGTCATTCCGGCCTACAACGAGCGCGAGAACGTGGTGCCGCTGCTGGCCGAGCTGCGGGAGGCCCTGGCGCGCGCCGGACGCAGCTACGAAATCGTCATGGTCGACGACGGGAGCCGCGACGGGACCGCCGAGTGGCTGGTGCGCGAGGGCGAGCGCGATCCGCGCCTGGTGCCGGTGCTGCTGGCCGGCAATCACGGGCAGAGCGCAGCACTCGCTGCCGGGTTCCGGCACGCCCGCGGCCGCGTGATCGTGACGTTGGACGCCGACCTCCAGAACGACCCCGCCGACCTCCCGCGCGTGCTCGAGGCGCTCGAGCGGGCCGACGTGGTCTCGGGCGTGCGCGCGCATCGGCAGGACAGCGGGCTGCGCAGGCTCTCGTCGCGGATCGCGAACGCGACCCGGCGCCGGGTGCTGGGCGACCCGCTCACCGACATCGGCTGCTCGTTCAAGGCCTACCGTCGCGAAGCACTCGAGGGCATCCCGATGTTCAACGGTGCGCACCGGTTCCTGCCGGCGCTCTGCATGTTCCGCGGCGCGCGGCTCGTCGAGGTGCCGCTCTCCCACCGACCGCGCCGCCACGGCGTGTCCAAGTACGGCGTGAGCAACCGGCTGTGGCGTGGACTCTACGACCTGATCGGCGTGCGCTGGCTCAGGTCGCGCATGCTGCACTACCAGGAACGCCAGCCGCGCTGATCCGCCGTTGCAGGATGCACCGTACGCGGACACACGAGGTGCCGACGCGAGATTGCGGGTGGCGCCCGCGCGGGGCGCGGCCTATAGTGCTGTCGCTCCCCCGGCACTGACGGCCGCCTCGAGTCAACGGACTGACCATAGAGGAGTGTGGTATGCGCTGGTACACACGGATGTCCCTGGTGATGCTGCTCGCTGTCACCCTCGTACCTCCCGCCCATGCATTGAAGATGTCGGCGGTCGATCTCATGACGTCGACCGTGATGCAGGAGGGTCAGAGCTCGTTCTCGGGTCTGGCGCTCCGCACCCGGCTCAAATCGCCGATGTTCATCGATGGGATCGAATTCATGCCGCAGATCGAATACTGGAGGAATGCCAACAGTCTCGATCCGTTCGGCATTCACACCACCCGCAAGGACGCCACGCTGGGAGCCGACGTCCGCTACCTGTTCGGCGGCGGCGGCATGAAGCCCTACATCGGCGGCGGCTACGCGATCCACTTTCTCTCCACCACCGTGGACGCGCCCTCGCTGGGGCTCAACAACGAGAGCCACGCGCTGACCAAGGGCGGGTTCGCGGCGCTCGGAGGCCTCTCGTTCCCGCTCACCACCCGGATCGAGAACTTCGTCGAGCTCAAGTACCACCACATCCCCGACTACCGGCAGCTCAAGTTCAACTGGGGGCTGTCCATCAACTTGTAGCGCCTGCGCCGCGCTGACGAGGCCGGGTCCCTTTGGGGGCCCGGCCTTCTTGCTTGTGGCGCACATTCTCTTCTGGCGGGAGACCGGCGATGGCGCTTTACTGAGGCATTCCCCCGCCGCGTGGGCCAGGCCGTCCACGGCATCCAGGTTCGAGGTCCCCCGTCGATGCGCGTCGCGCTCGTCGCATGCCTGCTGGTCGCCGCCGCCGTTCCGGCCGCCGCGACTCCGCCTCAGCCCACGTTCACCAGCGAGTCCGGGTTTCCGCCGATCATCGCGCTGGGCCAGACCTTCGCCTTCACCTTCACCGCCCGCAACGACGGCGCCGCCAGCGACGACGGCCGGATCGTGGTCTCGTTCCCCTCCTTCACGCTGGCGACCGACCTGGGGCGCGTTCAGAGCTCGGCATCCGGAGACCTTCCCGGATACCTGGAGCACGCCCCGGGAACCGCGATCATGGACGCGGCCTGCCAGTCGATCGCCGCCGGCTACGTGATGGCGGAATACGTCGACAATGCCTGGCAGAACGGCGAAGCCAACTTCTTCAACCTGAGCGTGGTCCCCCGCGAAACGGGGCAGTTCGTCATCCTGGTGCGCAGCACGATGCACGAAGCCGGCGCCGCGTGCGCGTGGGTGAATGGAACGCCGATCACCGGCGATTCGGGCTACGTCGACCAGCAGGGCTACGCGGTGCGGCGGTACATCGTGCGGGTGGGCACCACCTCTCCTCCGAACCCGACCATCGCTATCCAGAACGTCAGCGCCTCCACTATCACGTTGGGCCAGAGCGTGACGTTCGAGCTCCGTGCCACCAACCTGGGCGGGCCGAGCCCCGACGGCCGGGTGGTCATCGAGTTTCCCGAACTCACGGATCCCCAGGACGGCCAATGGGTGCAGTTCGGGAGCGCCGGGGACCTGCCGGGCTACACCGCGCGTCCGGCGGGAAGTCAGGTCATGAGCTCGACGTGCCAGCCGATGACCGCGGACCACTTTGTCGGGGAGTACATGGACGATCAGTGGCTGGGCGCGGAGGTGAACATCCTCGGCGTGCTGGTTCAACCCCAGGCGGTGGGGACGTTTTCCATCGACTTCCGCTGCACGCTCTTCTGGCCCGAGGTTGGACCGTGTGAGCCTCACAGCTATCCCCCCGCCGCGCCGCTCTGGCCGACGGATCAGCAGGGGTTCCCCGTTCTGCGCCATACGGTGACCGTCCTTCCGGGAGTACCCACGCCGCGGTTCCCGGTCCCGGTGAGCGGCATCCCGGCCACGATCACGCTCGGCGAGAGCATCACGCTCACCGCAACCTCGATCAACGACGGCCTCGCCACGGACGACGGACGGATCAGCGTCGCGTTCCCGGCATTCACGCAACCGACTGACGGCCAGTGGGTGAGCTTTACGGGCACCAGCGACGACACCCCCGGATACGCCGAGTATCCAGCCAGGAGCACGGTGGGCCGCGCGGACTGCACCACGATGTCGGCCTGGTATCTCGGGGTCGAGTACGCCGACGGCGCCTGGGGAGGCTACGAGAGCGAATCCAACCTGCTGACGCTCACCGTGCAACCGCAGCAGTCGGGCCCGTTCGCGATCGACGTCCGGACCACGATGCGCTCGCCTGCAGGCCCGTGCGCGTACGCGAACGCGATCCCGTCCAACGGAACCGGGGTCATGGACGATCCCCAGGGATGGCAGGTGCGGCGGTTCATCGTGAATGTCGAGCCGCAGGACACGCACCCGACCGCCGCCACCTGGCGCCCGGTGTATGCGCCCGGCACCGGAGCGGGCGCGCGCGCCGGAGCCGTGATGGTGCTGCACGGCAGAACGCTCGTGGTCTACGGCGGCACCGCCGCCGAGTATCAGCACGATGTCTGGACGCTGGATCTCGCTCCCGGATCCTATTGGTACCAGACCACCCCGGGAGGTCCGCGCCCGCTGCGGCGATTCGGGCACTCGATGATCTACAACCCGCGCGAGCAGCACGCTGTGGTCTACGGCGGCTACTACGACGACTTCCTCGGCGACGCCACCGTGTTCGCGTTCAGTCCTCTGCATTGGTGGTTCCCGGTCACGATGCAGAATCCCAACCCCGGGCACCGCTCGGGGCACGCCGCCGTCTACGATCCGGTGCGGCACCGGATGCTCGTGATCGGCGGGTACAACGGCACGCTCAAGAACGACGTGTGGGAGTACCTGCTCCCCGGCAACGGCGTGTGGACGCAGCTGACGGTCGCGGGCACGCCGATGCCGGCGCGGGCCCTGCACAGCGCCATCTACGACCCGCTGCGCGACCGGGTGCTGGTGTTCGGCGGCGACGGCGGCACGCTCTTCAACGATCTCTGGGCGCTGGATCTCGCGGGCCCGACGCCGACCTGGAGCCTGCTCACGGTCGGCGGCACGCCGCCGAGCGCGCGGCGCGAGCACACCATGGTCTACGACTCGTACCTCGACCGCCTGGTGGTGTTCGGCGGCTTCGATGGCGTCCGCAAGCGCGACATCTGGGTCCTGCCGATGACGCTGGCGTTCGAATGGGAGCAGATCTACTCGTCGACGCTCGGTCCGTCCGTCCGGTCCGCTCACACCGCGGTATTCGATCCGGTGAGCCACGAGATGCTGATGTTCGGCGGCCAGACCGGCGTCGGGCAGTACTCGGAAGAGCTGTGGGCGCTGACCTTCGATCCCTCGACGCCCGCGCTCGTGTCGTTCGCGGGCGCCGACGCGACGTCCGAGCGGGTCCGCCTCGCGTGGCAGTCGCCGGACGCGGCAACGGTGCACGCCGCGATCCACCGGAGCACCGAGGGGTCGGGCGCCTGGACGGTGCTCGGCGATGCCGTGGTGGATGGCGAGCGCCTGAGCTTCGAGGACCGCGACATCGTGCCCGGCGAGCGCTACGGCTACCGGCTCGTGGGCGATGAGGGCGGCGGCCAGGAGGTGCTCGACGAGCAATGGGTGACGGTGCCGATGCCCGCGAAGCTCGCCCTTGCGGGCGTATCGCCCAATCCCGTCACCCGCGAGCTGGGCGTGGCGTTCTCGCTGCCCGGCAGCGGGGCCGCGTCGCTCGACCTGTTCGACCTCGCCGGCCGGGTGCTCGAGCACCGCGAGGTGGGCGGGCTCGGTGCCGGGGAGCATCGCGTGACGCTGGCGGAAGCGCGGAGCCTGCCGGCGGGGCTTTACCTGGTGCGCCTGTCGCGCGACGGCGTCGCGCTCACCGCCAAGGCGTGTGTGGTGCGGTAGCGCTCAGTACGAGAAGCCGAGCAACCCCGGATCCGGCATGAGGTCCGGACTCCAGGCGTCGGGCATGATCTCCACCTCGCACTCCTGGGGCACCACGCTGGTCACCGCCTGCTTCACGTCCTCGATCATCTGGGGCGCGTAGGGGCAGAACGGCGTGGTGAGCATCATCCGGATCAGCGTCTTCGGCGGATCGAGGAACTTGACCTCCCGGATCAGGCCGAGGTCGATCACTGAGAGGTTGATCTCGGGATCCATCACCGTCTCGAGCGCGGAGCGCACGGCCAGCTCCTGCTGGGTCGGCGCGGCCGCATCGGGCTGCGCGTTCGCGGGCGGGGTGTTCTCCGCGGGCGTCTGGGGGTTCTTCGTCTCGTCGCTCATGAGAGGGCCACCTGGATGTCGTTCCCGGCCACCCGCACCGGGTAGGTCGTGACGCCGATCGTCGCCGGCATGCTCAGCACCGCGCCGGTGCGGATGTCGAAGCGCGCGCCGTGCCGCGGGCACTCGATGACGTGCCCTTCGATCAGCCCCTCGGCGAGCGGGCCGCCGTCGTGGGTGCACACGTCGTCCATCGCGTGATAGGCGCCTTCGACGTTGAAGATCGCGATCTCCCGATCGTCGACCCTGAGGATCTTGACGCCGCCGGGCGGGATCTCCCCCACCTTCGCCACCGTCACGTATTCGCCCGCGCGGGTCTCGCTCATCGCTACTCCTCTTCGCCGGGCCACTGGGTCAGACCGTAGACGCCGGCCTTGAGCGTCTTCAGCGCCAGCATGCCGCACTTGAGGCGCACCGGCCCGAGCTCGATCCCGAGCATCTCGAGCATGTCGTCACGCGAGATCTTGCGTACCTCGGCGAGCGTCTTCCCCTCCACTGCCTCGCAGAGCATCGACGCGGCCGCCTGGCTGATCGAGCAGCCGACGCCCGAGAAGCGCACCTGGTCGATCCGGTCGTCCTTCACCATCACGTCCATGCGGATGCGGTCGCCGCACAGCGGATTGGCGTCCTCGTAGGTGATGTCCGGGTGCTCGAGCGTGCCGCGGTTCCGTGGGTGCTTGTAGTGCTCGAGGATGTTCTCGCGGAACAGGTCCTCCATGCCGCTCACCGCGCGAACACCTTGCGCGCGCGATGGAGGCCCCGCACCAGCGCGTCGATCTCCTCGGGCACCGTGTAGCAATGGAACGAGGCGCGGGCGCTGGCCGGAATGCCGAGCTTCTCGTGGAGCGGCATCGCGCAGTGGTGGCCCGCGCGCACCGCCACGCCTTCGTCGTCGAGCACCGTCGCCACGTCGTGGGGATGGAGGTCGCCGAGCGTGAAGGCGATCACGCCGCCGCGCCGGTCCGCCGGCGGTCCGAGCATCACCAGCTCGGGCACCTCGCGCAGGCGCTCCATCGTGGAGGCGACCAGCTCGCGATCGTGCGCGAACACCCGGTCGATGCCGAGCGCCGTGAGGTAGTCGACCGCGGCGCCGAACCCCACCGCCTCGGCGATCGCCATGGTGCCGGCCTCGAACTTCCAGGGCAGCTCGTTCCACTTGGAGCCGGTGAGCTTCACCTCGCGGATCATCTCGCCGCCGCCCAGGAACGGGGGCATCGCCTCGAGGATCTCGCGCCGTGCCCACAGGGCGCCGATCCCGGTCGGGCCGAGCATCTTGTGGCTGGTGAACGCCATGAAGTCACAGCCCAGCGCCTGCAGGTCCACCGGGCAATGCGGCACGCTCTGGGACGCGTCGACCAGCGCCAGCGCCCCGGCCGCGTGCGCCTGCCGCGCAATCTCCGCCACGGGGTTCACGGTGCCGAGCACGTTCGAGATGTGCACGAACGCCACCAGCTTCACGCGCCCGTCGGCGAGCAGCCCCGGGAGTGCTGCGAGATCGAGCTCGCCGCCGCCGGTGACCGGGATGAAGCGCAGCTCGAGTCCGCGCTCCTGGGCGAGGATCTGCCAGGGCACCAGGTTCGAGTGGTGCTCCATCTCGGTGAGCACGATCGCGTCGCCGGCCTTGCACTGCGAGCGCCCCCACGCGTAGGCAACGAGGTTGATCGCCTCGGTGCTGTTGCGCGTGAAGATCAGCTCGCGCGGGGAGCCGGCGTTGACGAACAGCGCGACCCGCTGGCGTGCGTCCTCGTACGCGGCGGTCGCCTCCTCGGCGATGCCGTAGATCCCGCGATGGATGTTGGCGTTGTAGCTCGAGTAGTAGCGATCCATCGCCTCGAGCACCGCGTCCGGCTTCTGGCTGGTCGCGGCACTGTCGAGGTAGCTGAGCGGCTTCTCCCGCTTCGCTCGGAAGATCGGAAACTGGGCACGGATCGCGTGCGCGTCGAACGCCGACGCCACTAGGCCTGCGTTGCTCCGCTCGGCGACGCGCGGACCCATCGTTACCCGATCTTCCGCTGGATGATCGTCCGCAGGTGATCGCGGATACCTTCGAGCGGAATGCGATCGATCACCGGCGCGAAGAACCCCTCGACGATCAGCCGCTGCGCGTCGTTCTTCGGCAGGCCGCGGGCCTGGAGGTAGTACATCTGCTCCGGGTCGACGCTGCCGATGGTCGCGCCGTGCGTGCAGCGCACGTCGTTGGCGAGGATCTCGAGACCCGGGATGCTGTCGGCACGCGCCGTGTCCGAGAGCACCAGGTTGCGGTTCGCCTGGTAGGCGTCGGTGCGCTGCGCGCCCTCGGCCACCTGGATCAGGCCCTGGTAGACGCTGCGCGCGCGGTCCTTGAGGCAGCCCTTGATGAGCAGATCGCTGGTGCAGTGGTCGGCGAGATGACGCTGCAGCGTGTGCAGGTGGAACTGCTGCCGCCCGTCGCCGAACATGAACCCGTGCACGAACGCCTGGCCGCCCGGGGCGATCAGGTTGAAGTACGAATTGCTCTTCACCATCCGCCCGCCGAGCACGGTCTGGATCCACTGCAGCTCGGCGTTGCGACCGATGTCGGCGCGCTGGTTCGAGTAGTGGTAGACGTGCCCGCCCCATTCCTGGAGCGTGCCGTAGACCAGCTTGGCGTCGTCGCCCACGAACACCTCGGTGCCGCCCAGGTGGAAGGCGATCGCGTCGCCGTCCCCCGCGTCCGAGTGCATCTCCTCGACGATGGTCGCGCGCGCTCCCTTGCCCAGCACGATGACATTGCGCGGCGCGGCGATCTGCCCGGTGCCGTCGAGCCACTGGAGGAGCCGGATCGGCACCGCCGCCTCGACGCCATCCGGCACGTACACGAACGCGCCGCCCGAGCGCAGCATCGCGCCCATCGCCGCGTAGCCGTCGTAGTCCGGGGCGATCAGCGATCCCAGGCGCCCCTTGAGCAGGTCGGCATGCTTGACCACCGCGTGGTCGAGCGAGCTCACGATCACGCCCTGGCGGGCAAGCTCGGGCGCGTTCTGCTCGATCACCACGTCCGCGTTGCGCTGGACGATCAGCCCGATCCGGCCGGTCTCGGCGCCCAGCCGTTCGAGCAGCGCCGGCGGCAGGTCGTCGAGGTTGCGGGTCGCCGGGCTGGCGCGGAACGGATCGAGCCTGGCGAACGAGTTCTCGAGCGTGCGGAAGTCGATGCGCCGCCACAGCTCGTGCTCGCGGGTCGGGAACCCGAGCGCGCGCGCGTGCGCGGCACCCGAGCGCCGCTGGTCGAGCGCCCAGCCCGGCTCCTCGCGCTTGCCGGCGCGCTCCAGCGCGTCGGTGATCCAGCTCTGAATGTCGGGGGCAGCCGTCGCGGTGGGCGTCATCCGACCGAGCCCTCCATCTGCAGCTGGATCAGCCGGTTCATCTCGACCGCGTACTCCATGGGCAGCTCCTTGACGATCGGCTCGATGAACCCCGAGACGATCATCGCCGCCGCCTCTTCCTTGTCGATGCCGCGGCTCTGGAGGTAGAAGAGCTGCTCGTCGCCGATCTTGGACACGGTCGCCTCGTGGCCGATCGTGACCCGATCCTCTTCGATCTCCATGTACGGATAGGTGTCCGAGCGCGACCGCTCGTCCAGGATCAGCGCGTCGCAGTTCACGGTGCTGCGCGAGTCCACCGCGCCCTTTTGCACCTTGACCAGCCCGCGGTAGCCCGCGCGCCCGCCGTCCTTGCTGATCGACTTCGAGATGATCTTGCTCGACGTGTTCGGCGCGCAGTGGATCACCTTGCCGCCCGCGTCCTGGTGCTGGCCCTTGCCCGCGAACGCGATCGAGAGGATCTCGCCGTGAGCGCCCGGCTCCATCATGTACACGCTCGGGTACTTCTGGGTGATCTTGGAGCCGAGATTCCCGTCGACCCACTCCATGGTCGCGTTGCGATACGCGACCGCGCGCTTGGTGACCAGGTTGTAGACGTTGTTCGACCAGTTCTGGATGGTCGTGTACCGGCAGCGCGCGCCCGCCTTGACGATGATCTCGACCACCGCCGAGTGGAGCGAATCGCTGCTGTAGGTCGGCGCCGTGCACCCTTCGACGTAGTGCACGAACGCGCCCTCGTCGACGATGATGAGCGTGCGCTCGAACTGGCCCATGTCCTTGGTGTTGATCCGGAAGTAGGCCTGGAGCGGCACGTCGACGTGCACGCCCTTGGGCACATAGATGAACGAGCCGCCCGACCACACCGCGGAGTTGAGCGCCGCAAACTTGTTGTCGGTCGACGGGATCACCGTTCCGAAGTACTGCTTGAAGAGCGCCTCGTGCTCCTTCAACCCCTGGTCGCACGACAGGAACAGCACGCCCAGCTTCTCGAGCTTCTCCTGGATCTTGTGGTAGACGACCTCGGAGTCGTACTGGGCACCGACGCCGGAGAGGAACTTCTGCTCCGCCTCGGGAATGCCGAGCTTGTCGAATGTGCGCTTCATGTCGGCGGGCACGTCGTCCCAGGACTTGAACTCCTCGGAGGTCGGCTTCACGTAGTAGAAGATGTTCTGGAAATCGATGACCGAGAGATCCGGACCCCAGGTGGGCATGGGCTTCTTCTCGAAGATCTCGAGCGCCTTGAGCCGGTAGTTCTTCATCCACACCGGCTCGCCCTTCATGTCGGAGATCTGCGCCACCACGTCCTTGTCCAGGCCGCGGCGGCTCTTGAATACCGACTGCTCGGCGTCGTGGAAGCCGTACTTCTCGGTGTAGCCCTCACGCAGGTCGAGGTTGGCCGATTCGGTGCTCATGACTGCTCCACTTCCTGCTGGTCGCGTACCCAGTCGTAACCCTGTGACTCGAGCTTGAGCGCCAGGTCGGCGCCGCCCGAGACCTGGATGCGTCCGTCCACCATGACGTGCACGCGATCCGGCTTGATGTAGTTGAGGATCCGGTTGTAGTGGGTGATCACCAGCACGCCCATGCCCGGCCCGGCGAGCGCGTTGACGCCGTCGGCGACGATGCGCAGCGCGTCGATGTCGAGCCCCGAGTCGGTCTCGTCCATGATCGCGATCTCGGGCTTCAAGACCGCCATCTGGAGTATCTCGGCGCGCTTCTTCTCGCCGCCCGAGAACCCGTCGTTCAGATAGCGCCCCGCGAACGACTCGTCCATCTTGAGCAGCCCCATCTTCTCCTTGAGCAGCGCGCGGAACTCCTTGGGCGCGATCCCCTTCTTGTGCGGCATGGCGCCCGAGCCGTTGGTCGCCGCCGGCGCCAGCCGCGTGTTGAGCGCGGTGCGCAGGAAGTTGGCGACCGTGAGCCCCGGAATCGCGACCGGGTACTGGAACGCCAGGAACAGGCCGGCACGCGAGCGCTCGTCGGGCTCCATCTCGAGGATGCTCTCGCCCTTGAACAGGATGTCGCCCTGGGTCACCTCGTACTTCGGGTGGCCCATGAGCGTGTTGGCGAGCGTGCTCTTGCCCGAGCCGTTCGGCCCCATCAGGGCATGGATCTCGCCCTTCTTCACCTCGAGATCGAGACCCTTGAGGATCTCCTTGCCTTCGATCCCCACGTGGAGATCCCGGATCACCAGCTCTGCATTGCTGCTCATGTTGCCTCGATCCTTGGGTTGATGTGGTCGGTCGTCAGACCGAGAAGCTTTCGCCGCACGCGCAGTTGTGACGCACGTTGGGATTGTTGAACTTGAAACCGGTGCCCATGAGGCCTTCGACGTAGTCCACTTCGGTGCCGCCGAGGAGCATGGCGCTGCGCGCATCGATCACCAGCCGCACGCCGTTCGACTCGATGACCTGATCGTCCTGCGTTTCCGCGTCGCAGAACTCCATGAAATACGAGTTGCCGGAACAGCCGCCGCCGCGCACGCCCACGCGCAGCCCGGCTTGTGCGTTGCCGCGGTTGGCGAGCAGGCCCTTGACCTTCTCCGCGGCCACCGGGGTGAGGGTGATCATCGTTTCACGCGCTCCTTTCGTTTCAGTGTCAGTCATGTTGATGACTCCGTGCCCTGGACGCGCACCAGACCGCCGCGTCCCGCGCGACGGCCGCGCTCCGGCGACAGGGTGATCCCCGCCACCAGCGCCGGCTCGCGCGCCATGCCGTGATCCTGCCCGCAATGCACGCACCCGTTGACCTTGACGTCGGGGGTCGCGCAGGCGCGGCACGTCTCGAGATAGGCCAACCCCTCGTTGAGCTCGCGCTCGAGCTGCTGGTAGCGCGCCACCGCCGTCCGCGTCTCGTCGAGCTTGCGCGTGAACAGCGCGCGCAGCCGCTCCATCGCGTCGGGCCCGAGCTCGGTGCTCCACCACTCGTGCAGCAGCTCGCTCATCTCGTGGAGCGAGAAGCCCAGTCCGTGGAGCTGATCGATCCAGCGCACGCGCTCGATCGCCGCGCGCTCGTAGAGGCGGAAGCCACCGCTCGAGCGGGTGGCAGGATGGAGCAGCCCCAGCTCCTCGTACAAGTGGATCGCCCGCACGGTCTTGCCGGTCTCGCGGGCGAGATCCCCGATGCGGATCAGTTGCGCTGTCTCGGTACTCATCGAACACACTCCCATACCCTTACGTGCACGTTAGATTCGTGCTGGAACGTATGGGAATCGTGTAAGTTTGTCAACTTTCAACGGGCGGGTGGACCGACCGGAAATGCCGCGCCCGGAACGGGTTGGGCCGGGCCGAGCTAGGGCGATCGGCGGAGCGCCAGGTACACCAGCCCGGCCGCGAAGAAGCCCACGAACCAGGCGTAGTCGTAGAGCGGGCGGAGCGGCGGGAACACCAGCCCGCCCCAGGCGAGTGCACAGCCCACCAGGGTCGCGATCACGGCGGGGATGCTCCAGCCCCCGTAGCGGCCGTTCGGCAGGTAGAGGTCGGCAAGGTCGAGCTGGCGCCGCCGCACGACCCAGTAGTCGGCGATCAGCACCCCGGCGATCGAGCCCAGCCCGCCCGAGTACCCCACCAGCCAGGCGAAGATGTAGCCCTTGGGGTCGGCGAGCAGCCGCCAGGGCTGCATGGCGATCCCGACCAGCCCGGTGATCAGCCCGCCGGTGCGGAAGCTGATCCACTTGGGCAGCGCGTTGGCGAAGTCGTTGGCGGGCGAGACCACGTTGGCGGCGATGTTGACCGCAAGCGTCGCCACCACCACCGAGAACATCGCGAAGCCCACCACCACCGGGTTGCCGAACCGGCCCACCAGCTTGACCGGATCCCAGATCGACTCGCCGTAGATGATCGCGGTGGCGCTGGTGATCATCACCCCCATCGCCGCGAACGCGAACATGGTGGTCGGGAGCGCCACGGTCTGGCCGATCACCTGCTCCTTCTGGCTCCGGCCGTAGCGGGTGAAGTCGGGCATGTTGAGCGAGAGCGTCGCCCAGAAGCCGATCATCGCGGTGAGCGAGGGAGCGAACACCGGCAGGAACTCGGCCATCGTGTTGAACTTGCCGGGCTGGGAGAGCAGCGGGCCGAAGCCGTTGGCCGCGCGCACCGCCCAAATCAGCAGCAGCGCGGTCACGATCAGCACGTAGGGCGCGGCCCAGTTCTCGACCTTCCGCAGCAGGTCCATGCCGCGGTAGATGATCCAGATGTTGAGCCCCCAGAAGAGCAGGAACGAGAGCCATTCGGTCCCGCTGTGGCCGCCGAATCCGGCGCCGAGCAGGCCCTTCCATCCCGGGATCAGCGCGGCGAAGAACGTGTTGAGCGCCTCGCCCCCGATCCACGCCTGGATGCCGAACCATCCGCACGCGACCAGCGCTCGCATGAGCGCCGGCAGGTTCGAGCCCGCGGTGCCGTAGGCGGCGCGCGCGAACACCGGGAACGGGATGCCGTACTTCGTGCCCGGGTGGGAGTTGAGCAGGATCGGGATCAGCACGATCGTGTTGCCGAGCAGGATCGTGAACAGCGCCTGCTTCCAGTTCATCCCCTGCGCCATGAGGCCCGAGGCCAGCATGTAGGTGGGGATGCAGTGCGCCATCGAGATCCACAGCGCCGCATAGTTGTAGGTGGACCAGGTGCGGCTCGCGATCGGGACCGGCGCGAGGTCGTGGTTGTAGAGCGGGCTCTGCTGGAGCGCCGACGCGTCGACCAGCTCGACGCGACCGTCCGGACGCTCGACCTGGCTCTGGCTCATGCGCGGGGTTGGCGGCGGCCGGAATCGAGCATCTAGGCCTGCTTGCCGCCTGCCCGGAACCACAGCGCGGCGCCCGCGACGATCATGATGCCGTACCCCCACGGAGGGAGCCCGAGCTCATGCTTCTCGGTCGCCTGCATCTTGAAGTCGCCGATCTGGGCGACCGTTTCCTTCTTGTTATAGGGAATGCCGCCGAAGATGAGACCGAGCAGCCCGAGGAACACCAGCGAGGCCCCGAGCCGTTTCATCGCGACTTGCCGCCCTTGCCCTGCGCGGCGCGATAGTCGTCGAGCCCGCCGTACACCTTGGCGGTGCCCTTGGCGATCCGGTCGTTCCACGACTCGAACGGACGGCCGTTGGTCTCGTCGACCATCGTGATGCAGCCCGGCACCGGGCAGACCGCCGAGCACAGGTTGCAGCCGATGCACTCGCTCTCGTCCACCCACACGATGTGGGAGTCGCGCGCCTGGGCGGCGGCGATCGCGGCGTCGCGGGTGGTGGCGAGGTGCCCGGACTTGAGCGGTTCGTCGGCGTTGTGGATGCAGTGGACCGCGGTGTCGCGGCACGCCACGTAACACAGGTTGCAGCCGATGCATTTGTCGGCGTCGACGTGAGCGATGACCTTGTAGTTGAGGTCCAGCTCGCCCCACTCGGTGAACGCAGGCAGCGCCTTCCCGCGCAGCTCGTTCACCGACTTCATGCCCTTCTCGTCGAGGTAGCTCGAGAGACCGTCGATCATGTCCTCGACGATCCGGAACCCGTAGTGCATGGCGGCGGTGCACACCTGGACGCTGGTCGACCCGAGCGCGATGAACTCGGCCGCGTCGCGCCAGGTAGTGATGCCGCCGATCCCCGAGATCGGCACCTTGATGCGCGGATCGCGCGCGAGTGCCGCCACCATGTGGAGCGCGATCGGCTTGACCGCCGGCCCGCAGTAGCCGCCGTTGGTCGAGCGCCCCCCCACCACCGGGTAGGGCACGAACTTGTCGAGGTCGACGCCGATCAGGCTCTTGATGGTGTTGATGAGCGAGAGCCCGTGCACCTTCGCTTCCACCGCCGGCACGCCCGCCTCGAGGATGTCGCCGATGTTGGGGGTGAGCTTGATGAGCACCGGCACGGTCGAGTACTCGACCGCCCAGCCCGCGACCGTCTTGAGCACCTCGGGCTCCTGCCCCACCGCCGAGCCCATGCCGCGCTCGCACATCCCGTGCGGGCATCCGAAGTTGAGCTCGAGCCCGTCGCAGCCGGTGTCGACCGTCGCCTTGATGATGTCGCGCCAGTCCTGCTTGGACTCGACCATCAGCGACACGATCACCGCCCGGTCCGGGTACTTGCACTTGACCTCGCGGATCTCGCGGAGGTTCACCTCGAGCGGCCGGTCGGTGATGAGCTCGATGTTGTTGAAGCCCACCATGCGCGTGCCGTTGACGTCGAGCGATCCGAAGCGGCTCGAGGTGTCGATGATCGGGTCGCCGAGCGTCTTCCACACCGCGCCGCCCCAGCCCATGTCGAAGGCGCGCATGACCTGGTCGCCCGAGTTGGCGGGCGGGGCGCTGGCGAGCCAGAAGGGATTCGGGCTCTTGATACCGGCGAAGTCGATGGAGAGGTCGGCCATCAGGCGCGCGAGTCTAGCACCTCACCGCGGGGGCTTCACCCCCGAGGCCAGCACCGCCGGCATGTCGAACTCGACCCCGCCCTTGACCTCGTGGCGCTCCGCTTCGGCCCGGGCGGCCTCGCGGATCGCCGCCAGCTCCGCCTCGGTCTGGGCGCGCAGCAGGCCCCGGGTGCGCACGCCGCCCTCCATGAACGCCTCGACCAGCGCCTCCGCCGCGGGTAGACGCCAGCGCATCGGCAGCTCCTGGTGAGCGACCTCGGTGAACCCGGCCGCCTCCAGGGTGCGGCGGGACTCGGCGACGTTGGCGAAGCGGAAGAACGGTGGCCCGTCCGGGAGCCCCACGTCCAGGCGACCGCGGGTCTCGATCGCGCGGTGCACGATCCCGAATCCCTCCGCCTTGTCGGGCGGCGTCCACACCGTGAACGCGAAGCGTCCGCCCGGCACCAGCACGCGGAACGCCTCGGCGATCGCGCGGTCGGGGTCGGCGAAGTGGAGCATGCCGAAGTTGCACACCACGGCGTCGAAGCTCGCGTCCGGGAACGGCAGCGCCTCGGCGTCGCCGGCACGGAACGAGAGACCGGGATGGAGCCGCGAGGCCTGCTCCACCATCGCCGCGGCGAAGTCGAGGCCGGTCGGGTCGGCGCCGCGCGTGGCGGCGGTGGCGGTGGCGTCGCCCGGACCGCACGCCACGTCGAGCAGGCGCACGCCCGGCCCGGCGGCGACCGCCGCGAGCAGCGGCCCGATCGACTGCACGGTGAGCGAGGAGAACGCGTCGCGGTAGGGCGCGGCGACGGATTCCCAGCCCTGGTGCTCGAAGGCTTTGAAGGCGTCGGCGGATTCTGCCATGGCGCCATCATAGCAACAGGCCCCGGGCGGTGAACCCGGGGCCTGCGGGTGCTCAGCCGTCTAGAACTGGTGCTCTTCGGTCGAGTCCTTGAGGGCGGCGGTCGAGATCTGCCCGTCGGCGATGGTCTTGGCGACCTCGTCGAAGTAGCCGGTGCCGACGAAGCTCTGGTGCTTGACCGCGGCGTAGCCGGTGGGGTTCGTGAGCGCGAACTCGCGATCCTGGAGCTTCGCGTACGCCGCCATGCCGCACTCGCGGTACTCGCGCGCCAGCTCGAACATGCCCAGGTTGAGCGAGTGGAATCCGGCGAGCGTGACGAACTGGAACGCGTAGCCCATCGCGCCCAGCTCCTCCTGGAACTTGCCGATGGTCTTGGCGTCCAGGTGCTTGGACCAGTTGAACGAGGGCGAGCAGTTGTAGGCGAGCCGCTTGTCCGGGAACTCGGCGCGGAGCGCCGCCGCGAACTCGCGCGCTTCGCCCAGGTCGGGCGTCGAGGTTTCGCACCACACGAGATCGGCGTAGGGCGCGTAGGCGAGCCCGCGCGCGATCGCCGATTCGAGGCCGTCGCGCACGCCGTAGAAGCCTTCCGCGGTGCGCGTGCCGGTGAGGAACGCCTGGTCCCGCGAATCCGAGTCGCTGGTGAGCAGCTTGGCGCTGCCCGCGTCGGTGCGCGCCACCACGATCGTGGGCACGTCGAGGATGTCGGCCGCGAGCCGTGCCGCGCACAGCTTGCGGATGAACTCCTGGGTCGGCACCAGCACCTTGCCGCCCATGTGGCCGCACTTCTTGGCCGAGGCGAGCTGGTCCTCGTAGTGCACGCCCGCCGCCCCCGCCTCGATCATCGCCTTCATGAGCTCGAAGGCGTTGAGGTCGCCGCCAAACCCGGCCTCGGCGTCGGCGACGATCGGTGCGAACCAGTGGGTCTTGCCGCTGCGACCCTCCATCTGGTCGATCTGGTCCGCGCGCTGGAACGCATGGTTGATGCGCCGCACCACCGCGGGAACGCTGTCGACCGGGTAGAGGCTCTGGTCCGGGTACATCTGGCCGGCAGTGTTGGCGTCGGCCGCCACCTGCCAGCCGCTCAGGTAGATCGCCTGGAGCCCGGCCGCCACCTGCTGCACCGCCTGGTTGCCGGTGAGCGCACCCAGCGCCCGCACCGGGGGCGCGGTCTCGAGCAGGTGCCACAGGCGCTCGGCGCCCATGCGCGCGATCGAGTGCTCGATGTGCACCGAGCCGCGCAGGCGAACGACATCCTCGGCCGTGTGGCCGCGTTGCACACCCTGCCAGCGCACATCGGTCTCCCACGAGCGCTGGATCTGGTCGGCATTTCGCTGTTGGGACATGGGGGGATCTTCCCTGTTGTTGTGCGGCCTCCGTGCCACGGCGACTCCATGCGCGCCGCGGGCCGTCCACGAGTATCGGCAATTCCGGCGCCGATCTGAAGTCGCCGGGGCGGTCTGGCGCCCGGTCCCGCTCGACGGGCCCGGGGGCTTCGTGGTCCACTGGGCGCATGCCACGCGCCGTGCCGGTCAGGACCCATGGACTCACGCATGTGGCGCTGGCGGTGAAGGATCCGCGGCGGTCGCTGCGCTTCTACCGCGCTGTGGTGGGTGCGGTTCCCGTGTACGCCGAAACCGATTTCATCCAGGCGCAGACACCGGGGAGCCGCGACGTGCTGGTCTTCGAGCGACGCCCGCGCGCGGCGGG
>DATEMP010000016.1:0-3230 GCA_035275545.1 Candidatus Eiseniibacteriota bacterium | reverse complement strand
GCGCGTTCTCGTCCGCCTCGCGGTCCGCGCGGCGGATGGTGCCGTCCTTGCGGGGCCGCGCCTGGGTCATGAAGTCCCCCTTCTCCTGGTCCTCGAACTTCTCGACCAGCAGCTGGCCCAGGTGCCTGGCACGCTCGAGATCCTTCGGGCGCCCGCACAGGTGCCAGGCGAGCACCAGCGCGCGACCCATCTCGACCTGGTCGGAAAGCTGCGGCCAGACGACCACCTCGCCCAGGTCCCCGCGCCGCAGCAGCACGCCGGTGGGATCGAAGCACGTCTCCCACACCCGCTCGATGCTGCGCAGCGAGAAGTCGCGCACCGCCCGCGCCCCGCTCGAGGCGCCCCACGCGAGCCAGGCATGGATCGCGACGCCATTGGCGGCGGGCTCGAGCGTGCGGTCGCCCACCTGTGCGGCGACGAAGCCGCCGCGGCCGTCGAGCAGGATGCGGTCCATGAAGCGCGACACCTTCTCGGCGTCGCGCTTCCAGTCGGGATCGCCGGTCACCTGCCACGCGGAGACCAGCGCTTCCAGACGCCGCGCGTTGATGTCCGTGCGGGTGTCGAAGGCGCCGCCGTCGGCGGGGCTCTTGGGCCGGCGTGCCACGAACCCGCCGCTCATGGTGTCCTGGAGGGCGCGGGTCCAGGTGAGGGTCGCGAGCGCCCGCTCCTTCCACTCCGCGTGCGCCCGGTCGCGGCCGAGGCGCAGGCTCAGATCGACCGCGCTCTGGTTCGGGAGGCCCGACTTGTCGACGAATCCGCCGCGCGCCGTGTCGTACGAGGCCGCGACCTGGTCGCAGAGCCGCTCGTAGAGGGCACGGTCCTCGGCCGGCGCCGGCGATGGCTTCGCCGGGCGCGTGGAGGCGGCGACCGCGGGCTCGGCGGCGAGCGCAAACGGCGCGAACAGCATGGCGAATACGACGTGGCGGATCGTCACCCGGGCGTTATCGGCCGGACCCGGGGCCCGCCTGAAGCGGGGAATCGCGTAGCGCGTAAGGAGTTCGGGAAACGCGGCTTCTGGGTGGGGTCACCCACCCGGCCGCGTCAGCCGAGCACCTTGAACACCACCAGCAGCGCGATCGCCACCCCCATCAGGCTCTCGCCGGCGATGATCCCCGACGACACCGGCACCACGTACTCCTCCGCCATCTTGGGCTTGGCCCTCGCCAGCAGGAGTGCTGCGAGCGCGCCGATGAACATCGAGACCGAGTAGAAGCCGGTGATCGTGAACGCGAGCCCGAGCCCGGTGGGCGACGGGATGAACTTCTTCGCCTTGGGGAAGGTCACCTCGAGCAGCGCCAGGACGATGCCCGCGAGCGCGCCCACCACGAGGCCGACGCGCGCGGTGGGATGGAGCGCGGAGACGCCCTTGGCGAGCAGCTCCGCGACGCCGCGCCACACCTGGGCCGCCGGGGCCGGCCACTGGTCGGTGCCGAGCACCGAGGCGTTCGGGACCAGCAGGAAGAAGACCGGCACCACCACCACCGCGCCGGCGAGCACGCCGAAGAACTGGGCGAGGAACTGCTGCCGGGGCTTGGCCCCCAGCAGGTAGCCGCTCTTCAAGTCGGTGAGCAGGTCGCCCGCGTGGCTGCACGAGCCGGCGGTGATGTTGGCGGTCATCAGATTGGTGGTGATGTTCCCGGGTGCCAGCGCGCCGAAGGTGAGCTGGGTCACCTTGCTGAGCGGGCCGGTGGGCGTGATGTCGGTCTCGCCGGTCGAGCGCGCCGCCACCACCACCAGCAGAAAGGTCATCAGCACCGCGATGATCCCCATCCAGATGTGGATGTGGAAGAAGTGGTGGCCCATCCAGATCACCACCGCGCCCAGCACCGCCACGCCCACCACGAACCAGGTGCCCGGCACCTCGATGCGGTCCATGGGATCGTCGCCCGCGCCCTTGCGCTTCTGGAACATGGCGGTGATGGTGCTGAACGCGCGCACCACCGACTTCCACTGGAGGATGAAGAGCAGCAGCCCCGAGGTCACCATCATCGGGACGCCGATCCACAGGCTCCAGGTGGAGATGCGGCGGAAGGCGCTGCCCGGACCCTCGGGGATCACCCCGGCGTCCAGCATCATCGGGGCGAGGATGCCGTAGTTGATGATGGTGCCGAGCAGCAGGCTCCACGCCTGGCGGAAGCCCATGATCGCCCCCGCGGCCACGAACAGCAGCGAGCCCTCGAACGACATCGTCAGGTCCTGCTGGATGCGGTACTTCCCGATCTTCCAGTCGCCGGGCAGCCAGTTGGCGGGAATGTGCGGGTACTGGATCCACGAGAGCGGGGTCGCGATCCATCCCGGCATCGAGCCCGCGGGCGGCGCGATGCGCGTCCAGCCGAAGCCCCGGCCCCACTCGCTCACCTTCATCCAGGTCGCCTCGGCGTCGCGTATCCAGGTGAGGAACAGGCCCAGCAGCATCGCCAGCCCGAGCGAGCGCGCCTGCCGCGTGGCCGCGGCACCGCCGGTGCCGTGGAGGGTGCGCAGCGTGGTGGCGGCGGCGATCCCGCTCGGGAAGCGCAGCTGCTCGATGTTGATCATCTGGCGCTTGGCGGGCACGGCGAGGAACACGCCCAGCCACGAGATGAGGAGGATCCACGCCATCAGCACCCACATGCCCGGGACCGCCGCGGGGTCGAGCATCATCAGCGCCGGGATCGCGTTCACGAGGCCCGCGCCGGTCATGTAGCCGGCCGCCGAAGCCGCCGACTGCATGGCGTTGTTCTCGAGGATGCTGAAGGGCGGGAACAGCCGCGGCAGGAGCTTGTGCAGCGTGGCGAAGATCGCGAACGCCAGGATGCACGAGGTGATCGCGACCCCCAGCGACCAGCCCGCCTTGAGCCCGACGTAGATGTTGGAGGTGCTCATGAACGCGCCGAGCAGCATGCCCATGATGAGCGCGCGCGGCGTGAGCTGCTTCATCGAATCGCCCTGGTAGACGTTCTCGAACCAGTCGCGCTCGATCTCTTCCGGGGTGCGGGCCCGTTCGTCGACGGGGATGGTTTCGGTGGCCACGGCGGTCCTCGTGGGGGAGAGGGAGTGTCCGTGCTGCCAGGAAGGAGCACCGAAGGGTGGCGGAACGGCCCGCCCGGCAGCAAGTGGAAACTGGCGGCCCTACCGCCTCACCTGGTTGAGCCAGCGCGTCGCCTGGTCCCGCTCGCGGCCCGCGGGGGCGCGCAGCGTGTAGGCGGAGAGCGCGTCGATCGCCGCGGTCGCGCGCCGGTCGGTGGGCCCCG
>DATEMP010000015.1:0-2273 GCA_035275545.1 Candidatus Eiseniibacteriota bacterium | reverse complement strand
GCCGCTGCCTTATCGGCGGCCGCGCATGCGGGGGCCGAGCCGGGGCATGATCGGCGCGCTGCTCGTGCTCGCGGTCATCGTGTTCGTCGTCTACTACTCGGTGCGCGGAACGCCGTTCTGGTTCACACCCGAGAGCCAGCGGGTCCCGACCTCGGGTCCGGCCGGCTTCGTGACCGAGACCACGGTCTCGGATGTCCCGGCGACCGGATCCGGCACGAACGCACCCGTCATGCCCGCACCGGTGACCCCGCCTCGGGCCGCCACGGCTCCGCCGGAACCCAAACCGGACGCGGCCGCGGAAGCACCCGCCCCGAACCGGTACGGTCTCGAGGTGGCGACCTTCATCTTCGAGGAGCGCGCCCGTTCCGAGCGTGCCCGGCTCGCCGAGGCCGGCATTCGTGCCCGCGTCCTCACCAAGTGGGAGTACGGCTCGAAGGTCTACCGCGTGGTGATCGGGGCGTACCCCAAGCCGGGCCTCGCCGAGCGCGCCGCCGACTCGCTGCTGGCCCGGGGCGTCGTGCTCCAGGCGCGGGTCGTCAGCCTGCGCTGACCGTCACGCCCCGGCCCGCTCCGCCACGCGCCGGCTCCCGAGACCGAACAGCTTCGCCGCGCTTCCCCCACGGATGGCGGCGCGCTGCGCGTCGCTGACCGCCAGCGCCTTGGTGCACTCCTTCATGCGCTCGATGCTTCCGATCATGTGCGGATAGTCGCTGCCCGCGAGCACCTGGTCGGCGCCCGCGAACTCCAGCGCCAGCCGCAGCGCCCCGGGATCGAAGTTGACCGTGTCGTAGTAGAAGCGCTTGAGGTACTCGCTCGGCGGGCGGTCGATGTGCTCGCGGCACTCGCGGAAGGCGCGGAACCCGCGATCGAGGCGCTCCGCGAGATAGGGAATCGCCCCGCCCAGGTGGCCGAGCACCCAGCGCACGCGCGGATGTCGCCTGGGAACACCCCGGAACACGAGATGTGCCGCCGCGAGCGTGGTGTCGAACGTGAACCCGAGCAGCGGCATGAGCCAGAACTCGGTCATCGACTCGACGCCCACCGGGCTGGTGGGGTGGATGTAGAGCACCGCGTCCAGCGCGTTGGCGCGCTCGTAGAGCGCCTCGTAGCGCGGGTCGGCGAGCGGCACGCCGTTCACGTTGCTGAACAGCATGGCGCCCGGCAGCCCGAGCACGCGCATCGCCCGCTCGAGCTCGGCCACCGACGCCTCGGGGTCGTTGAGCGGCAGGGTGGCGAGCGCGGTGAAGCGGCCGCTGGGCCGCGCCACCGCTGCGGCGAACGCGTCGTTGACCAGGCGCGCGAACGCCACCGCGCGCGCGGGCGGCTCGACGTGGACACCGGGGGTGGTGAACGTGAGCACCTGGACGTCGACCCCGTGCCGCGCGAGCACCTCCTCGCGATACGCGAGGTCGCGGTGGCCGCGCACCGCCACGTTCGTGTCGCCCGGATAGTGCAGGCAGGGGTTGCCCTCGCCGTCCGTGGTTACCCGCACACTCGCCGGTCCGCGGACGATCGCGTCCAGGTACTCGGGCGGGTAGTAGTGATTGTGGACGTCGACGATCGCCATGCCGCGAGACTACACGCCCGCGTTTTCGGGTACCATCCCGGACCCCGTTGATCCCGAGCCGATCCCGGAGACACCGCGTGACCCGATCGACCCCGCCCGCAGCGCGCCTGATCGTTCCCACGATCGCCGCGATCCTGCTCGCCATGGCGGTGGCGCTGCTGCGCCGCTGCCTGGACGCGTGCGGGGGCCGGTTCGTCTACCCGCTCGACGACAGCTACATCCACATGGCGATCGCCCGGAACTTCGCCCTCCACGGATCGTGGGGGATCGAGCCCGGGGCGTTCCAGCCCGCCTCGTCCTCCCCGCTCTGGACGCTCCTGCTGTCCGCGCTGGTGCGCCTGTTCGGCGCCCACGATGCCTCGGCGTTGGCACTGGCGCTCGCGTGCATGGTGGCGCTGGTGGTGGTGCTCGACCGCCTGCTGCGCGCGCCGGTCCCGCGTCCGCTGGCACGGGGCGCGGCCGTCCTCCTCCTGTGCCTCGCGATCGGCCTGCCCGGCCTGACCACCATCGGCATGGAGCCGGTCCTCCACGTGCTGCTGGTGACGCCGCTCGCGTGGATCGCATCGCGGCGCATCGCCGAGCCTGCGCCGGTCACCCGGTCGCGGTGGCCTCTCGCGCTGCTCGCGGCACTCACGGTGCTCACCCGCTTCGAGACCCTGTTCGTGATCGGGGCGCTGGGCATCGTCGCGTTCCGCCGCCGCCGGCC
>DATEMP010000014.1:0-22717 GCA_035275545.1 Candidatus Eiseniibacteriota bacterium | reverse complement strand
AGACGGTCGCGAGCCACACCGCGGCGCGCACGGGCTCCGGGGACGGCGGCGGCTGGATCCGCATCGGGGTGGTGCGCCCGGTGTCCGCGTAGACGTCGACCGGGAGCGCGAACGGCTCCTCGGCGGCCTGGGTCACGGGCTTCCTGCCACAGCCGGCCGCCGCCAGCGCCACCAGCGCGGCCGCCGGCACCACCAGCGACAGGGTGCGGGTCAGGGACCGTCCGATCGGAGCCACGATCGGACGCTAGTGGCCGGACGCCGTCCGCGCAACCGATGTGACGGCTTGTTTCCCCACGCGCCCCGGGTCTAGATTCATGAAAGGAGGCGCGCGATGTCCTTCGACCGGGAGTCCCCGCGGCGCTCGAGGCGTCCATGACGCCCCGCCAGCGGGTATGGGGCGCGCTGCGCGGCGAGCCCGCCGATCGCCCTCCGGTCTCCTTCTGGGGCCACGTCTACCACCGCGAGTCGTCCGCGCGCGAGCTGGTGGATGTGACGCTCGAGCGTCAGCACCGCTACCAGTGGGACTGGGTGAAGCTCAACCCGCGCAAGCACTATCACGTCGAGCCGTGGGGCGTGACCTACCGCTACTCGGGGATTCCCGACCAGAAGCCCACGCTCGAGCACTGGCCGATCCGGGCACCCGCCGATTGGAAGACGATCACCGAGAAGCCGGCGGACCAGGGCGCCCTCGGCGAGCAGATCGAGGCGGTGACGCTGCTGCGCAAGGCACTCCCCGACCTGCCGATCGTGGCCACGGTATTCACGCCGCTCGCGGTGCTGGGCGAGATGACGCGCGAGCCCGAGGAGCTGCGCGATCACATGCGCACGCATCCCGAGCTGGTGCGCGCGGCGCTCGAGGCGGTCACCGCCACCTACGAGCGCTTCGCGCCGCGCCTGATTGCCGCCGGCGCCGACGGCCTGTATTTCGCGACCACCGACTGGGCGTCGCGAAAGCTCATGAGCCCCGAGGACTATCGCGCGTGGGCCAGGCCCTCCGACCTGCGCGTGCTCGCCGCGGTCTCCGGGGCGCCGTTCCACGTGCTCCACGTATGCAAGGGGCGCAACCTCCTGTTCGAGCTCGCCGACTACCCGGTGAGCGCGTTCTCGTGGGATGCGACCGATCCCACCAACCCGTCGCTCGCCGAGGGCCTGGCCCGGATCGAGCGTGCGGTCATGGGCGGCATCTCGCAGGAAGCCGCCCTGCTGGATGCCGACCCCGAGCGGTCGCTCGGGGAGTACCGGCATGGGCTGGTGCAGACCGGCGGACGCCGATGGCTGGTGGCGCCGGGCTGCTCGATCCCGCCCGGAACGCCCGACCGGAATCTCGCCGCACTCGCCGAGGCGGTCCAGGCCACGCGCCTCGATGATCCACGCTCCCCCGACCCTGCCCCTTCAAGGGAGGTCTCACGATGAAGACGCGCGCGCTGTGCACGCTCGCCCTGTTCGTCGTTCCCGCCCTGCACGCCGCCCCGCCCGATGCCAGAATGGACGCGACCCCCGGCCCCAAGGCGACGGATGTGTCCACCCGGATGCCGATCGCCCAGCGAGGGATCGCGAGCCGGGTCGACGTCGGCCAGACCCCGCCCGGCTTCGAGCTCACCAGCGCCAAGGAGGAGCGCGTCAAGCTCTCGGGCTTTCGCGGCGAGCGCGTACTGCTGTGCTTCGCCGACCGCCGGGAGATGATCTCCGAGTACCGCGCGGCCGCCGATACCCTGCGCGCGATGGGGATCCGCATGATCGGGATCGCGCGCGACTCGCCGCGCAGCCTGCGCTCGCTGGCGCTCCGCGACAGCCTGGATTTCGAGCTGCTCTCGGATCCGACCGGGGAGGTGGCGGCAGTCTACGGCTCCTACGACTATCCGGCCTCGAGCATCCGCCCCGGCTACGTGCTGGTGGGCCGCACCAACACCGTGCGCATGGTGGTCCTGGGCCAGCGGCTCCCGGCCCAGGACCTGGTGCAGATCACGCGCTACGCCCTCGCCGGCCTCTAGCGGGAGACCGCCCCGGTCGAGGTGGGCACCGGACGATCCTTCTCGGGGACGCCGAGGGCTTGGGCCGCGAGCGTGGAGTAGCCGCGCGCCGGCAGGGCCTTGCGCCCCAGGCCGCGCACGCGCATCCCGGCGTCGAGCACGAACCAGGCCGGCAGGTGCCGGCCGGTCGCGCCGTCCAGCGCGTTGAACTGGGCGGCGATCACGCCCTGGGGATCGCCGATCACGGTGTAGCGCAGGCCGAGACGCGCGGTGGTGGCGCGCACCACCCCCAGGCGCGAGGCGAGCACCGCCACGGGAATCACGCCGAGATCCATGAGCGTTTCGCGCTCCTGCTCGAGGACCCGCAGCGTGCGTTGGTCGGCGCCGATCACCAGCAGCACCGCGCCCTGCGTCGTGATGTCCTTGAGCCTGAGCCATCGCGCATCGGCGCCCTGGTAGGCCACGTTGGGCGCGGCGTCGCCCAGGCACACTTCGGTGGCCGGGGTTTCGAGCGCGCGCGGGTGCAGCGCAGCTGTCGACGTCCCGGTGGGGGGAGTCGGCACGGCTGCGCCGCGGTCGGTCGGATCGTTCGCCGCGAGCATCACGGCGATCGCGAGGACGAGCGTGAACTTCATGGGGGGAGCTCCGCGTGAGAGTGACGGATGAAGGAATGCCCGGGGGCGCGCGGGTTATCGGACGGGGCTCACGCGGCCTTGAGCGTGGAAGCGGCGCGCGGCGTGCATTCCCGATGCATGGCCCGATCGGGCGGGCAGATTGCGCGGGACCCGCCTAGGCGGCCGGGCGTTCTTCCCATGCGTCGACGGCTTCGCGCAATACGCGCTCGACGTCGTCGAGCGAGAACGGCTTCGGCAGCACGTAGTCGACGCCCCGCGCGCGGGTCGCGCCGGGCTCGATCTGCGAGCTCCAGCCGGTGACCAGCACCACCCGCGTGCCATCCGACTGCGACTTCGCGGCGCGCGCGAGGTCCCATCCGTTCACCTCGGGCATGCCGAGGTCGGTGAACACCACGTGCGGTCGGACGCGCTCGAGTTGCGCGATGCCCTCCCGCCCGCCGATCGCCTCGGTGACCTGCTGGCCGAGGCCGCGCAGCGCCTCCGCGAGCACGCCCGCGACCGGCACCTCGTCGTCGACCACCAGCACCCGGAAGGACCCGACTGGACCCTCGGGCCCCGCGACCGGCACCGGGGCGGAGACCGCGGCGCAGGCCGGGAAGCGCAGGGTGAACTCGGCGCCCTGCCCGGGCTCGCTCATGACCTCGATCGTGCCGCGATGGCGGGTGACGATCCCGTAGGCGACCGAGAGTCCGAGGCCCGTCCCCTTGCCGGACTTGGTGGTGAAGAACGGCTCGAACACCCGCGCCCGGGTCTCGGGATCCATGCCGATCCCGGTGTCGCGCACGCGGATCACCACCTCGGGACCGGCGTCCGCGCTCCCCACGAACAGGTCGCCCCCCTCGGGCATCGCGTCGGCGGCATTCAGGATCAGGTTGGTGAGCACTTCGCGCAGCTCCGAGGCGTTCCCCGAGATCGACTGGTGCGCCTCGAGCTCGGGATGGACGCGGATCGTCACCCCGCGCTGCTTGGCATCCATTTCCCACGCCATGCGGGTCAGCTCGATCACGTCGACCAGCGCGGCGTTGAGATCGAGCGCGGTGAACGGCTCGTCGTGCCGGATGCGCGTGAACTCCTGGACCCGGCGCACCACCTGGGCGCCGTCGCGCGCCGCCTGCTGGATGACCAGCAGCTGCCGCGAGATCGCCGGATCGCGCGCCTCGCGGATCATGAGCTGGGTGCGGCCCAGGATCGCGGCGAGGATGTTGTTGAAGTCATGCGCGACCCCGGCCGCCATCTGGCCCAGCGCGTTGAGCTTCTCGGACTGGACCAGCTGGACCTGGGTGGCGCGCAGCTCGTCGTAGGCGGACTTGAGCTCGTCGTAGATCCGCGCGTTGGCGAGCGCGGCGCTGCACTGGGAGGCGAACAGCGTGGCGAGCTCGAGGTCGGCATGCTCGAAGCAGCGCGCGCCCAGGCGCGCGAGCGTGATGACGCCCACCACCCGCTCGCGGGCGATCATCGGCACGCACATGAGCGACGACTCCTCGGGCGGCGTGCCCGGCACGTGGGCGGCGCGCGGGTCGTCCTCGGCGGAGCGGACGATCTCGCCGCGGCCGGTGAGCGCCACGGTCCCGGTGATCCCCTCGCCCACCCGGAGCCGCATCGCCATCATCTCGTCGCGGAAGCGCAGCGCGTCGCACACCGCCGGCACCAGCACCTGGCCGGTCTCGTCGATCAGGAACACCGTGCACTCGTCGACCTCGATCACCTGGCGCACCTGCTGGGCGATCGTGCCGAGGATGACGTCGAGATCCAGGCTGTGGACCACCGCGTGGCTCACCGTGAGGAGTGCGGCGAGGCGCTCCTTCTCGCCGCGCACCCGCGCGGTGAGCTCGTGCACCGAGGGGTCGGCGAACGCGAAGTCGGGGTCGGGGTTGAAGCGCAGGTACCAGCCGGCGTGCGCGCCCTGCTCGAGGTAGCGGCTGCCGGTCATCAGCAGCTCCACGCCGGATCGGATGCCGAAGCGCACCCGCCCGAACTGGGCTCCGGCGCGCGTGCCCTCCTCGCTGCGGAGCTGGCGCCCCACCCACTCGCGGCCCTCCCCGCTCAGGAGGTCGAGGATGCTCGTGCCCTGCAGCCGCTCCGCGGGCTCTCCGGCCAGATCCCCCCGAGCGAGCTCCAAGAACGGCGGATTCCAGGCGAGCAGGCGGAGCTCGCGGTCCACGAGCGCCAGCGGCACATCGGTGGTGGAGAGGTACGCGATCAGCGCGGGATCGGGCCGTGGCTCGGCCGCGGGGGCGGCGCTGTCCGCCGAACGCGACCCGGAGCCCGAGAGCCAATTGCGTACGTTGCGCAGCACGGGACCCTCCAGGGGGACGCGGACGACCGGTCCTGAAGGTTGTCGGCCGGAGGCGGCAACGCCTTGATGCGCGAGACTTAAGCCTGAATCAGCCCGCTCCGGATCGCGTAGCGCACCAGGCTTGCCGTCTCGTGGATGTCGAGCTTGTCCATGAGGCGCTGGCGGTGGGACTCGGCGGTCTTGAAGCTGATGAACAGCGTGGCGGCGACCTCCTTGGTGGTCTTGCCCTCGGCGATCAGCTGCAGCACCTCGCGCTCACGCCGGGTCAGGGGGTTCGCCTCGCGCTTCTCGCCCTGGAGGAACGACTCGGCCACCTCGCGTGAGAGGCCGGGGCTGATGTAGACCTCGCCGCGCTCCACCTCGCGCACCGCCTCGAGCAGCTCGACGGCACCGCGACTCTTGAGGATGTAACCGCGCGCGCCCGCGCGCAGCGCCTCGGCGAGGTAGGTGTGATCCCGGTGCATGGTCAGCACGATCACCCGCGAGCGCGGGGAGACACGCAGGATCTCGCGCGCCGCGTCCACGCCGTTCAAGCCCGGCATGCTGATGTCCATGAGCGCGATCTCGGGCTGATGCCGTTGCGCGAGCTGGATCGCGTCGTGGCCGTTGTCGGCCTCGGCGACGATCTCGTATTCCGCCGGGGCCAGCAGGGCCTTCACGCCCTCGCGGAACAGGGCGTGGTCGTCAGCGATGAGAAGTGTTCTTGGCACCATTCACCTCGAGCGGCACTCGGATGACAAGCTCGGTTCCCTGGCCTTCGGCCGACCGCACCTCCATCGAACCTCCGAGCGGCGCCAGCCGCTCGCGGATGCCGTCCAGGCCCATCGCGGCGCCGGTGGCGGGCCGGGCGGGATCGAACCCCCGTCCGTTGTCACGCACCCCGCACCGCACTTCCCTCTCAGTGTGGCACAGAGCCACCACCGCCTGCGAGGCCCCGGTGTCGCGTGCGACGTGGCCGAGCGCCTCCTGGACCATCCGGTAGAGCTCGGTCTCGATCCGGGGCGGCAGGCGCCCCCGCGTCGAGCCCTCGACGTGGATCGTGAGCGCCGAGCGCTGCGCCATGCCCTCGCCCAGGACGCGCAGCGCCGGCACCAGGCCGAGGTCGTCCAGGATGACCGGGCGCAGCTCGTAGGCGACGCGGCTCATCTCGTCCTCGACCCGGTGCAGGAGCGAGACGACGCGGGCGAGCGGCTGCGCGCCCCCCTCCGCCAAATGCGGCTTCACGGCGTCGAGCGACAGGTACACGGTGGCGAGCAGCTGGCCCGCCTGGTCGTGGAGCTCCCGGGCCACGCGCCGCACGTGCTCCTCGCGGCGCTCGTCGAGCCTGCGCAACGCCGCGTTCCCCTCGCGGGCGGCACGATGCGCCATCTCGAATGGCGAGAGGCACTCGAGGAGAAACGCCTCGACCTGGGAGGCCAGGCGTGGGTCGCCCGAGGCGGGGAGTGCTCCCACCACGACCCGCCACAGGAGCACGGTCATCTCGAGCACGCCGATGTCGGCGTCGAGCGCCGCGCGGCCGAACGTGTAGGCCTCGTGCAGGGAGGCCTCGCCGCCGTTCCCGAGGTGGCGTCGCAGCGCCCGCGCCCCGCGGCGCTCGAGGTTGGCGCGCGTGCCGCTCACGCGGCCATGCCGTGATAGCGGGCGACCAGGACCAGCGCGTCGTCCCGGCCGGTGCGGAACCCGCCCATGATCGCGTCCGCGACCCGCTGGGTGGTCTCGCTCCGGCTCAGCCACTGGGCGTAGCCGGGGCGGATTCCGTCGGTGGCGAGCACCAGGAGATCGCCGGGCGCGATCGGCGCGACCCCCGCGACCAGCGGGGGAAGATGCCGGCCTACCACGCCGCCCCGCCCGATGAGCAGGTCCAGGCGCATGCCCGTGGCGCGATCGCGGCGCACCAGGCCCTGGATGTCCCCCACCGCCACCCAGCTCATGCGGTCGCGGACGCGGTCGATCCACACCAGCGTGAGCACCGCGCCGCGGGTCGACCGGAGCTCCTCGTGGCAGCGACGCACCACGCTCGCGAGGTCCTCGAATGCGGCGCGCTCGAGCACGGCGAGCGCGCGATCCGTGGTGGCGGCGGCGGCGGGACCGTGCCCGAGCGCGTCCACGACGCCGAGCAGCAGGCGATCGCGGTCCGCCCGCACGATGTGCGCGTCGCCCGAAGTGTCGAGCTCGAGTGCCCGCGACGCCACGGACCACTCCACGCCCGGCAGGGTGAGGTGTTCCATGTTCAGGGATGGAGCTCCGCGAGTCCCATGATCGTCTCCACGATGGGGCGCGGCCCCTCGCAAGACGATTCCTCCTTCGGGGCCACGGTTGCAACGTCTTTCCCCGGAGCCTCTTGGCGGCCCGGATGTCGACCCGGCCAGAGACAGCGACTTACGGCGCACCCCCGGGGAAACACCCACCCCGGAATTCAGGTCATTCCCCGAGCGCCAGATGCAAAATGTGGGTGATGGGTCTTCGCACCTGCGGTGCGCCCATCACGCTTCTAGTGCGGTCGGAGGCAGGCGCTTGCGCCGCAGGCATCGGCGCATGACACGTCCGCGTCACGCGCGAGCCCGTTGACCGACGCAATTCCGCCTGCTACAAAAAGTTGCACCTCACATCTGAAGGCCGCGAACAGAAAACGCCGAGGTCTTGAACGCCGAGTCCCGTGGCCGGGGCGAGGCAGCCGAGTGCCGAGGCTCGCGGCCTGACCCGCGACTCCCGTGGCCGGGAGTCGACGCGCCGGTCCCGAACACAACCCTCGATCGCTGCGACCGGTTGAGCGCCGGCGGCAGAGCAACTCTCGCGACCTCCGTCTCACACCTCCACGGGGAAGCTCCGTGGCGGGCGCGCCAACGCCCGCACCGCGGCGTCCCCATCGCGGGCGGTCCCGCGCCCGCGAGCCCACACAAGGGGACCGATGATCTCAAGCACCCGTAGCCGGCGGCCGCACGCTCTCACGTTCGTTTCTCTCGTCGTCTGGGCCGCCTCCTTCGGAAGCCTGGTCACACTCGAAGCCTCACGGGCGTTCGCCGATCGCGGTCCCGTGACGCCGCTGCCCTCGATCTCGCTGCCCGAGTCGCTGCCGCCGCCGCCCGCGTCCGAGCCGACGCAGATGCCGAGCGATCCCTCCGCGATCTACTCCGTTCCGTCGATCCCGCGCCCCGCCTACATGGCGCCCTTCGTCGACCCGACGTTCGGCCGGCAGGTGGTGCGGATCGCCGGCGACGTCGGCTCGCCCACCGCTCCGGTGAGCGGCACGTGGGGCTCCGACGCGCGACACACCTACTCGAAGCAGCAGCCCTGGAACTCGGACGGCACGCTGCTCATGATCGACAACCGCAAGGGCGGCTCGCCCTCGAAGCTGATCCTGAACGGCGCCACCTATCGGCCGCTCCAGGCTCCGTGCTCGGGTGACCCGCGCTACGACTTCCGCTGGCACCCGGGTCTCGCGCACCCGCACGAGGTGATCAACGTCGACAAGAGCGGCAGCGAGCTCATGTGGTGGGACGTCACCACCTGCACCAAGACCCGTTCCTGGACGCTGCCGATCAAGGCTGACTACGGGATCGGCTCGGGTGAGGGCAATCCCTCGAACGACGGCCGCTTCGTCGCGGTCGGCAACCAGAACGCGATGGTCGTGATCGACATGGACCCGCAGCCGCCCTTCGCGCCCTGGCCGAGCCAGCGCATCGGCCCGGTCTACACCTTCGAGGCGTGCAGCCTCTCGGCCGGCTGCCCGATCGGCAACCTGTCGGTCTCCGCCTCCGGCAAGTACGTGGACGTCAAGTACGCCAACGCCGGCGACGCGGTCGCCGCGGATCTCCACCGGATCTTCGAGATCGATCCCGAGACGCTGGAGCTGCGCCCTCACGCGATGGCGGCCGGGTCCGAGCGCTGCGACGAGTTCGCCGGCCGTCCGAACGGCTACATCTTCCCGCTCAAGCACGCCGACCTGGCGATGAATCCCTTCGACGGCAACCAGGACGTCATCATCGGCGGGCGCGCCTGCCCCGGCTCCTCGATCGGCAAGGTGGTCATGGTGCGGCTGAGCGACGGCAAGGTCACGCCGCTCACCGACTCCGGCAACGAGGCGGCGGTCCAGCACGTGTCGACCCGCAACCTCGACCGGCCGGGCTGGGCCTACGTCGGCTACTACAAGCAGGACGGCAAGCGCTTCAGCGACGAGATCGTGGCGGTCAAGATGGACGGGAGCCGCACGGTCGAGCGCATCGCCCACAAGCACAGCCGGTCCTCGGGCTGCTACCGGTGCGAGTCGCACCCGGTGCCCTCCCGCGACGGGCGGCGCGTCATCTTCGCCAGCAACTGGGCCGAGGACTGCGGCGGCGACTGCGGCGACCCCGCGGACATCAAGGACTACGTGGTGGGCGCCATGATGGACGGCGTCGGCGCCGGCTCGGAGGAGGCGGTGTCGGGCGGCGGTGGCGGCGGCGCGGCGGAGGCCGGCGATGCGCCGAAGCCGGTGATCTCGGGCCCGGCGCTCCAGCTCGCGCTCGAGGGCATCAGCCCCAATCCCACGGTCTCGGTCGCGAGGGTGAGCTACGCGCTCCGCAGCGCGGCCCCCGCGACGCTCGAGCTGGTCGACCTCGCGGGACGGCGGGTGATGAGCCGGGCGCTGCCCGCCCCCGCCGCCGGTCGCGGCGAGACGACGATCCAGCGCGGGCAGGGATCGGGCGCGGGCGTGTACTGGCTGCGTTTGACCCAGGCGGGGGAAAGCGTAACCTCGAAGGTGGTGTTCATGCGCTGACCCGGAAGACGTGCCTGTGACCCGTCGGTGGATCGCTCTCGTGGCCGCTTCGCTCACCGTCGGGTGCTCCTCGGGGGTGGGCAGTGACCCGGCTGGATCCGGGTCGCCGCCGACCCCCGCGTCGTCCCCGCCCTCCGATTCCACATCGTCCGACGCGCTCCAGGCGCGGGCCACGGGCGCGGCCCCCGGCCGATCGGATGCGCGTCGGGCCTTCACCGATCGGGCGCAGGTGTTCTCGGTGCCGGGAGCGCACCGCCCGCGCTACCTGGTGCCGACCCTCGATCCCACGTTCGGCACCACCATCACCCGGATCACGAACGACACCGGCACCCCCACCACGAAGGTGGCCGGCACCTGGGGCTCCGACGCCCGCCACGTGTACTCGCGGCAGCAGCCCTGGAACTCGGACGGGACGCTGCTGGCGATCGAGAACCGCAGCGGCGGCTCGCCGGCCAAGCTGATCCTGGACGGCCGCACCTACCAGCCGCGCTACGGGTCGTGCGCGAACGACCCCCGCTTCGACTATCGCTGGCACCCGGGCCGCGGGCACCCGCACGAGGTCATCAACGTCGACCGGAGCGGCACCGAGCTCATGTGGTGGGACGTCACCACCTGCACCAAGACCCGCTCCTGGACGCTGCCGATCCAGGCCGACTACGGGATCGGCTCGGGCGAGGGCAATCCCTCGAACGACGGCCGCTTCGTCGCGATCGGCAACCAGACCCAGATGGTGGTGATCGACATGGACCCGCAGCCGCCCGATCCTGCCTATCCCGCGAAGCGCATCGGGCCGGTCTACACGTTCCCGCCCTGCAGCCTTTCGGGCGGATGCCGGATCGGCAACCTCTCGGTCTCCGCCTCCGGCCGGTACGTGGACGTCAAGTACGCCGGCAAGGACACCACCGCGGACCTCCATCGCATCTACGCGATCGAACCGAGGACGCTCGCGCTCACGCCGCAACCGATGGCGGCCGGCTCGCCGCGCTGCGGTTCGTTCGCGAGCCGCCCCGACGGCTGGATCTTCCCGCTCAAGCACGCCGATCTGGCGGTCAATCCCTTCGACCACGACGAGGACGTGCTGGTCGGCGGGCGCGCCTGTCCCGGTTCCTCGATCGGCCACGTGGTCATGGTGCGGCTCCGCGACGGCCGGGTGACCGCGCTCACCGATCCCAGGAACGAGGCCTCGGTCCAGCACGTGTCGACGCGCAACCTCGACCGCCCGGGCTGGGCCTACGTGGGCTACTACAAGGGGGACGGCCGGCGCTTCAGCGACGAGATCGTGGCGGTCAAGATGGACGGCAGCGGCGAGGTCGAGCGCATCGCGCACAAGCACAGCGCCTCCTCGGGCTGCTACCGCTGCGAATCCCACCCGGTGCCCTCGCGCGACGGGCGCCGCGTCCTGTTCGCGAGCAACTGGGATCAGGATTGCGGCGGGGACTGCGGCGACCGCTCGGACATCAAGAGCTACGTGGTCGGCATCGCGCCCGATGCCGACCGGCCGCGGGACCGTGAGGACCATCGGGACAAGGATCGGAACCAGGGCCGCGACAAGGACCGCGACAAGCCGTCGCGGGGGCGCGGCGGCCGCTAGCCCCCCCATCCCCGCGCCCCGCCAGCCCGTTCGGAGACATCCGCTTGCGGGCGCTCCCGAACCAGCGTCGCGCGGTGGGCCCGTTGACCGACGCCGGACCGGCTGCTACACAGCCCTCATCCCACTTCACTCCATACACGGACGTGTGCCGGCTTCCGGTCCCGGAAGCACGGCGCTTGGAGCGACAGCGCGCGGCTGAGACGCGACGACTCCCGTGGCCGGGAGTCGTCGCGCCTTAGGCCCGCATCCACCCCTCCCCCGGGGGACACCCTGATCGCTGCGCCGGCGGAGCGCCGGAGCGCAGAGCTTTTCGTTGCGCCGCATCGTCTCGACCTCCATGGGCACGTTCCGTTTCCGGGCGCCCCCCCGCCCGCGTCGCGGCGTTGCCCTTCGCGGGCGTCTCGCAGCGCCCGCAGGAAATGCAGGGGCCTCCCATGAACGCTCGTACCCGCTGCCGGCGGTGGTTCACGTCTGCCGTCCTCCCCCTGGCCGCCCGGGCCGCATCGATCGGGCTCGCCACACTCCTCACCCACGCCGCGGCGTCCGCCGGTCAGCAGATCCCGCGCGACCCGGCGGGGCCCGCGGTGATGGTCGATCCCTCGCCGGTCTACACCGTGCCGTCGATCATCCGGCCCGGCTACATGGCGCCGATGATCGATCCGACCTTCGGCACCCAGGTGGTGCGCATCGCCGGCAACACCGGGGCGTCCACGGCGCCGATCAGCGGCACCTGGGGAGCCGACACGCGCCACACCTACTCGAAGCAGCAGCCCTGGAACTCGGACGGCACGTTGTTCATGATCGACAACCGGAGCGGCGGGTCACCTTCCAAGCTGATCCTGAACGGCACCACCTTCCAGCCGGTGATCGCGCCCTGCTCGGGCGACCCGCGTTACGACTTCCGCTGGCACCCGAGCCGGGCCCACCCGCAGGAAGTCATCAACGTCAACTCCAGCGGCACCGAGCTCATGTGGTGGAACGTCGTCACCTGCACCAAGACGCGCTCCTGGACGCTCCCGATCACCGCCGACTACGGCATCGGCTCGGGTGAAGGCAACCCGTCCAACGACGGGCGGTTCGTGGTGGTCGGCAACCAGACCCAGATGGTGGTGGTCGACATGGACCCGCAGGCCCCCTACGCGCCCTATCCCAACCGGCGCATCGGCCCGGTGTACAGTTTCGGTCCCTGCAGCCTCTCGGCCGGCTGCCCGATCGGGAACATCTCGGTCTCCGCCTCCGGCAAGTACGTGGACGTCAAGTACGCCAACGCCGGCGATCCCAACACCGCGGACCTCCACCGCATCTACGAGGTCGATCCGGCGACCCTCGCGCTCAGGCCCCATGCGATGGCGGGGTCGTCGGTGCGCTGCACCGGGTTCGCCGACCGCCCCAACGGCTACATCTTCCCGCTCAAGCACGCCGACCTGGGGGTCAATCCCTACGACGCCAACGAGGACGTGATCGTGGGCGGGCGCGCCTGCCCGGGCTCCTCGATCGGCCACGTGGTCATGGTGCGGCTACGCGACGGCCTGGTGACCGCGCTCACCGATCCCAGCAACGAGGCGTCGGTCCAGCACGTCTCGACCCGCAACCTCGACCGCCCGGGGTGGGCGTATGTGGGCTTCTACAAGGTGGACGGCAAGCGCTTCAGCGACGAGATCGTGGCGGTCAAGATGGACGGGAGCCGCGCGGTCGAGCGCCTCGCCCACAAGCACGCGGTGACCTCGGGCTGCTATCGCTGCGAGTCCCACCCGGTGCCCTCGCGCGACGGGCGCCGCGTGGTGTTCGCGAGCAACTGGGCCGCGGACTGCGGCGCCGGCTGCGGCCCCGCCACCGACATCAAGGACTACGTGGTGAACACGTCCAGCACCGTCGACGTGCCCGCCCCGCCCGCCCCGATCGCGGTCGCGTCCCGGATCGCGCTCGAGCACGTCCATCCCAACCCGGCGGTCTCGTTCGTGACCGTGGGCTACGCGCTCGCGAGCGCCGAGCCCGCGACCCTCGAGCTCATCGACCTCGCGGGACGCCGGGTGATGCGCCAGGATCTGCCGGCCCCGGGCGCGGGACACGGCGAGGTGATCGTCCATCGCGGGCGCGGCTCGGGCGCGGGCGTCTACTGGCTCCGGCTCACCCAGGCGGGCGAGAGCGTCTCCTCGCGGGTGGTGTTCATGCGCTGAAGCCGGGCTCGATGATCCGGGCGACCGTGACGCGCGCGACCGCTTGCGGCGCGCGCGTCGCGGGGGGCGGCACCACGATGGTCTCCGGCCGGTGTCCGTTCGCGACCGCGCCGTTGTGGGGCCGCTCGCCGGCGTGCCGGAACAGGGTGGCGATCGCCGCAGTCTCCTCGTCGACCCGGGCGGTGAACCCGTCGATGCCCTGGAACAGCGCGCAGGCCGCGAGCGCCAGCGCACCCACGACCAGCTCGATCGTGACGATCGGCGCTCCGGTGAGCGGCTCCGCCAGGTAGCCGAGCAGCAACAGCGGGTAGACGGTGATCGCGGTGCGGAACACCTTGAGCGGTCGGAACAGGGCCCGCGCCCGCACCATGCCCGGCGACGCGCGGCGGAGCGGCACCTCGGGAACGGTCCCGCCTTCGCGCACGCGCTTCAGGTGGATGTAGGCGATCACCTGCGGCTGCTCCTCGACCAGGTTCGCGAACACCAGGGTCGCGAACCCGGCCGCCAGGGCGAGCGGGGCGTCGAAGCTCAGGAACGCATGGACGCCGGCGGCGACGAACACCAGCGGCTCGACCAGCCGGTGATGAAACCGGTCGAGCAGGATGCCGCGGGCGCTCGAGGTGCCGGAGAGCCGCGCGATCTCGCCGTCCACCTTGTCGAGCAGGAACCCCGCGTAGAGGACCGCGAAGCCCGCCAGGTTCCAGGCCAGCGATGCCGGCACCAGCATCGCGGCGCCGGCCACGCCCAGCACCATCATGAAGGCCGAGACCTGGTTCGCGGTCACCCCGGCCCGGAGCAGCGGCGGGCTCAAGTGGATCGAGAGCTTCCGGTGCACCTTGTACCAGCCCGGGTCGAGGTCCTTGCCCGCCTGGGCGATGCGGCGCAGCTCCTCGCGGTTCACGACGAGCTTCCCGATCCGTCGGCGGACGCGACGGCATCGGTCCCCCCCACCACGCGCGCCGACCGCGCCCACGCCGCGCTCGGCGGCGCGGCCGGGATCGGACGCAGCCCCCAGCGCACCTGGGCGCGATAGATGCGCATGAGCGAGTCGACCACCGCGCGCTCGTCGTACTCCTCGATCGCCACCCGGCGGCCGGCGCGGCCCATGCGGATCCGCAGCTCCTGGTCAGAGGCGAGGAACGAGAGGGCGGCGGCCAGGCCTTCGACGTCGCCCGGCTCGACCGTGAGCCCGGTCTCGCCGTGGCGCACCACCTCCTGCGTGCCGGTCACGCGCGTGGCGACCACCGGCACCTCCATCGCCATGGCTTCGAGCGCGGCGCGCGGGAGTCCCTCCTTCTCGGAGGTGAGCACCGCGATGTCGGTGCGCGCGAGCAGGTCGGGAATGTCGTTGCGGTAGCCGAGGAACGAGATGCCGTCCTCGATGCCCAGCCGCTGCACCTCGCGCCGGTAGCGCGCGAGCATCGGGCCCTCGCCCACCAGCCAGACCCGGAACCGCTCCCCGCGGCGGGCGAGGACGCGCAGCGCCTCGAACAGCATCCTGTGGCCCTTCACCGGCTCGAGCCGGGCCACGCAGGTAATGGTCGGAATGTCGGAGGACGCGAACCGGCGCACCGGGCGGAAGCGGTCGAGGTCGATGCCGTTGCCGATCCACCAGCGACGGCCCGAGGGCCCGATCCGGTGCCGCTCGGCGCGCTCGAGGTCGCCGCGGTTCTGGGTCAGGAGCACGTCGGTGAACCGGCCGAGCATCCGCTCCATGGCGACGAACGGCAGGCGCCGCAGGGACCCGGAGTGGTCGTGGAAGTGGAACCCGTGCACGGTGTGGACCACCACCGGCACCCTGGCCCAGCGGGCGGCGAGCCGTCCGATCGCGCCCGGGACCGAGCAGTGGGTGTGCACGAGATCCACGTGGTGGCGGCGCAGGTAGTCCGCGATCTCCACCAGCGCCATCCCCGCCTTCACCGGGTTGAATCCGCGCGGCAGGTGGACGGTGTGCACCGGGATACCGGCGCGTCGCAGCGGAAGGACGTAGGGCCCGTCGATGCAGAGAATGCGGTTGTCGATGCCGTTCCTGCGCATCGCCAGCACGCGCTCCTTGAGGAGCGTGTTCGCCGACGAGCTGAGATTGATGATGTCCACCACCTTCATGTCGAACACGGGATCCTCCTGCCTAGGCACGCCGCAGGACCGCGGGGGTCGGCTGGGAAACGCGAGGGACGGGAAGCCGGGACCCGCCCCGCTCGACGATCGAGCGGGGACGGACCAGCCGTGAGCTGGCGGGAACGCGCGCGACCAGCGCGCACACGATCGCCATGAACAGCCAGAAGTGTCGGAAGTGCAGACGCTCGAGCACCGCGGAGTGGACCGCCGCGCCCACCAGCGCGCCCAGGAGGCTCGCCCACAGCGCGGCGGCGGCCGCCGCCGACGGCTCGCGAAGCGCGATGCGGCCGCGCCCCCGCAGCACCATGAGAAACACCATGGCGACCGCGAGCAGCAGGCCGATGAGGCCGAGCGGGCCGCGCTCGATCGCGTACGCCAGGTAATCGTTGTGGCTCTCCTTCGATCGGAACGAGTCGGGCCGCTCGCGCTCGCCGATCGGGAGGATCTGCTCCGCGCTGTTGCCAGGGCCGATGCCGATCGGCGAACGCTGGTAGGAACGCTGGAGCTGTTCCCAGATCGCCTGGCGGGATTCGAGGCTGTGCCCGGCGCGGCCCATGAAGCTGTGGGTCTCGAGATGGCGCACCAGCGCCCCTCCGGCACCCGAGGCCATCAGGCCCCACGCGCCCAGCACGCCCACGGCGAGCAGCAGGGCGGCCACGCCGGCCACCCGCTGCACCGCGACCCGGCGGGCCATCGCGCGCGCAATCATCCAGACCGCGAGACCGGCGGTGATCGAGATGAGACCGCCGTTCGACTTGGTCAACACGAGGGCGCCCACCAGCAGGACGAGCGAGGGGACCAGCAGGCGCCACGAGGTCTTGCCTTCCAGGCCGAGCGCGATGAACACGCTCAGCATCAGGTAGTCGGCCAGCATGTTGGGGTTGTAGAAGGTGGCCGCGGGCCGGAAGCCGCGCAGCCCGAGCAGGCCGGCGGAGATCCCGCCCCCGTGGGTCACCGCGAGCACGATGCAGTAGACCGCAACGAGATTTGCCGCCCACAGCCAGGTGATCCGGACCGCCTTGAGATCGCCGCGCCGCACCATGAGCGTGGTCAGCATGACGAACCACAGGAACAGGTAGAGATCCTGGACCAGCGCCAGGAATCCGACCGGGACCGAGATCGCGCTCGTCATCGCCAGCAGGCTGCCGAGCGCCACGAGCAGGAACGGCCACGCGAGCGGGGCCTGGATCGCCAGGCCGCGCGTGAGGGCGAGACCCGCGAACAGGGCGAGCGCGACCAGGTTGATCCCGTCCACGAACGCGAGCTGCACAGGCCCGGACGGCACCATGATCGGCACCATCGCCGCTGCGGCGATGAGGTAGGTGCCCCAGCCCCGCGACGGGGCGTGCGCCGCGTCGTCGTCGACGCGGCCCGGGTGGCGGACTCCGGTCTCAGGCACAGACGGTCTCCATGTCCTTGACGAATTCGTTTCCTTCGCGCATGCCGCGGGTCTCGATGGCGAGCCGCACCAGGCTGGTGAGGCGGCGCACCTCGTCGGCGCGCGCGCCGTTGCCGTTGCCGTTCCCGTTGCCGTTGCCGTTGCCGTTCGAATCGGCGTGGCCGTTCCCGTTCCCATGCCCGTTGCCGTTGCCATGGCCGTTCCCGTTGATCCGGGCGACCCCGTTGGTCCGCTCGACCGCCTTGAGGATCCGCGGATGGCTGGTCTTGAGCACCATCTCGTGCTCGTGGAACAGGCTCTCGAACAGGCGCTCGCCGGGGCGCAGCCCGGTGAACACCACCGGCACGTCCTCGCCGGGCCTCATCCCGTACTGGCGGATGAGCGCGTAGGCCAGGTCGACGATCCGCACCGGCTTGCCCATGTCGAGCACGAACACCTCGCCGCCCTCGCCGATGGTCACCGAGGAGAGGATCAGGCGCACCGCCTCGGGCACGGTCATGAACCAGCGGGTGACGTCGGGATGGGTCACGGTGACCGGCTGGCCGCTCTCGATCTGGCTCTTGAAGAGCGGGATGACGCTGCCGCTGCTCTCCATGACGTTGCCGAACCGCACCGTCAGGAACTTCGTCTTCGAGCGCGCGGTGATGCCGCGGATCGCGAGCTCGGCGAGGCGCTTCGACGCGCCCATGACGCTCACCGGCTCGACCGCCTTGTCGGTGCTGATCAGGACGAACGCCTCGACGCCCGCCCGGTCCGCCGCGTCGGCCATCAGCCGCGTGCCCTGCACGTTGGTCTTGATCGCCTCGGCGGGGTTCTGCTCCATCATCGGCACGTGCTTGTAGGCCGCGGCATGGAACAGCACCTGCGGCTCGGTCGAGGCGAGCACGTCGTCGACGCGCGTCCCGTCGCGGACGTCGCCGATCACCGCGTCGATCGCGAGATCCGGGTGGAGCGGACGGAGCTCGCGCTCGATGTCGTACAGGCTCGCCTCGTGCTTCTCGAACAGCACCAGGCGCGACGGACCGCACGCTGCGATCTGGCGGCAGATCTCGGAGCCGATCGAGCCGCCCGCGCCGGTGATCATGACCCGCTTGCCGCGGAAGTGGGTCGCGACCTGCTCCACGTCCACCTCGATCGGCTCGCGGGGCAGCAGGTCCTCGGCCTCGGGCGGCTCAATCTCGAGCTCGCGCTCGCGGGCGGTGAGCACGCCCCGCGCGCCGGAGATGACCCGCACCGGCATGCCCGAGCCGCGGCACGCCCGGATGACCTCCTTGCGGTACTCCTCGGGCACCGCGGAGGCGATGATCAGGATCTCGTCCGCGCTGGTGGTCTCGAGGATGCCCGGCACGTCCTCGCACCGGCCCAGGATCGGCGCACCGCGGATCTCGAGACCGCAGGAGGCGGGATCGGTGGCGACCAGGCCGACCACGCGATGCTCGATGCGGGTGTCGATGTGCAGGTCACGCAGGATCTTCTCCACCGCGTCGTCGGCGCCCACCACCAGCACCCGGCGCGGGATCCGCACCTTGTCCTGGATCTGGTGGTGGGCACGGCGCAGCAACCGGATCCCGTCGAGCGCCAGGATGCACATCATCGCGTCGACCACCAGGATCGACTTCGGGAACGCCGCGAGCTGGAGCGGCCACAGGAGCGCGAGCCCGAACGCGATCGTGCCGGCCACCACCGCGCCGACGATGCGCGCCAGCTCCCGCACCCCCACGTACTTCCACAGGTCGCGGTAGAGACCGAAGACGTGGTAGGCGATGCCGCGCAGCAGCACCAGCAGCGGAAGCGCGCTCAGGACCTCGAACCGAACGTCGGGCGGCGGCGTGCCCCCGTAGCGCAGCAGCATCGCGGCGTAGAGGCACGCCGCGGTGATCGCCGCCTGGAGCGCCGCGGACACCAGGACGTGCGCCCGGCCCAGGATGCACACCATCCGCTCGACGGCGCGCAGCGGGTAGGTGAGCAGCAGGATGGTCTCGAGCACCAGGCGCAGGTCGTAGAACAGCGACGCGTGCTGCACGTAGGTCTTCGCCATGGCGATCTTGTGGGGCAGGATCGCGTTGACGTAGGTCTCCTCGGGCGACTCGCTGCCCTCGAGCAGGCTGGATTCGTCGCGGTAGGCGATCGAGGCGATGTCCGTGATCCCTGGCCGCACCCGGAGGATCTCGCGGAAGTCGTCCTCGTACAGGCGCACGAAGCTGCCCAGCTCGGGCCTCGGGCCCACCAGGTTCATGTCCCCCTTGAGCACGTTCCAGAGCTGCGGCAGCTCGTCGAGCTTGGTCTTGCGGAGCACGCGCCCGATCCGGGTGACGCGCGGATCGTTGGGGCCGGTGACCCCGGGGCCCCGCTGCTGGGCGCCCTCGACCATGGTCCGGAACTTGTAGATCCGGAACGGCTTGAGGTGACGTCCGATCCTCTCCTGCTTGAAGATGACCGGGCCGCGGCTGGTGAGCTTGATCGCCACCGCCACCAGCAGCATGAGCGGTGCGGTGACGATCAGGCCGACCGCCGAGATCAGAGCGTGGAGGCCGTGCTGCATCGCTGATGTTCCGTGACCAGCGCGGTCACGGCTCCAATGACGTCCTGGACGTCCTCGTCCGTCATCTTGGGATAGATGGGGAGCGAGATGATGCGCTGATAGGCCGCCAGGGCGTGAGGGTAGGCGTTGGGCTGGTACCCGTACTTGTTGCGGTAGTACGGGTGCAGGTGGACGGGGATGAAGTGCACCGACACGCCGATGTTCGCCGCAGCCAGACCGCGGATGAACGCGTCCCGGTCGCAGGCGAGCGGGTCGCCGGTGCGGATGACGTACAGGTGCCAGGCATGGGCGTCGGGATCGGGAACGAACGGGACTTCCAGCCCGCGCAGCCCCGCGAACGCGTCGTGGTAGCGCAGCGCGATCTCGCGGCGCCGCGCGTGGAACGGGTCGCAGCGGCGCAGCTGTTCGATGCCGATCGCCGCGGCGATGTCGGTGAGGTTGTACTTGAAGCCCGCGGCCAGGATGTCGTAGTGCCACGAGCCTTCCTTGGTGTAGCGCTTCCAGGCGTCGCGGCTCATGCCGTGGAGGCGCATGACGCCCATGCGCTCGGCATAGGCGCTGTCGTTGGTCACCGCCATGCCGCCTTCGCCGGTGGTCACGGTCTTGGTCGCATAGAAGCTGAAGCAGGTGATGTCGCCGAGCGTGCCCACCAGGCGTCCGCGATGGAGCGTCGGCAGCGCGTGGGCCGCGTCCTCGACCACCGGCAGGCCGTGCGCGCGGGCGATCGCGAGGATCGAGTCCATGTCGCACGCCTGGCCCGCGAAGTGGACCGGAAGGATCGCGCGGGTGCGGGGCGTGATCGCCGGGGCGATCCGCGACGGATCGAGATTCAGGGAGACCGGATCGACGTCCACGAGCACCGGCCGGGCCCCCAGGTGCTCGATCACCGCCACAGTCGCCGCGAAGGTCATCGGGGTGGTGATGACCTCGTCGCCGGGTCCCACCCCCACCGCTTCCAGCGCGAGGTGCAGCGCCGAGGTGCAGGAGTTCACCGCCAGCGCGTGGTCACACCCCACGTACTCACGGAAGTCCTGCTCGAACTGCTTCACCTTGAGCCCGCTGGTGAGCCAGCCCGAGCGGAGGCACTCGACGACCGCGTCGATCTCCGCCTCGCCCAGCAGCGGCTCCGCGAACGGCAGGAAGTGCTCTCGCATGTCAGGCCTGCGTCGCCGCGCGGCGCAGCGTGGGCGCGGCGGTCATGCGCGCCGCAGGGGTCCAGCGCCGCGTCTCGCTGATCGCCTGGTAGTAGGGCGAAAGCTGGGCGTCGCTCTTGAGCTCGACCTGGTTCAGCACCGCGCCCAGCACGTTGGCGCCCGCCCGGCGCAGCTCCTCGACCGCGCGACGGACGCTCTTGACCTCCGGCCCGTCCGCCTTCACCACCAGCACCACGCCGTCGGTGAGCGGGCCGAGCGCGGTGGTCGCGGTCACCAGCGACACCGGCGGCGCGTCGAGCAGCACGATGTCGAACGCGCGCGCGAGGCGCGTGAGCAGGAGCTGGAACGGCGCCAGGTAGCGGGGCGAGCGCAGATCGCACGGTCCGCGCCCCGCGGTCAGCACCTTGAGGTTGGGCAGATGGGTGTCGGTGAAGTAGCTCGGCACCTGGCTGGCGAGGAAGGGATCGCGCAGGTACTCGTGCATCCGGCCGCTCACAAGCTGATCGACGCCGGCGGTCTCGGGGACCGACTGGCTCCGGCCCGCGGTCGCCGGCACGTAGCTCTCCACCAGCTCCAGCAGGCGGCACTCCGGCTGGCGGAAGGTGACCAGGTTGCGCAGGCGGCGCTGCACCTGCTCGTTCAACGCCTCGGTCAGCTCCTCGCCCGTGATCCATCGCAGGGTCACCAGGATGTCGCCGATCGGCCGCCCGGTCTCCTCCTGGATGTGGAGGGCGTCCTCGACCTGCGCGGCGGTGATGCGGCCGCGCTCGACCATGAGGTTCCCCAGGCACGTCTCGTCGCTCCCGGCCGGGTCGGAGATGCTGCACACCGAGCCCTTGACGAAGCGGATCGAGCACTCGTGCGCGCCTTCGACGATCCGCAGCTCTCCGGTCCGGCGCTGGGCACGCAGGATCTCGACCCAGTCCCCGATCCCGAACTGCAGCGGGTTCTCCTCGGACACGCTGCACAGATAGACCTCCTCGAGGAGGTCGCTCAGGCCGCGCGACTGGGGGAGCGACAGCTTCCGGTGCAGCGCCGGGCGATGCTGATCGACGTCGACGATGCACACGCTCTCGGCGCTGGAGCGCGCGAGCGCGGTCGCCAGGTCCGCGGCGATCGTGGACTTGCCTTCCTCGGGCTCGCTGCTCGTGACCATCAGCGTGCGCGTGCCGCGCCCGGCGAGGTCGTGCACCGAGACCGCCAGGGAGTCCTGGTAGACGGTCTCGTATGGGTAGGCCGGGCCCTTGCCGCTCCCGTTGCCGTTGCCGTTGCCGTAGGCGCCGCTCGGCCACTCGTCCGGTGCGTACTTCCTGTCAGGTCTGCGATTCACGATGTCCTCCATCCTTCCCTGGCGGTCACGCGACCGATGCCGAGGGCTTCCTCGGCATCACGCCGAGCACGGGTAGCTCGAACTCCGTTTCGAAATCCTCCGGGGTCCTGATGGTGTGGCGCGGTGCGTCACGGAGGAGGTTCAACGCCAGACCGACCAGCAATCCGGCCGCCAGGCACACCGCCAGGTTCAACGCCTTGCGCGGACGCACCGGGTTGGGCGCGACGTCGGCCGGATCCACGACCGCGATCCGCGGAATCACCGGCTGCACGGTCCCGGTCTCGACCCGCACCGGCCCGACCGTCCGCGCCACCCGCACCGCGACCCGCTCCGTCTGTTCCGCCTGGCCCAGCTGCTCCTCGGCGGCGCGGATCTCGTTTTCCTTCTCGGCCAGCGTCATGCGGAGGCTCGCCGCCCGCGACGCGAGCTGGGCCCGCTCCGCGCGCCGCGCCTGCGCCGCCCGGTCCAGCTCGCGGCGCAGGTCGTTCTGGAGGCCGTCGATCTCGGCCTGCAGGGCGACCACCTTGGGATGCTGGTCGAGGTAGGTCTGCCGGAGCGCCGCCATCTTCGACTGGGCGCTGGAGAGCTGGCGCCGGAGCGGCTCCACCGCGCCGCCCGAGACCGGGATCTGGCTCAAGTCGGCGCTGTCGTCACGGTTGATGGTCTCGAGGCTGCCGAGCTTCGCGTTCGCCTGGTTCATCTCGGACTGGACCCGGTTCTGCTCCCGTTGCGCGGCGGCGAGCGTGGTT
>DATEMP010000013.1:0-4280 GCA_035275545.1 Candidatus Eiseniibacteriota bacterium | reverse complement strand
TCCTGGTCGCGGGCGTCACGAGCTTCGGGATCAAGCTCGCCGCCGGCCGGGTGCGCCCGGACTCATCCGCCACCGTGCTTGACACCTATGATCCCTTCTCGAGGCACCGGTCGTTCCCGTCCGGGCACGCCGCGCTCTCGTTCGCGGCCGCCCGAGCGCTCGATCGCGAGACCGAGGCGGGCTGGGTGCCCTGGGTGGCCTACCCGCTCGCCGGCCTGTGCGCCTGGTCGCGGGTGCGCGACGACCGGCACTGGACCAGCGACGTGGTGGCCGGCGCCGCACTCGGCACCTGGCTGGCCGGCAAGACCGAGGACGCGCTGCGTGCGCGCGCCGGACGCTCGACGCGCGTCGGTGTGCGCATGGAGTCCTCCGGTGAGACGATGCGTCTCGCCGCGCGGCTCACGTTCTAGAAGGAAGGCCTCATGTCAGACACTCGCATTGCCAATCCCATCGACCCGGGCGTGATGATCGGCCACGTCCATCTCAAGGTATCCGACATCGACCGCTCGCTCGCGTTCTATTGCGGCGTGCTCGGCTTCGAGCTCATGCAGCGGCTGCCGCAGGCGGCATTCATATCCGCCGGTGGATATCATCACCACATCGCGATCAACACCTGGTCGAGCCAGGGCGGCTCGCCGCCCCCGCGCGGCACCACCGGCCTCTACCACGCCGCGATCCTCTACCCGTCGCGCGCCGCGCTCGCCGACGCGCTCGCCCGGCTCGATCGCGCCCACTACCCGCTCACCGGCGCGTCGGATCACGGCGTGAGCGAGGCGCTCTACCTGAACGACCCGGACGGCAACGGCCTCGAGCTCTACCGCGACCGGCCGAGGTCGGAGTGGCCGCGCGACGCCGAGGGCAAGCTCGCGCTGGTCTCCGATCCGCTCGACCTCGACGCGCTGCGCTGGGAGGCAACGCCGGCTTAGGCCGCCGAACGCCTTCGGGCGCGCGTGAGGCTCCTTAGCGCATGACGAACGCGCTGCTCCAGCGGCGCGTCGGGGATGGCGGCGGCGAATTCCTCCCCGCGCCGCAACTCCTCGCCTCGGAATCCCAGCGCCCGGAGCCACGGCGTCACATCGCGGTCGGGGTCTTCCTCTCGCTTGGCCTTGGTTCGCGCCCGGCTCTCCTCGCGCTTGTTGCGCATGAACTCGGCACCGAAGGTGCGCTCCGCCTCGAGTTGGTTGTGCACCCGGCAGCGCAGCCGCAGGTTATCGACTGTCGACTCGCCACCACGCGCAACCGGCTCGATGTGATCGAACTCGAGCTTGCCGCGCGCCTGGCAGCGGCGGCCGTCGTCGGCTACAAACGTGCACCGTTTCTCGTCGCGCTTCACCACTGCTCGCTTTACCTGAGCGGGGATATGGCGTGGGTTCATGGTGCGCCGGCATCCGGTCCGAGGACGTGATGTCGCTGCGAACAGTCGCTTCTCCAGCAGCTGGACATGGGCATCCAGCGATTCCTCGTAGATCTCCCCCTGGCTCATCGTCGCGGCTCGATGACCAAGCAGCTCCTTGAGGTAGAGCAACTTGTCCATCGCCCGCCGACTCATCTCGAAGTGCATCCCACAGGAGTCGGGCCCAAGGGCAACGACTCTTGTCGGGGTCGCGACATGCCCCGGGGCATATTGCGTGACAGGCCCGGATGCGGACGGATCGGCCACAGCGGGCCCTTGCTCAACATGCCCCGGGGCATGTTCGTCCAACGGCAGCATGCCGGCCCGCGGAAACCGTTCAGCCAGGAGAAGATCGATCTCGCGCTTCGACTTATGGGTGGCGGCCTCGATCAGCCCGTCTACGTTCTCCGCCGTCAGGTGGGGCGCCAGCAGGTTGATCCCGCTCAAGTGGAGCCGGTTCTCAGCAAGCGCGTGAAACAGGGCGGGATACTCCAGGGCAGCCCGGGCCGCCTGTATACGCTTCGCCGTCGCGTCCTCGGACAGGTGAAGATGACGCAGGCAATAGTCCCGGGTGGATTTGTAGCTCCCTGGCGCGTAAAGCTGGCGGTGATCGACGTCAGCAATGAGGGCTAGCTGGTAGGCGATGACGTCGCTTGCGGATCCGGTGGCCTCGTCCAGCAGACCGAGCACGATCGGACCGTCGAGGTGGGAGAAGGAATAAGACTTCATGGCGAACTCCGCACGGGGGCGGGTCGCGGGGGCGCCTCTACTTCATATCACGCCCGAATTCGGCGCTCACAATTGGCCGCACGCGTGAGATCGCAGGCCATCGCGACATTTAGTGCCGTGCGTGCGGCTCGTCCGAGCGCTGGCGCGCTACGGAGAACCCATCGCCGCGTCGCCGCAGATTCGCGCCGAAATCGTGTCAAATGGAATTGTACCGAAACACGGAAAGCGAAGCGGCCACGCTCGCGGGAGCGTGGCCGCTCGAATCGCAATCAAGCGATGACGATCGCTTGTCCGGCCTATCGGTAGAGGTTCTTCATCCGACCCCACGACGTGCTGCGCGCAGGGGTCGGCTCGACGGCGAAGCCGATGTTCTCGGCGATTCCGTCGCCGCGGATCTGGCTGCAGTTGACGGTGAGCGAGCTGACCGCATCGTCGATGCGCACGACGCCGAGCGGCGTGTTCCACCAGGGGTTCTGTCCGCCCGAGCCCGTGAGCGAGTTCTGAACCGAGAACCCGCCGGTGTATTGCGTGGGTCCCCACGGTCCCCCGTCCGTCCAGTCGCCCAGGAACGTGCTGTTCTGGTTCACGGTGAAGACCGACGCACCACCACCGAAGCTAGACGTCTGCCCGAGACCGATGCTCCCGAAGTAGACCGTTCCCGCGGGGAGTGTCGAGGGGAACGTGTAGGTGATCGACCAGGTCACCGGCACCAGCGGGTCGGGGCCATCGGTGAAGATGGTCGAGAAGGCCTCGTAGTTGGTCCAGCTGGTGGTTCCGATGTTGCCGGCGACGAAGGCGCCGCCAGCCTGCCGCACATGCGTGACGTTCGCGGGGATCGAGTACGTGATGGTGACGTTGCCGACTCCCGGAACGTTGATGACCGAGTTGTTCGGCACCGCCGAGCCATAAGCGGTCGGTGACATGTCCAGCCAGCTGACGACCGTTGCCGCCGATGCCACGCTCACGATCGCAGCAACCGCGAGCACGCATCCCATACCCACCACGGTGCGCGTAGCAATACGCATGAGTCTCCTGCTTTCCGGGCTCTCGCCCTCGAGGGGGAACGAAGCTGCCGCGGAAAGAGGAGGAGGGGGAATGGCCGCGGCCGCCATTACCACACGCGGCAACCTAGCACGCCCATTCCAGGGTGAGCAGTTGATTCAATGCGCGGCGTTCGAATTGGACGCCATACCTAAACCCTGCGTCGCCGCACCCTCACCTCGGCGACGCGCGCCGCGTGCTGTCGGCCAGCGACGCCTCGTAGGCGGCGATCTGGTCGAGGATGTTCTTCGCCTCGGCGTTGCCGGGATCGCGCCGCGCGAGCTCGGTCGCGGCGCGCTTCGCCTCGGGCACGTCGCGCAGCCGCATCGACACCGCGGCGAGGCCGAGCCATCCCAGATGGTTCCCCGGATCCTTGGCGAGCAGCCGGTGGTAGGCGTCCTGCGCGGTCTTCGCGTCGTCGGCCATGGTCGCGGCCAACGCCCACTCCTGGAGGATGCGCGGGCTGGGCGAGGTCTCGGCCGCATGCGCGAACGCCTCCTTGGCCTCGGGGAAGCGCTCGAGCCGGAAGCTGCGGATGCCCAGATAGTCCCAGGTCGTGCCCCGCTGCGCGTCGGGCCGCAGCGGCGGCTCGGTGACGAACGCGCGCACGCGCTGGAGCCCGCGCGTGGTGTCGGTGTGGACGATCAGCCACTGGAGCGCCGGCACCGCGACGCCGAGCGCGACCGCGACCGCGAGCCACGCGTACCGCCGCGCATCACGCAGCGTCTCCCCCACCAGCCACGCGGCGATCAGCGAGAGCGCCACGCCGGTGGCGGCGAAGTCGTCCCAGTCGCGGAACAGGCCCTGCGCGGGATGGATGAGCGCCATCACGGCGACGAACGGCAGCGCGAGGACTGCCAGCACCAGCGCCTCGCCGCGACGGTCGGCGCGCCGCCCGAGGAGCAGCGCGAGCGGCGGGATCGCGAGCGCGAGCGGCGAGAGCATGAGCACCAGGCTCGCGAGATCGAACGGCCGGGTGCCCGCGAGCGCCGCGCTCAGCACCCCGCCCTGCGCGCGCACCTCGGCGGGCGTGAAGTGGACCGCGGTGTCGGTCTCGAGCACGGTCTTCAGCATGCCGGGCCCCATGACCGCGAGTGCGGCGAGCGGCAGCGCGAGC
>DATEMP010000012.1:0-2964 GCA_035275545.1 Candidatus Eiseniibacteriota bacterium | reverse complement strand
GTCCCGCACCGCGATCTTCGGATTGCCCTGCGCCAGCACCATCGTGATCGCCGCCGTCAGCGTGGTCTTCCCGTGATCCACGTGCCCGATCGTCCCCACGTTCACGTGGGGCTTCGTCCGTTCGAACTTCTGCTTGGCCATTCTCGATGCTCCTGTTGGCGGCCGCGGCGCGGCATTCACCTGCACGGGAACCGGCACCGCGCGACCTTGGACGACCTGGCGACGTTTTGCTGGGATGCTATCGGGTCACCCGGTGACGCCGCTCCTCCGGGCGCCCGACGCGCCCACACATGGTGGAGCCCACGAGCGGAATCGAACCGCTGACCTTTTGCTTACCATGCAAATGCTCTACCGACTGAGCTACGTGGGCGCGATCAACCGGATCACCCGGACGGGCAGCACAGCTCGATGCTCGACGCTGTGCTCGATGGACTGCCCCGGACCGCGAATCGTGGCCCAGTGATCGTGGAGGCAGAGGCACAGTCCCCCCGCACGGCTCGCGCGACGCGCAGCCGTAGAGAGGAGATGCAAGCGCAGTAATCTAGGAACGTGCCAGCCGCCTGTCAACCCGAAACTGCAGAAAAGCGCGAAGTTGCGGGATCCTGACAGAAACCGCGTCCGGCGCGGCTCAGGCAGCGGTCGCGGGTCCCAGGGCAAGGACTGGAGCGGGAAACGGGATTCGAACCCGCGACCCTCAGCTTGGAAGGCTGACGCTCTACCACTGAGCTATTCCCGCTCAAGTCGCTGCGCCGCAGGAAAATGGTGGAGGGGGAAGGATTCGAACCTTCGAAGGCATCGCCGGCAGATTTACAGTCTGCTCCCTTTGGCCACTCGGGCACCCCTCCAGAGGGACTGGCCCTTGGACCGCCGGCGCCGCGGCGCGTGAGATGGAGAGCTGGCGAAGGGACTCGAACCCCCAACCGCCTCATTACAAATGAGATGCTCTACCAATTGAGCTACGCCAGCACGTCGTGAACCACGGGCAGGCGCACGATAGAGACGCCCCCCGGCACTGTCAAGAGTTGCCGCCCCGCGAGGCCGCGACAGACAGCGAAAAGGCAGCCGAGGTGGTAACGGATCGTGTGGGTCTCATCCGTCGCACCTGGCTGCCTCTTCCCGAGAAGGCAGTGAATGACCGGGTATTAACTCCACTACCTCCCCGGCTTCGTTGACCGGGCGTATTTGGTTTTTTTGTGGTTGCTGAACACCTACTCACCGAACTGCACTCGTGGATCCTGAGTCGCTCTCACCCCCCGTTCCGGTTCGGGTGCGGTTGGGCCTTTCGGCCTTGGTACGAGCCGGGGCGCGAGCGCCCCAAATCCTGAATGCTTGGTCCGCGGCTGCGGCTGGGGTTAGCTCGGGCGGCGCCGGCCGGATGGAGCTCGGCGAGCGAACCGCCTCGAGCTTCGAGCCTCGTCCCCCCGGAGAGACCCGCCCCCCTTACTGCTACTGCCACGCGGACGATGCGCTGTCCGCGTCCCGTATCCGTGGAGTCCCTAGAGCAGGGCACATGCCAAGGTCACGTCCTCGTTACGGACGATTGGAGACGCGGGCACAAATGGATTGATACCAGCGCGTTACAACGGGTCACCGACGGCGCTCGTAGGTTGTTTGACGGCGTCGAACCGGGCGGTGTCACCGGTCGCGGTAACGGCAATTACTCTGCGACTTGACGCTCAACATCAATCACTGCAACGGGATGGATGCGGTGTCACCCGCCTGTTACCCGAGGAAGGGGGTAACAGCATGCCGCGAGTGCTGGAGAGACCTCTTCCCGGGGGAGCCGGACTACGGCTAGGGAAGGTGGATGCCCAGACGCTTCAACCGGGCGTAGAGCGTCTTGCGGCTGATCCCGAGGATCTGCGCCGCGCGGCTCTTGTTGCCTCCGGCGCGCTCCCAGGCCGAGACCAGCGCCGCGCGATCGTCGTCAGGGCGCCGCGGACCGGGGACCGTCTCCGGGGTGCGCGAGAGGAACGGCATGAGCGCGTCGAGGTCGAGCAGCTCGTCGGGCCGATGGAGCGCGGAGACGCGCTTCATCACGTTCTCGAGCTCGCGCACGTTGCCGGGCCACGCGTGCGAGCGCAGCACCGACTCGGCCTCGCGCGAGAGGCGCGGCCCTTCGAGCCCGCCGTAGAAGCTGAGGAAGTGGTGCGCGAGCGGGAGGATGTCCTCGGGGCGCTCGCGCAAGGCGGGCAGCCGGATCCCGATCTCGTCGAGACGGAACACCAGGTCCGGCCGCAGGCCGACGCCCGGCACCGGCGATCGCAGCTCGCGGTTGGTGGCGGCGATCAGCCGCACGTCCGCCCGCCGCACCTGGGTCTCGCCGAGGCGCATGTATTCGCCGCTCTCGAGGAAGCGCAGGAGCGTCACCTGGACGTCGGCGGGCAGCTCGCCCACCTCGTCGAGGAACAGCGTCCCCCCGTGGGCCGCCTCGACCAGTCCGACACCCTCGGTATGGGCACCCGTGAACGCGCCCTTGCGGTGACCGAACAGCTGGGAGAGCGCCAGGTCGGGACGGAACGCGCCGCAGTTGACGGCGAGGAACGGGCGCTCGGCGCGCGGCGAGAGCGTGTGGATCGTGCGCGCGATGAGCTCCTTGCCGGTCCCGGTCTCGCCGGTGATGAGCACGGTGAGCTCGGTGGCGGCGGCACGGCGCGCCAGCGTCTCGACCCGCTGCATCGCCTGCGAGTAGGCCACCAGGCTCGGCGCGCGATGGCGGCGCCCCAGCAGCGATCCGGGCGGCACCGGCCCGTTGCCGCCCGGCGTCTCCATGACGCGGCGCAGCTCCTGCTCGGCCAGCTCCAGCCAGTAGGGCGAATCGAGCTCGCTGAACATGGCGCTCGCGCGGTAGAGGTGGCGACGCGCCTCGGCGGGGTCGGAGGCGGTGCGTCCGAGGGCGAGCCAGGTGCGACCCAGCTCGAGCCGCTCGCGGCACGCCGCCAGCAACCGCGCGGCTTCGCGCCA
>DATEMP010000011.1:0-5738 GCA_035275545.1 Candidatus Eiseniibacteriota bacterium | reverse complement strand
CGCGCCGCGCGCGTCACGCATGTCCCAGTGCGCCCCCGAGCGGCCGGCGCGCGCCGCGCCCTGGACGATCGTCCGCACGCGGCGCCCCGCCAGGTCGTAGACCGCGAGCTCGAGTGCCGCGCCGTTCTGCTCGACCGGGATGCCGAAGTCGAGCTGCAGCGATCCCCGCGCCGGGTTGGGGTGCGGCATGCCCAGCTCGAGCACGCGCGGCATGGAGGCCACCGGAGGCTCGACGCCGATCACCGAGGTGGGCTCGCTCGATCCGGTGCGTCGGGCGTCATGGTGGAACTGCGGCCAGGGCGCGGGGCCTCCGGGCGAGAACGGGAAGTCGTAGTCCCACATGTGCACGGTGCCGCCGTAGTCCACGGCGACGATCTCGCTCATCCCGTCGCCGTCGCAGTCGCACAGCGCCGGCGTGCCCGAGGCCTCGGCTTCGATGTGGATCGGAAATCCCGGCAGCATCGTGCCGGTCGCTCCGCTCAACGCCGCGAGCAATCCCTCCTCGTCCCCCACCACCACGTCGTTGAAGCCGTCGCCGTTGATGTCGGCCACCGCGGGGCCGGCGAGGGTCGCGTCGCCGGTGAGCGTGGAGAAACGGGACGCTGCGCTCCACGGCGCCACCGGGAGGCCATTGTGGTCGAACACGTAGATGCGCCCGTCGGTCGACGCGGCGACGATGTCCAACTTGCCGTCGTTGTTCATGTCGGCGAGCGCCGGCGAGGAGGCCTGGCCGGAGCCGGCGGTGGGCACCGACACCGGGAACCCGGGGTGGTTGGTGCCGTCCGCGTAGCGCACGTGGATCGAGTTGTACGCCACCGGCACCACGATCGACACCGGGCCACCGGCGCCGTCGATCTTGCCCACCGCCACCGACCCGAGCACGCCGCCGATCGCCACCGGGAAGCCGGGCACGTTGGTGCCGTCATGCTTCCACGCATAGAGGTTGCCGTCGATGCTGCCGTAGACGATCGCGAGCTGCCCGGTGCCGAGCAGTCTGGCGAGTGCGGGCGTGCCGGGGTTGAACGTGCCCCCCAAGCTCTTGAACACGCCGATCGTGCCGGGGTTGGAGTCGCCGTCCATCCATTCCGCGCCGGTGTGCCGGAACACGTAGATCTTGCCGCCCAGCGAGGCGAACACCATCTCGAGCTTGCCGTTCGCGTCCAGGTCCCCCACCGCGACGCTCGACCAGATCGCGCTCGGGAGCGACACCGGGAACCCGGCGCGCATCGCGCCCGTGCCATGGAGGGCGACGATCTGCCGCGAGTCCCACGCCGCGCCGATCACGTCGCGCCCGCCGTCCCCGTCCAAGTCGGCGAACGATCCGCCGCCCTGGTAGTAGTGGCCAACGGTGGTGAAGTCGCCCGGGGTGGCGCTCAGACCGTCGGCGTCCACCGGCGCGGTGCCGTCGGCGCGCAGCACGTGGAGCACGTCCCCGCCCACGAGAATGTCCTGGCCGGGTCCCGGTGAAGCGGGCGCGAGCGCCACCGGCGTGCCCGAGGACTCGCGGGTGAAGGCGGGGAACCCGGTGTGCTCGCGTGGCCCTGTAAATGCGTTCACGGTGGTGCTCACGGTCGAGGCGTTGCCCGAGCTGTCGACCGCCACCACCCGGTAGTAGTACGGGGTGAGCGGGGCGACGTCGTGGTCGACCCAGCTCGAGGTGCGGCCCGCCACCAGCGGTGCGAGCTTCACGAACGGTCCCGAGCCGCTCGGGCCGCGATAGACGTCGTACCCGGCGAGGTCCGGTGACAGGTCGTGGTTCCATGCCAGCGCCACGCGCCCGGCGCCGCCGGTGGCGACCAGCGCGGTCACCGCGTCGGGGTAGCCCAGATCCAGATCCTGGGCCAGCCGCGGCCCGGTCGCGTCGTCGATCGTGAGCGTGAGCCGGGCGTCGGCGCTCGAGGGCACGAAGCGAAGCGGCGCCGCGATGGTCTCCGCCCCCGGCGCCAGGTCGGGCAGCGCGAGCGTCGAGTCGAGCACCGTGGCCAGGCCGTCGTGACAGCGCAGCACGCCGGCGAGCCCGTGGGCGGTCGCGGTGCCGGTGTTGCGGATGCGGAACGCGTAGCCCACGGTCTCGCCCGGCTGCGGGCGGCCGTCCTGGTTGCCGGTCTCCTCGCTCTCGAGATGATCGACGTGCACCAGCTCGGGCGCGTGCAGGAGCAGGCGGAAGCGCTGCTGCTGGTACAGGCCGCCGTCGCCGAACAGCGTGAGCGCGAACTCCGCCTCGCGCTGGTCCGGACAGTCCGGGGCGATCGTGATCGTGAATCCGGTCGCGGGCGTCGAGGAGCCGCCCGAGACGATGAGGTCGTAGTCCGCGGTCGCCCCGTTGAGCGTCACCCAGGGATCGGTGGTGCTGAGCGTGCCGACCACCGCGAGCGCGTCGGCGCCGCCCCCGTTCCGCACCGGCACCCGCAGCTCCACCTGTTCCCCGGCGTCCGGCTGGCCGTTGTTGTCGCCGTCCTGGCCCGGCCCGGTGTCGTCGAGCACCTGGGCCGACTCGGCGTGCAGCGCGGCGGGAGCGCCGGGGACGACCTGCAGCGTGCCCCGCCAGGGCCGGGCGTTGAACGCGGTCACGGTGAGCGAGCACGGGCCGACCGAGTCGGGATGGAACGGAAGCGTGATCTCGCCCGCGCCGTTGGTGAGCCCGGTGCGGTATTCGTGCCCGGGCATCCACGCGGTCACGCGCGCGCCGGCGAGCGGCACCGCGTTGGCCGCCACCGAGACCGTGAAGCCGTCGTCCCCGGCCGTCACCGTCGCGGGTGCGTTCACCGAGAGGTCGATGGGGCGCGCGGTGTAGATGCGCAGCTCCGGATCGCCGAGCAGCAGCAGCGAGAGCTGGCTCAGCCGGTCGAAGCCGTCGAAGTACGAGCTGCCGACGAACGGGAGCTTCTGCTTCGCCTGCGCCTCGCCCACCGCGGTGATGCCCTGCTGGTAGAGGAGCTTGAAGTATTCGCGCTGGTAGATGCGGCCGAAGATCGGAAAGTCGAGCGTGGTCGAGCCGATGTTGGTGACCGCCCCGCCCGCCGGCGCGCGCATGAGCGCCTCGCCGATCGAAGCGAAGTCGATCGCGTTCGAGGTGCAGTCGATGGCGTAGAAGTTGGTCAGCCGGCTGCCGTTCGTGAGGGCGTGCACCTCGCGGTTGCCGAGGTTGTCGTCGCCGCACGACATGGTGGCCCGGTAGCCGTGGCCCACGTGGACCGCGACGTTGTAGCCCACCTCGAGCGAGTCGAGCACCGCGTCGCGGGTCTCGAGCACCGACCCGGGCCGCCAGTTGGGGTCCAGGTGGTTCTGGTACATGCGCGCCACGTGGATGTTGGGTGCGGTGTCCAGGATCGGCAGCTCGTCCTGCTCCACGATCTGGGCCCCGTCGAACGAGACCGGATTGCCCGGGGTCCAGTTGCTGGGTGAAATCACCTCGGCGAAGAACAGCACGTTCTCCATGTAGTCGGCGACCGGGGTGGTCGCGTACGTCAGGGTCTTCTGCACGAATCGCTCGACGTCGCTCACCGACACCACCGGCGCCCGCCCCACCCACACCTCGGGCAGCAGATCCGCCTGGTCGCCGGGATTGTCGTCCCCCAGGTAGGCGTCGGCGAAGGTGCTGTCGCCGTCGGCGTTCCAGTTGCCGTCGAGGCACGAGAAGTAGATGTCCGACGGCAGCGCCTCGGCGAACAGGAACGTCATGTGGGCGTAGCGCGGCGGCAGGATCTCGGTGTCGCCGCCCAGCAGCACCCAGCGCGTGCCCCAGCGGGTGTAGGCGTCGCGGATGAAGAGCCGGATCCGCTCGGGATCGTCCACCGCCGAGGGGTACTGCTCGCGGATGAAGCTCAGGGTGCGGATCGCCGCCGGCATGCCGCTCGCGGTCTTCCAGTCGGCGAGCGGCTGGAACGCCGGCGCCAGCGCGTCGTTGGTGATGATGAGGTACGCGACCGGGCTGCCGAGCAGCGAAGGCACCTGCTCGGGGCGGAACGGCTCGGCGACGCGATCAGGGCGTGGACCGGACGACCGACGAGCGGCGTGTTCACCAGTGAGGAGCGTCGTCCCCGGCGTCCCGGTCCCGCTCTCCTCCCAGTCGGGCACCACGCGCTCGCGGGCCACCGGGCGATCGAGCGCGGTCTCGAACTCGAGCCGCACGGTGAGGCGGGCGCGATGCGTCTCGTGGCCGGGCGGCAGCCCGGGGCCGCCGGGCAGCTCGAGCCAGGCGACGTGCCGCCCGCGCTCGAAACCCTGGTAGCCGGTCCGGAGTGCGTGGGTCGGTGCGCCACGCGCGCCGTCGAGCGCGCACGCCACCTCGAGGAGCTCCGCGCGGGCGAGCTTCTGGTCCGCGGGGAGGTCGAATCCGACCGTCAGGTTCGGCCGCTCGGGATCGACCTCGATCGTCCGCGTCACGGATGCGCCGTCGGCCGGCCGGGCCAGAATGATGAGCGCTAAGGCGATGCAGAGGCGGGTTGTGGCGCGGCGCATGCGCCAAGGCTAGGCGCGTGCGGGCGGCGGGTCAACGTGCTTCGGTCGGGAGCGGCGCGCCGGGGGTGGGACGGCTACGACTGGCCGAGGTCCCGCCAGCCCGCGGGCGCCTTGCCGACCCACCAGGTCACGCCGGAATGGGGCAGGACTTCCTCCTCGAACCGGTCGCGCACGGTGAGGGTGACGCCCTCGGTGAGGTCCCGCTCCATCGCGAAGGAGGCGATGATCCGGCGCGCGTTCGAGGCGAGCACCCACAGGCAGAGCACGCACGAGGCCACCACGCCCAGCATGTCCCCGAACCCGATCGTGCCCGGCTCGCGCTGCCCCCAGCCCCAGGCCACGACCGCGACCCAGACCAGGGCCAGCCAGCTGCCGGCGCGGACCCGGCGCCAGCGGTCGATCGCCCGGCGCAGCTCCTCGCGCTCGGCGGCGCTCAGCCGGCGGCGCTCGGCCGGAGTGCCGTCGACCATCGAGAACGGGATGCGCCAGGCCTGCCGGGCGCCGGCCGCGATGTGGCTGACCTCGACCACACCGCCGACCATGCCCGGGGGCCCGTGAAGGACGCGCCCGGATCCCGATCGCAGGACGATCTCGGCGAGCGCCTCCGCGGCCGCGCCCTCCTCCTGCGTATCGGCGCTGCCAAAACACTCCGCACGCCCCACCGCGGCGTCACGGCTCGCGTCGCGGCCGGCCCGCCACAGGTCGCGGGTCATGAGGATGGCGGTGGCCAGGCCCACCCAGAGGAACACGATCGTGGCCCCCGCTGCGGGACCGGCCATCGGCTCCCATCCCTCAGGCAGCGCCGCCCACGCGCGCGCGGCCAGGACCGCGATCGCCGTGTAGACCGGGATCGGCAGGAAGCCGCGCATCCACTGGCGCCGCGACTCGCGCCTGAGGCCCTCGATCTCGTGGAGGTCGAGCGGGCGGGTGCCGATCGAGCGGTGGCCCAGGCACCAGCGCTCGACCTCGAGGGTGGGGCGGCCTTCGTCCATGCGCGGAGTTATCGGAACGGGACCCGCCGGCCATGAGGGTTATGCTAGGCTCGCCACCCGTTTCCGCACCGGTACCCCGACGACCCCCATCCACTCACAGGTTTCCACCATGGCGTCTGCTCCCATGTCCGGACCACCGCGCCGCGCCCCGCTCGCGGCGCTGGCGGCGTTGCTCACCATCGCGGGCCTGGCCGGGGCCCAGGGCCAGCAGGGCAAGCCGTCGAACCCGTTCGGCGTTCCCTCCGGGCAGGCGCCCGCCTCCCCGGGTGTGCCCACCTGGGCCAA
>DATEMP010000010.1:0-9468 GCA_035275545.1 Candidatus Eiseniibacteriota bacterium | reverse complement strand
CACCAGCAGCGGGCTGCCGGGGAAGCGCTCGACGATCTGCCCGGCGGCGGCCGCCGCATCGGCGTGCCGGTTGAGCGACGCCAGCGCCCGCGCCCGCTCGAGATGGGCGTAGGGGGCGAGCTCGTGCTTGGGCTCCTTCTCGAGGAATTCCTCGAGCGGCACCAGCGCCTCGCGGTACTTGCGTGCCTGGCGGTAGGCGACCCCGAGGTAGAACCGCGCCTCGTCCTTGAGCTGGCTGTTGGGATAGCGCGGCGAGAAGTCGAGCAGCATGTTGACGGTCTGCAGCGGGTCTTCCTTGCCGAGCAGCGACTTCGCCCACATCAGATACGCATCGTCCACGTGCTTCGACTTGGGATAGTTGGTGATCACCTTCTTGGAGTAGTCGATCGACTTCTGATAGTTGCCGGCCTGGGCACCGGTCACTTTCTCGACCGCGTAGGGCATGCCGTCGGTCGCCGTGGCGTAGTACTTCTTCGCCAGGTAGAAGGTGTTGTAGTAGGCGCACGAGGAGCCGAGCGCCGCCACCAGGGCGAGCGCGGCCAGCCACGAGAACCGTCGGACTCTGTGCGTCACACGATCTCCTGGAGCGCGCTCACGTCCAGCGGCCCGCGCGCCTGCGCCTCCATGCCCGAGACCGCGGCCAGCGCGCCGGCGACCGTGGTGATCACCGGCACGCCGAACGCGACCGCGCACTCGCGGATCGCCCGCTCGTCGATCTCGGCCCCGCGGCCGAGCGGCGTGTTCACCACCAGCTGCACCTCCCCGTTCTCGATCATGTCCACGGCGTTGGGCCGTCCCTCGCGGACCTTGAACACCTCGCGGCACGGCACCCCGTTGCGGCGCAGGAACCGGGCGGTCCCGCGGGTCGCCAACAGTTGATACCCCAGCTCCACCAGTTTTTTCGCCATGAACGTACAGGCGCGCTTGTCGTCGTCCCGGATGCTCAGGAACACCGCGCCGCTGGCGGGTAGCGGCTCGCCCGAGCCCAGGTGCGCCTTGGCCAGGGCGCGCCCGAAGTCGCGGTCCCGGCCCATGACCTCCCCGGTCGACTTCATCTCCGGGCCCAGCACCGCGTCCTCGCCCGGGAACCGGCCAAACGGGAGCACCGGCTTCTTGACGCTGATGAGCTCCGATTCGGGCGCGGTCGCGGGCGCGATGTCCGCCAGACGCTCGCCCGCCATGACCCGCGCCGCCAGCCGGGCCAGCGACAGGCCCACCGCCTTGCTCACGAACGGCACGGTCCGGGAGGCGCGCGGGTTGGCCTCCAGCACGAACACCATGTCGTCGCGCACCGCGAACTGGATGTTGAGCAGGCCCCGAACGCCGAGCGCGCGGGCGATCCGCGCCGTGATGTCGCGGATCTGGGCGATCACCGTCTCGCCCAGGGTGAAGGGCGGGATCACGCAGGTCGAGTCGCCGGAGTGGATGCCGGCCTCCTCGATGTGCTCCATGACCGCGCCGATCAGGACCGTCTCGCCGTCGGCGACCGCGTCCACGTCCACCTCGAGCGCCCCGTCCAGGAACTTGTCGAGCAGCACCGGCTCGTCCACCGAGACCATCGCCTCACGGGTCAGCCACTCCTCGAGCTCGGCGTGCTCGTAGACCACCCGCATGCCGCGCCCGCCCAGCACGTACGAGGGGCGCACCAGCACCGGGTAGCCGAGCGCGTGCGCGAACTGGAGCGCCTCGCGGCTCGAGGTGGCGCTCATGCTCTCGGGCTGGCGCACCCCCAGCTGGTCCATGAGCACGCGGAAGCGCTCGCGGTTCTCGGCCAGGTCCAGGCCGTCGAACGGCGTGCCCCAGATCGGCACCCCCGCCTCGTGGAGCGCGCGCGCCAGCTTGAGCGGGGTCTGGCCGCCGAGCTGGACGATCACCCCCTGCGGGCGCTCGGCCTCGATGACGTTCATCACGTCCTCGTGGGTGAGCGGCTCGAAGTAGAGCCGGCTCGAGATGTCGTAATCGGTGCTCACCGTCTCGGGGTTCGAGTTGATGAGCAGCACCTCGTAGCCGCGCCCCTTGAGCTCGAGCGCCGCCTGGACGCAGCAGTAGTCGAACTCCAGGCCCTGGCCGATGCGGTTGGGCCCGCTGCCGATGATGACCACCTTCTTCTTGTCGCTCGCCGGGATCTCCGAGGTCTCCTCGTAGGTCGAGTAGAAGTAGGGCGTCTCGGCCTCGAACTCGGCGCCGCAGGTGTCGACCGCCTTCATGACCGGCATGATGTCGAACGCCTTGCGGCGGTGCCGGACCTCCGCCTCGCCGATCTCGAGCCGCCCGGCGAGATGCCGGTCGGAGATGCCCAGCCGCTTGGCGTCGCGCACCAGCCCCTCGCGCCACGGCGACTCGGGATCGCGCTCGATCCGCTCGGCGATCACCCGGTCCAGGTCGGTGATCCGCTTCATCTGGTGCAGGAACCAGGGATCGATCCCGGTGAGCCGCGAGAGCGTCTCGGGCTTCTCCCCCGCCGCCAGCGCCCGGAACAGGTCGCGCAGGCGGTCGGCGTTGGGCGTCTGGATGGCCTCGCGCAGCCCCTCGAGGTCGGCGAGCCGCGCCGGCTCCGGGAGGACGCCGCCGTCGCCGCTCTCGAGCGCGCGCCAGCCCTTGAGCAGCGCCTCGGGGAAGGTGCGGCCGATCGCCATGATCTCACCCACCGACTTCATGCGGGTGCCGAGCCGCGGATCGGCGCCGCGGAACTTTTCGAACGCCCAGCGCGGGATCTTGACCACGCAGTAGTCGAGCGTGGGCTCGAAGCAGGCGGGCGTCTTCTTGGTGATGTCGTTGGGGATCTCGTCGAGCGTGAGGCCGGCGGCCAGCATCGCCGCGATCTTGGCGATCGGGAACCCGGTCGCCTTGCTGGCGAGCGCCGAGGAGCGCGAGACCCGCGGGTTCATCTCGATGATCCGCATCTCGCCGGAGTCGGGGTGGACCGCGAATTGGATGTTGGAGCCGCCCGCCTCGACCTTGATCGTGCGCATGACCTTGAGCGCCGCGTCGCGCATCGCCTGGTAGCAGCGGTCGCTCAGGGTCTGCGCCGGGGCCACGGTGATGCTGTCGCCGGTGTGCACACCCATCGGGTCGAAGTTCTCGATCGAGCACACGATCACGCAGTTGTCCGCGCGGTCGCGCATCACCTCGAGCTCGAACTCCTTCCACCCCACCAGGCACTCTTCGATCAGGATCGAGCCGTTGGGGCTTGCGGCGATGCCGAAGCGCGCCGCCTCGCGCAGCTGCCGCATGTTGTGCACCAGCCCCGAGCCCTGGCCGCCGAGCGTGAACGAGGAGCGGATCACCAGCGGGTAGCCGAGCGACTCGCCGAGCGCCACCGCCTCGGCGACGTTGGTGGCGTAGCCGCTCTTGGGGAGCAGCAGTCCCGCCGACTCCATCGCCTGCTTGAAGCGCTGGCGGTCCTCGGCCATCTCGATCGCTTCGAGCGAGGCGCCGATCAGGCGCACGCCGTGCTTGTCGAGCACCCCGCCCTTGGCGAGCTGGACCGCCAGGTTCAAGCCGGTCTGCCCGCCCAGCGTCGGCAGCAGCGCGTCCGGTTTCTCGCGCTCGATGATGCGCTCGGCGATCTCCGGGAGCAGCGGCTCGATGTAGGTGCGATCGGCGAACTCCGGGTCGGTCATGATGGTCGCCGGGTTCGAGTTGAGCAGCACCACCTCGAGCCCGAGCGCCCGCAGCGCGCGGCAGCCCTGGGTGCCGGAGTAGTCGAACTCGCACGCCTGGCCGATCACGATCGGCCCGGCGCCGATGATCATCACCTTGTGGATGTCGGTGCGCTTGGGCATCAGACCTCCGGTCCGCCGAAGCCGGCGGCGGTCGCGAGCGCGACCACCCCGAACGCCGAGATGACCGCGCCCGAAACGCGATTCACCCACTGGAGCGCGTGCCCGTCGATGCGGGCGCGCAGCGCACCCACCGCGCCGGAGAGGATCAGCCACCACGCCGCCGACCCGACCACCACGCCGGTCACCAGCAGCACCGCCGCCATCGGCCCGGTGACGCCCGCGCCCAGGCCCAGCCCCGCGAACACCGCGAGGAACGAGAGGATCGTCATCGGGTTGGTGAGGGTGAGCACGAAGGTCGAGCCGAACGCGCCCACGAGCCCGGTGCCGCCCGCGGCCGCCGCCTGCTCGGCGGGCCGCGCGAAGAAGGTGCGCACCCCGAGATAGAGGAGGAACAGGCCGCCGATCACGCGGATCCAGTTCTGCTGGGCGACCAGCATCGCGGTGATCCAGGTGAGACCGAACGCGGCGATCACGCCGTAGAGCCCGTCCGCGGCGGCGGCCCCCATGCCGGTCGCGAACCCCGAGGCGCGGCCCTCGGCGAGCGTCCTCCGGATGCACAGCACGCCGATCGGGCCGACCGGTGCGGCGATCGAGAAGCCCAGCACCAGGCCCCTCATCAAGATTGAGAGGTCGGCCATCAGCGGCCCACCGGCGTGCGGGGCGGCGCCGCCGCGGGTGCTGCCGGCTTCGCGACCCGCGTCGCCTTGCGGCGCTCCATGACGCGCTCGCGGAACGCCGCGAACCACGGCCGCGAGTCGTGCGGGCCCGGGCTCGCCTCGGGGTGGTACTGGCACGAGAGGATCGGCAGGGTCTGGTGGACCATGCCCTCGAGCGTCTGGTCGTTGCCGCTAAAGTGCGTGAGCTCGAAGCCCGAGTCGCCGAGCGTGTCGGGATCCACGGTGAAGCCGTGGTTCTGCGACGTCACCTCGACCACGCCGGTGCGCCGGTCGATCACCGGGTGGTTGGCGCCGCGGTGGCCGAACTTGAGCTTGCGCGTCCTGCCGCCGAACGCGAGGCCGAGCAGCTGGTGCCCGAGGCAGATGCCGAGCGTCGGCAGCTTCCGCGAGATCTCGCGCGCGGTCATGATCGCGAACTCGAGCGGCTCGGGATCGCCCGGGCCGTTCGAGAGCACCACGCCCTCGGGCTGGAGCGCCATGACCTCGGTGACCGGCGTGCGCGCCGGCACCACGCGCACGCGGAACCCCTCGGCACGCAGCCGACGCAGGATGTTGTACTTGACGCCGAAGTCGAACACGACCGCGAGCGGCTTCTTGTCGTCCTGGCTCGCCTCCACGTCGCTCGGTCCGTCCGGCGTCCACCAGTACGCCTCCGTGCAGGTGACCAGCTCGGCGAGCGCCAGGCCCTGCATGCTGGGCGAGCGCCGCGCCTTCTCGACCAGCGCGTCGGCGTCGAGATCGACCGCCGAGAGGCAGCCGCGCATGACCCCCTTGTCGCGCAGGTGACGGGTGAGCGCGCGCGTGTCGATGCCGCAGATCCCCGGCAAGCCCTGCTGCTCGAGCAAATCCTGAAGCCGCCCGGTCGAGCGCCAGTTGCTCGGCACCTCGCACACCTCGCGGCACACCATGCCCTGGGCACGCAGGCGCTCGCTCTCCCAGTCCTCCTCGTTCACCCCGTAATTGCCGAGCAGCGGGTAGGTGAAGGTGACGATCTGCCCGCAGTACGAGGGATCGGAGAGCACCTCCTGGTAGCCGGTCATGGCGGTGTTGAACACCACCTCGCCGGTGGTCTCGACCCGGGCGCCGAACGACTCGCCGCGGAACACGCGGCCGTCCTCGAGCGCCAGGATCGCGGGCGGGCGACGGATCATCGCGCCGCCTCCACCCGGTTGGGCGCCGCATCCGAGCGCGTCACCGCGAGCGCGGGATCGAGGTGCGTGATCTCGCCGTCGCAGAAGGTGGCGAGCACGCGACCGGTGAGCGTGGTCCCCGCGAACGGCGTGCTGCGTCCCTTGGAGCGGAACGCGGCCGGGTCCACCACCCATTCCGCCTCAGGATCGATCAGCACCAGGTCGGCCGGGAACCCGCCCTCGAGCTTGACCGGCGGCAGGTCGAACACCCGGCGCGGCGCTTCGGTCCAGAGCTCGAGCGCACGCGCGAGCGTGATGTGGCCCGGCCGCACCAGGCCGGTGAGCGTGAGCGCCAGCGCGGTCTCGAGGCCGACGATCCCGAACGGCGCCATCTCGAACGGCTGGCGCTTGTCGTCCTCGGTGTGCGGCGCATGATCGGTGACCAGGCAGTCGATCGTGCCGTCGGCGATCGCCTCGATCGTCGCGAGCCGGTCCGACTCCGAGCGCAGCGGCGGGTTCATCTTGGCGTGGGTGCCGTGCACGCCGACCGCGGCGTCGGTGAGCATCCAGTAGTGGGGACAGGTCTCGCCGGTGACCGCGAGCCCGCGCGCACGCGCGTCGCGCAGCGCGTCGAACGAGGCCGCGCACGAGAGGTGCGCGAGGTGGACCCGGCCGCCGGTGAGCGCCGCCAGCTCGACGTCGCGGCGCACCATGACGCTCTCCGCCGCGGTGGGGATCCCCCGGATCCCGAGGCGCGTGGCGGTGAAGCCTTCGTTCATGTGGCCCTCGCCGCGCAGCGACAGGTCCTCCTCGTGGCACACGATCGGCAGCCCCGCGTGCCGCGCGTACTCGAGCGCGTGCCGCATCATCGCCGCCGACTCGACCGGGCGGCCGTCGTCCGAGAGCGCCACCGCGCCCGCGTTCCGCATCGCCAGCGCCTCGGTGAGGCGCTCGCCCTTCTGCCCGATGGTGACCGCCGCGATCGGATGGACCCGGCAGCGGCCCACCGCCCGCGCGCGCGACCGCACCCACTCGACCCAGGCGACGTTGTCGACCACCGGCTCGGTGTTGGGCATGCAGGCGACCGCGGTGAAACCCCCCGCCGCCGCGGCGTGCGTGCCGGTCTCGATGGTCTCGCGCGAGCCCTGCCCCGGCTCGCGCAGGTGGACGTGCAGATCGACCAGGCCGGGCGCGAGCACCGCGCCGCGGGCGTCGACCACCACATCCGCCGTGGCGGGCACCGCGTTCAGGATCGTGGCGCGCTCGAAGGCCAGGTCGATCGAAGCACCGGTCTTCCAGTGTCGCGCGTTGCGGATGATCGTCGTCGGGCTCATGCCACCTCCCGCGCCAGCGCTCCGGCCGAGCGCCGCAGCACCGCGCAGCGCACCGCCACCCCGTTCGCCACCTGGTCCAGGATCACCGAGCGCTCGCCGTCCGCCACGTCGGGCGCCAGCTCGACGCCGCGGTTGACCGGGCCCGGGTGGAGCACCACCGCGTCCGGCTTCATGCGGCGCACCCGCGCGGCATCGATCCCCCACACCCGCGTGTACTCGGAGAACGAGGGCAGGAGGCCCTTCTCCATGCGCTCGCGCTGGATGCGCAGCGCCATCACCGCGTCCGCCCCTTCCATCGCCTCGTCCACCGAGCGCGCCACCGTGCAGCCCAGGCGCTCGACCTCGGCGGGCATGAGCGTCGCCGGTCCGGCGAGCGTCACGCCCACACCGAGCGTCGCGAGCCCGAAGATCGCGGAGCGCGCCACCCGCGAGTGGGCGACGTCGCCGACGATCGCGATCCGGCGCCCGTCGAAGCGGCCGCCCCACGCCTGGCGCAGCGTCAGGAGGTCGAGCAACCCCTGCGTGGGATGCTCGTGCATGCCGTCGCCGGCGTTGACCACCGCGCTCTCGACCTGCTCGGCCAGGTACGCGGCCGCGCCCGGCGAGGCGTGCCGCACCACGATCACGTCCGCGCCGTTCGCCTCGAAGATGCGCAGCGTGTCGCGCAGCGTCTCGCCCTTGCTGAGCGAGAGGCCGTGGCTCGAGAAGGTGGAGACCGTGGCGCCCAGGCGCTTGGCGGCGATCTGGAACGACACGCGGGTGCGCGTCGAGTCCTCGAACATCGCGATCACCACGGTCAGCAGCCGCAGCTCGTCGGTGGGCGAGCGGTCGATCTGGAGCCGTGCCAGATCGCGCTCGGCGTCGTCGAGGATCGCGAGCAGCGCCTCGCGCGGCAGCCCTTCGAGACCCAGCAGGTGCCGGTCAGCGGACGCAGAAAAAAGCCCCGCGCCGCGGGGCGCCAGGGCGGATTTCGGGTACGGCGCGTTCATGTGGGCCTCGCTTCGCGACCTCTCTGAGTCGCGTTAAAGGAGCCAGACAGCTGTGTGCGACCTCGGGCGGGAAATCTACGGCACGCGCGGCGCGCACGCAAGGGAGATCCTGCCCGGGGCTGACCCAAGGTTCCCAATAGAATCCGCCGCCCGGGAGGACTAGCATCCCCGACATGCTCCTCGAAACCGGACGGAGTCTCGCCCCGGCGATTCACCCGGGTGGCATCTCCTGGCGCACGGTGCGGGGATGCCTCGAGGTGTCGATCGACCTGCTGAACGCGTCCGCGGAGCCGACCGAGGACGCCGAGCTCGTGATCGAGGCCGCCCCGCTCGGCGCGTTCGTGCCGTTCGAGCCCGGCACCCGGATCGCCGTGGCCGGGTTCGAGCCGTGGGAGCGGCGTCGCGTGGTCGCGCGGATTCCGATCGAAGGGCTGCGGGGCGTGACGCGCATGCTCGCTCTGTGCACCCAGGTCGAGATCGATCGGCTCGTGCAGGCAGGCGAACCGGGATACGAGGAACGCATCGAGGAGCTCCAGGGAGCGATGGAGGCGTTGCGGGACGCGGAGTGGGCCGGCAACCTCAACGTGTACTTCGACCGGGCGCCCGAAGCATCTGTTGAGGTCCATCGCGCGCTGGATCTCAAGGTGGAGGCGGGGCGAAGGCTTCTGTTCATGTTCGTTCTGCCCTCGCCCGGCGCGTACCGGTGCGAGCCCGTGGGCTCCAATCCCGAGTGGGGTGCGGAAGTGATGCGGTGGATGGGCCCGCTGTTGATGGTGACTGCTCCGGCGGCCGTCGGGAGACGAGCCAGCGTCGAGGTGAGGGTCACGCGCGAGGCTGACGGCAGGATGGTTCCGGTCGTTTTCAGCTTCGAAACGATCGCCGGCAAGAGCGACCGGCTGGGCTGCGTCAGCGTTTGATCCGCCGGCGCGCTCCCCGCGCGCCTGCCTTCAGGGCCCGACCGGCACCAAGCGCGCGACGATCCGCGTGGTCAGGAAGGTCTGGACACCCTGATACTCGATGCACTCGAGCGTGCCCTCCTGGCCTGGGCAGTGGAGCGCGCGACGCGAGAAGGTGGCGCTGAGCGATGGCGTGATCGCGATCGGCACGACCTCCGGCGCCCCGGCCACGCACCCGCGGTGCTCGAGATCCTTCAACACGGCGGACATCCGGCGCGCGTAGGTCATGAGGTGGTAGTCCTCGCCGAGCCCGACATGGGCCCGCTCCAGCGCGAACGCGGCGCGGATCGAGCGTTGGAAGTGACCGTCGCGGTCGTAGGTGAAGAGGTCCGGCAGTGCGTAGAGCGGCCGCGTGCGCGCCGACTCGGTCAGCGCCGCCGTGAACGCGCGAGCCTGCGCCTCGTCGGGATCCGCCGGCGCCCAGAGGCACGCATGCCCGGTGAAATGGCGCGCGAGGGTGCTCTCGTCCGTTCCCACCAGGAGCGCGTCAGGAGACAGCGCGCCCCTGAGTCCCCGGTAGTACTCGGCCTGCGGCGGGTATGCATGGCGATAGCGGAGGGTCGGAAGAATCTCGGCGATCTGGAACGCCGCCAGGAT
>DATEMP010000009.1:0-3010 GCA_035275545.1 Candidatus Eiseniibacteriota bacterium | reverse complement strand
CTCGCAGCCGGCTGGTGGCCGGAGCAGGGCGCGGGCATCTCGGGCGCCGCGCTGGGGCTGGTGGCGCTGGGCGCCTCGCTCGCCGGACCGTCGCGCACCTGGGCGCGGGCGCTCGGGTCCGGGGTGTTTGCGCTCGAGGATCCGCCGCCACTCGCCTCGATGCTCATCCCCGTCAATGGCGAGCGCCGCGAGGGCACCGCCCAGCTCGCGCTCACCCGCGCCTGCGAGGCCCTGGCCGCCAACCTCAAGCTGGACGGCTGCGCCGCGCTGCTCGCGGTCGAGGGCGGCCGGTTCGTGGCGATCGAGACCGGGCGCACGACCGCGCCGCTCGAGCACGGTGAGGCGCTCGTCGAAGCGCTCGCGGGCCGGAGCGGTGCGTTGCCGGCGGACGACGAAGCGCTTGACGCGTCCGAGCGATCGGCGCTCGAGTCGGCGGGGGTCCAGTGGGTGCTGCCGGTCGGGGAGCGGCATCCGGAGGCGCTGCTGCTGCTCGGGCGGCGGCTCGCCGGCCCGTGGCTCAGCCGCCTCGAGGCCGAAGAGCTCGAGCGCATGGCCCACCACCTCGCGGTGGCGCTCGAGAACCTCAAGCTGCGCAGCGCCGCCGCCACGCTGGGCGCGATGGACCGCGAGCTCGAGCGCGCCGGCGACATCCAGACCCATCTCCTGCCGCGGCACGCCCCGGTGTTCCCGACCCTCGACTGCGCCGCGGCCACGCTCTCGGTCCAGGCGGTGGGCGGCGACTATTACGACTTCGTGCAGCGCACCGAGCGCGAGTTCACGCTGGTGGTGGGCGACGCGGCCGGGCACGGCGTGCCGGCGGCGCTGGTACTCGCCGGGGTCCAGGCGCGGTTCCGCGTCGAGGCCGGAGGCGGCGGCAACCCGAGCGCGGTGCTCGCGGCACTCAACCAGGAGCTGGTGAGCCTCGAGCAGCCCGAGAAGTTCGTGGGGCTCCTGTGCGCGCGCGTCGAGGTGCGCCACGGGCGCATCTGGCTCGCGAACGCCGGGCTCACGCCGCCGCTGGTGCGCCGCCGCGGCGGGCGCAGCGAGGAGCTCACCGGCGGCGGAATCCTCCTGGGGGTGAGCGGCGAGGCGCGCTACCAGGACCTGTGCGTCGAGCTCAAGGCCGGCGACATCGCGGTCATCTACACCGACGGGCTCACCGAGGCGCAGGCGGGCACCGAGCTCTACGGGATCGAGCGGGTGCGCGCCGTGCTCGACCGCCACGCGCACGAGCGTGCATCGCGCATCGTCCAGGCGCTGATCGCCGAGGCACGCGCGTTCGCGGACCAGCCGCTCGACGATCTCACGGTGCTGGTGCTCAAGCAGTTGGCCGATCCGCTCCCCGCCCCGCGCGGGCTGGGTGGTCATCCCCTCAAGGAAACGCCGACGCTGGCCGATCACTCTGGGTGAGGCGACAGGATGCCGCCTCCCCCGCCCGCGCTGCCAACCCACGGGCGGCCGATGGAACGGTTGACCGCGTGGATCGCGGTGAAACGGCCGCGTCTCCACACGACCCCTCGCAGTCGGAGGTGGACCGTGGAAATCGGCGTGACGCTGATGATCCTCGATCTGCTGTACTGGATCAGGAGATAGGCCGCAGGCGCTGAGGGTCTAACTCAGCGCCTGCACCAGCTCGCCCGCGAGGGTCTGCACGCGGTGGGCCGCCCCACGCGCCGGGTCAACCGTGACCGCGCGCATGAAGGCCGCCCCCACCACCACCGCGTCCGCGACCCCTTTGAGTGCGCGTGCATCCGACGCGCCGGCGATGCCGAACCCGACCGCGACCGGGAGCGGCGTCATCCGGCGCAGCGCCGCGACGCGCTCGGGCAGCGCGTGTGCCTCGCCCCCTCCCGCGCCGGTGACACCGGTGCGTGCCAGGCAGTAAACGAAGCCCCGGGCGCGTGCGACCAGGCGCGGCAGGCGCTTAGGATCGGTGGTCGGGGCGACCAGCACCACGGTGTCGAGCCCGGCCGCATCGAGCGCCGCCCAGGTGTCGGGCGCCTCGTCGGGCGGCAGGTCGGAGACGATGATGCCGTCCACCCCCGCCTCGCGCGCCTCCCGGGCGAACCGCTCGATGCCGGAGCGCAGCACCGGGTTCGCGTAGGTCATGACCACCACCGGAAGCTGCGAGACGCGCCGCAGGCCCCGTACCAGCTCGAGCGTCTCGGCGGGACCCACCCCGGCTTTCAAGGCCCACTCGGACGCGCGCTGGATCTCGGGACCGTCGGCGATCGGATCCGAGAACGGGATCCCGATCTCGACCGCGCGCACGCCCGGACGGTCGAAGGCGGTCAGCATCTCGAGCGTGGCGTCGAGCGACGGATACCCGGCGGTCAGATACGGGATGAGCCCGGTCTCGCCGCGCGCGGCCGGAAATGCGGAGGCCAGGCGCGTGGCGGCGGCCATGGAGGTGTGCGGAGGGAGACTAGCGGCCGTAGCTGCCGAAGCCGGTGTAGTCGGAGTACCGGGAATACTGGAGGGGCGAGCGGAGGTCGCGGTAGTCGACGTTGATCTGGAACGAGGGGTGCGGCTTGTAGGCGACCGCGAAGCCTTCGAGGAACATCCCGTTGCCGCGCGCGGCGCCGCTCGCGCCGAACGCGTTGCCGACGCTCAGCCGCACCGCGAGCGGTGCGCCGAGCTGGTAGGCGAGGCTCGTGACCTGGAGCCCGTCCGTCTTTCCGTTGTAGGAGCCGACACTCACCGATGTCGACACCTGGAGCCGCGACGGATCGAACCAGCGCGCGGGCCGCGCGAACGCGCTCACCGGAACCTGGGGCGAGAACTGGGTGCCCGCGGGCGCCATGGTGTCCGATCCGCCGAGGGGATCGGCAACGGCGCGACCGGCGCCGGACAGCGTGAGGAGTGCGGCGATCACGATCAGCGTGCGTTGGGCTGGCATTGGACCTATGACGCTAGCGGCAGGGCGCGGGACTGTCAACGGCGCCTTGCGTCCGGACCTGACTCAGTCCTGACGTTCGAAGACGATCCGGATCAGGATCTCTCCGGGCTT
>DATEMP010000008.1:0-7419 GCA_035275545.1 Candidatus Eiseniibacteriota bacterium | reverse complement strand
CGGGGATGCGGTCGAGGCGGCCGGCGACCGCGCCTGCCCGCACCAGCAGCTGCTCGCGACTGCCGGTCCACGCCTCGTGCACCTCTTCCAGCACGCTCATGAAGCCCGGACGGCCGAAGCGGTCCTCCGGCGGGAAGTAGGTGCCGGCGCGGAAGGGCTTGCGGTCGGCCGTGAGGAACATCGAGAGCGGCCAGCCCGGGTTGACCTGCATCGCGATCGCCGCGTCGATGTAGATCTGGTCGACGTCCGGTCGCTCCTCGCGGTCGACCTTGATGCACACGAAGTGCTCGTTGAGGTAGCGGGCGATGCCCTCGTCCTCGAAGGACTCGCGCTCCATGACGTGGCACCAGTGGCAGGTCGAGTAGCCGATCGAGAGGAAGATCGGCTTGTCCTCGCGGCGCGCCTTCTCGAATGCCTCCTCGCCCCACGGGTACCAGTCGACCGGGTTGTAGGCGTGCTGGAGGAGGTACGGGCTCTTCTCGTGCGCCAGCCGGTTGGGCTTCCGGCGATCGGTCACCACCTGCATGGTCCCGGCGACCGTGGCGGCGAAGACCGCGAGCGGACCGGACACGCCGCCCCGGGAGCGCGCATGCAACAGCGCGGCGATCGCGGCGAGCGCGACCAGGCCGACCATGAGCACGCGCACGCGGCGCGACCGGGGGGGACCGAATGGGATCACGGGTGGCCCATTATACGGACCGGCGCCCCACCGGTGTCAGGAGAAGGGCAAAACCCTATCGGGCGTGGCGGGGGCCCACCAGGGAGGCCGACCAGCGGTAGAGGAGCCTGGAGCCCATGAGGGCGAGCGGGATGGCGCCGAGCGCGATGCACGTGAGGGCAGCGGGCTGGAGCCATACGGTGTCGGCCGCGGCCGGAGCCGCCGGGGGGGCGCTCCCGGTCGGGATGGTCTGGGAGAGCCAGGCGGCGACCTGAACCGCGCCCCCGGTGGCGAGCGCGAACAGCCGGTCCCCCTGCCAGATGAGCATGGACGCCAGCAGCACGGCGAGCAGCGACGCGGGTTCGACCGCCAGGCGCACCCACCAGGGCACGGTCTGGAAGAACGGCAGGAGCTCGAAGACCGGGATGCGTGCGCCCGCCTGCCGGGTTTCGGCGACCCGCGCCATGACCCGGGACGCGAACCCCGCGGGGGCCTGGACGCCCGGCCCTTCGAGCAGGCCCTCGATCTCGTCGACCGTGAGTAGCGACGCCTGGCAGCGGGCGCAGATGCGCGCGTGCGCGTGCGCCTCGACCTGAGTGGATGCCGGGCATCCCTCGTCGAGCCAGCGCTCCACGTCGCGGCAGTTCATCGTCACGACTCTCCGCCTCCGGTATCGGTCCATCCGGTGCGCAGGCGCTCACGCGCGCGGCTCAGGTGGGTCTTCACGGTGTTCTCCGGCATGCGGAGGATCGACGCCACCTCGGCCACCGAACGGTCCTGATAATAGTAGAGCGTCACCACCGTCCTCGGCACCTCCGGCAACTCCGCCACCAGCCGCTCCAGCCGCACCGACAGCTCCCGAGCCCCCGCATCCGGTCCCGCGACCGCGGCAGGCAACGCCTCCGGGTCCTCGATCCCCGCCTCGCGCGAGCGCCGGCCCTTGAGCAGCGCCGCCCGGTCGTAGGCGCGCCGCACCACGATCCGGTAGAGCCAGCTCGAGAACGCCGACTCGCCGCGGAACCGGGGCAGCGACCGCCACGCCCTGACCAGCGCGTCCTGGGCGACCTCCTCGGCGTCGCTCGGCGAGCGCACGATCCGGAGCGCCAGGGCGTAGGCACGGTCGCCGTGCACCTCGACCAGGCGGCGGAATGCCCGCTCGTCGCCCCCCTGGGCCCGCCGGACGAGCTCACGCTCCTCGGCCCGCGGGTCCGCGGGCGCCCCCCCGCCGGTCGGGCCACCGGGCACGGCCGGCGGCGGGGCTTCCATCGCTGACTTGGACGGTCCCAGGGCTCCCAATGGTTTCATGGGTTCTTGGGGTTTCCGGGCCCGGGGTGAAACCCGGAGCCCCCAAGGCCCTGTCTCAGGGGGTGAAGCGCCAGAAAACAGCAGCCGGCTGGACCGGCCGCACGGGCCGACACCCGAACCCAAGGAGCCGCCATGTGGATCCCATCGTTCAGCATCGGTGAGTTCATCCCGATCGTCGCCCTCTCGATCCCGATCGTCGCGATCGTCGGCGGCATCACCGCCGGCATCATCAAGAGCCTGGGACGCCAGCGCCTGATCGAGCTGGCCCAGCGCGAGCGGATCGCCGCGATCGAGCGGGGCGTGGATCCCGCCAAGCTCGCCCCGCTGCCGGTGAGCGGCCTCGACGAGGACGCGGAGACCTGGCACATGTCCCAGTTCGACCGGGATCGCCGTCGCGCGCAGGGTCTCATGATCGGCGGCATCGTCACCCTCGCGGTCGGCCTCGCGCTGATGCTGTTCCTGAACATCATCGAGAGGAACGAGAACGTGTGGGCGGTCGGCATCATCCCGGCCACGATCGGCCTGGCCCTGCTGCTCAGCTCGTTCCTGGTCCGTCCGAAGAACGGCAGCACCGGCGCCGGGATGCCTCCCAACCCGTAGAACGCGGAGGGAGTCTAACCGACATGAGCGACCTCGAAGAGTTGTTCTACGTGATGCTGATGTGGCTCGGCTTCATGGCCGTGGTGGGCTGGTACGCGTCGCGGATCTTCTTCCTGCTGCGGGAGCAGTCGATCAACGAGCGCTCCTACCGCATGCACCTCGCGGTGCGCCGCGGACGCCAGGTGCGCGAGCAGGCGGCGGAGACGCAGGCCCCCCAGGCCTGATCGGCCCTGGAGAATGCCGGCGCGCTACCGCGCCGGCGCGGAGGTCTTGAGCTCGATCCGCTGCACCCGGCGCTCGTAGAGGTCCGGGTCGAGACGCGCGAGCGCGTCGAAGCGGCTCTTGTGGCAGGTGAGCACCAGCACCTGGTGTGAGGGCGCGAAGCGCTCGATCAGGATCCGCATCCCGGCGCGCACGCGCCCGTCGTCGCTGGCCGCGAACGGATCGTCGAGCAGGAGCGGCAGCGGCACCTGGCCGCGCGACAGGTACTCGCAGATCGCGAGCCGCACCGCCAGGTAGAGCTGGTCCTTCGCCCCCGCCGAGAGCGCCAGGTCGGCCTTGCCGCGCGCCGAGTGGGGCCCGCCCGCGGGCTTGATCGAGAAGTCGAGGTCGTCACCGAACCGGAGCTGCTCGATCCCGGCGCCGAATCCCTGCACCAGCTCCTTGACCCGCACGTTGAGGAACTCCGCCCAGCGGCGGTGGGTGTCGGTCGCGACCTGCTGGATGGTCTCGCGCGCCAGGTCGATCGACGCCTTGAAGCGCCGTGCGTGCCGCAGCGCGTGGTCGACCCGCTCGAGCTGCGAAGACTTCTCGGGATGGTCCTGGTGATAGCGCCGCCACACCTCCTCGACCTCGAGTCTCAGCTCGGTGCGGCGCTTCTGGAGCCGGTCGAGCACCTCGCGCAGCCGCCGGCTCTCGGTGTCGATCTCGAGCGGGGTGCGAGGTCCGGCCGCGGCAGGGGCCTCCGGGGCGTCGTCCTCCTCCGCCGTGGCGGGGCGCTCGGCGTCGATCATCTCGAGCTGGGTCTCGAGCTCGGCGAGCTTGCCCGGCGGGAGCACCCGGCGCTCGGCCTGCGGGATCAGCTCGCCGACCAGCAGCGCGTGGCGTGCCCGCGACTGGGCGCGGGTCGCCAGGTCGGTGGCGTGATCGGCCCACGAGCGCTTCGGGTCGTGGGCGAGCCCCGCGGTCTCGAGCATGCGGGCTGCGCGCTCCTCGAGCCCCGAGACGGTCGCCTCGGCCACGTGCCGCTCGTCGTCCAGCCACGACCATCCCGCCTCGAGGTCGGTGAGCTTGTCACGCACGCTGAGCGACTGGCGGATCGCCTGGGCCACGCGGTCCAGCTCCGCGGGCTGTGCCGGGCCGCCGCCGAACCGGCCGAGCAGCTCGGTGGCCGACGCGAGCGCGGTCTTGCGCCGCGTCTCGAGCGCCGCGAGGCGGTCCTGCGCGCGCAGCGCCGGGCCGCTGTCCCCGATCAGCCGCTCGTACTCGCCCCACTCGCGCATGAGATCGATCTGGTCGCGGAAGCCCATGCGCGTCGCCAGGTCGCCCACGTCCAGGCCCGACTCGGCGCGCTGCTCGCGCATCTGGTTGAGCCGGCGCTGCGCGTCGCTCAGCTGCCGCAGCGCCGAGGTGCGGTCCAGGCTCCGCGCGCGATCCCCGATCATGAGCAGCACCAGGCCGCCCACCATGAGGAACGCGCCCGAGGCGAGCATCGGCACCCACAGGCTGCGGAGCCCGCCCAGCGCGGGAATCACGGCGCCCGCGAGCGCGGCGGCGATCCCGAGCGCGGTGGTGAACCACCCCGGGAGCCGCCAGCGATGCCGGAGCATGTCGATCTCGCGCAGGATCTCGGTGCTGTCGGTGCGCGCCCGCTCCAGGTCGGCAACCTCGGTCTGGTAGTCGAGCGCCCGCTGCGAGTGCGAGCGGATCAGCCGCTGCTCGATCTCGCTCAGGCTCCCGAACTTGGCGGTCAGCATCTGGATCCGCTCCGGGTCGATGCCCTGGCTGGCGAGCGTCTCGCGCAGCGTGAACACCGAGGTGCGCACGCTCGAGTCCTCCTCCGCCACCTGCCGCAGCTCCGAGGCGAGCGCCACGCAGCGGTCGGCATCCTGCACGCGCGCCCCCGCATACACCGCGAGCCCGCCCAGCTCCGCCTGGCGCTTCTCGCGCTCGCGCGCCAGCTCCTCCTGCCGGCGCGATTCGAGCGCCGCCAGGTGGCGCACCGCGTCCTCGTGGCGGGTCACGGTCTCGCGGAAGTCGGTCTCGGCGTTGGCCGGCATGTGCGCGACGTGCCCCAGGGACTCCGCCTCGGCGCGCAGCCGCTCGAGATCGGCGCGCAGGCGGTCGTTCTCGGCGATCTGCCGCCGCACGTCCCCCGCCAGCACGTCGCGCCGCGCGTGGTCCAGCTCGCGCATGCGGTCGTGCGCGGTCTTCTCCTCCTGGTCGAGCGAGACCAGCATCTCGAGGGGTGCGGCGATCTGCGCGAAGTCGTGCTCGAGCGTGTTGAGGTCGGTCTCGAGCGTGCCGCGCTTGAGCTCGAGACGCTGGATCGCGGTGTCGACCGTGCCGGTGGAGTCCACCTCGGTCGCGGTGTACTTGCGGATCGCGCCGTCCAGCACCTTCAGCGCCTCGGTGGCGTTGGTGTCGCCCCCGCGCGTGTCGGCGGCGTTCTCGAGCCGGGCGTGGAGGGTCGAGTTGCGCCGGTCGCGCTCGTCCAGCGGCACCACCCCGTCGAGATCGTCCTGGCGCACCAGCGCGCACTTGGCGAACTCGTCGGCGTCCAGGCCGCACAGCTTCTTGCCGACCGGGAACTCGTCCTTGCCCTCGCGGAAGTCGGCGGTGACCTCCTGGCCCTGGGCGTTCCAGACCGCGACCGTGCCGCGATCGAAGTCGCGCGACACCGTGTAGCGGTCGCCGCCGCACTCGACGTCGATCTCGACCCGGTAGCTCCCGCCCCCCCAGGGACGCCAGCGATCGAGCGGCGTGGTCGGCCGGTTGGTGCGCTTGTCGGTCTCGAGCCCGTAGAGGCCGGCGTGGATCGCGGCGAGCACCGTGGACTTGCCGCGCTCGTTGTCGTCCACCAGCAGCCCCACGCGCCCGGGGTCGAAGGTGATCTCGCCCTTGAGCGCGCCAAAACCGTCCAGCTTGAGTCGCAGGATCCTCACGCGGCCGCCCGCTCCTTCATTCGCCCAGCTCCTCGTAGGCGGGGACGACTTCGCGGAGCCGGAACGCGTCGAGGCCGTAGTAGAGCGCGCTCTCGATCACCGCACGGCGCTCCGGATCGGTCTCGCGGTCGTGCTCGTCGAGCAACGAACGCGCGAAGCGGTCCTCGGTCGTGGTCGGCTCCGCGACGCGGTAGGCCTCGAGGTCGTAGTCGGGACGCAGGCGGCTCAGGTCGGGCTTGAGATGGAACACCGAAGCGCGCAGCTCGGGGCTCGGCCCGCCCACGCGCACGCCGCGCGCGAGCCGGCCGGCGAGCCGCACGGTGACGATGTCGTCGGGCCGCACGCCCGCGTCGTCCATCGCCTTGCGCACCCGGCGGTCGACCTGGTCCGGGCTGGTCGCGAGCGTGATCTCGGCGGTCACGTCGTGCACCCGGCGCGGGTCGAGCTCGACGACCTCCACCTCGACGAACGGCTGCCGCCGCCCGTACTCGATCCGCACCTCGAGCGCGCCGTGCGGCCCGATCTCGGTGGTGTTGATCGCCGCCGCCGAGCCCGCGTAGGCGAGCCGCGCCCCGGCCGAGGGGCCGTGGTTCAGCTCGTGGCGCGAGCTGGCGTGGTAATGGCCGACCGCGTGATAGGCGAACGGCGCCTCGGCGACCTCCGCGTCGGAGAACGGCGCCGTGACGCGCTGCCCCGGCGGGCAGCGGCCCTCGCGGGAGCCGTGGAAGAGCGCGAGGTCGAAGCCCATCGGGTCGGGCCGCCCGACGCCGGCGATCGCCGACGGGGCCAGCGGGCGCTCGCGGGTCTCGACGCTGCCGATGAAGCTGCGTCCCCACACCCGGATGCCGGGCAGGCTCGGAAGCGATCGCGAGCTCCAATCCGGGGAGGCGAACACGTGCACGTGGGCGGGCCAGCGCATCGCCCGCGCCTTGAGCAGGCGCTCGTTCCAGTAGAGGCTCCGCTCGGAGGCGGGATCGTGATTACCGGGAGCGATGAACACCGGCGGGCAACCGTTCACGTCGAAGGCGCCGAGCGCGAACGCGAGCGTGCCGGCGTCCACGCCTTCCTGGTCGAACAGGTCGCCGGGTATCAGGATCGCGTCGGCGTCGCGCTCGATCGCCTGGAGCACTGCGTGCTCCAGCACGCTGCGCTGATCACGCCGGCGCTCCTCGCGCTGCGCGGCGGGAAGCCACCGGAACGGGGCGCCCAGGTGGAGGTCGGAGATCTGCAGAAACCGTGCGATAGCCATCGTGGCGGTCGCCTCCGCATCGTAAGGGGCCGGAGAGCGCACCATAACAGGCGTTTCCTTGCGCGGCAACGCTTTGAAGGCGGATGTCAATGCTTCTACGATGGCGGCCACGCCATGACCATCGCGCACACCGTCCCCCCGCCCTCGCCCCCGCGTCCGCTCCGGGCGTTCGGGTTCCTGCTCGCGCTCCTCATGCTCGGCGTGATCGCGATCGTGGCTCTCCGCACCCCGCCGCGCATCATCACCGGGCTCCCCGCGGAGCCCTCGGTCGCCGCCGCGCGGGCCCTGGTCCACGACCGGCTCGCGATCGAGCTCCCGGACCTGCGCTTCGAAACCGCCCTGCTGGGGCGGGGCGCCGAGACCAACCTGGCGCTCGCGACCGAGGCGGGCCGAATCCTGGACGGGGCCCATGAGCGCGGCGACCCGCGCGTGCCGGCCGCCCA
>DATEMP010000007.1:0-2369 GCA_035275545.1 Candidatus Eiseniibacteriota bacterium | reverse complement strand
TCGGCCTCGTGAACCTGGGCGGCGGGTTCGGCGTCGACTACTCGGGAGCGGGCGGGGAGTTCCCGCTCGAATCGCACGCCGCGCGGATCGCGCGCCGCATCGAGGCGCTTCCAGCCGAGCGGGTGATGGAGCCGGGACGCTGGGTGGTGGCGCCCGCGGGCGTGCTGGTCGCGGAGGTGCTGTGGATCAAGCGCCGCGCGGGGGCGGATGCGCGCGACGCGCGGCGCTTCGTCGTGCTCGGGGCGGGAATGAACGATCTCATCCGCCCGGCGCTCTATCAGGCGCGTCATCGCATCGTCGCGGTGCGCCCGCGCGACGGAGCGCCCGAGCCCGCCACGGTCGTGGGTCCGGTGTGCGAGAGCGCCGATGTGTTCGAGGCCGATGCGATGCTGCCCCCGCTCGAGCGCGGTGACGCGGTGGCGATCCTCGACGCCGGTGCCTACGGCGCGGTCATGTCCTCCAACTACAACGGCCGCGCCCGCCTCGCCGAGCTGACGGTGAGCGGCGGTCGCCTTGCTCGCGCCCGGGCCGGGGAGACGGATGCGTCGCTGGCGGTTCGCGATACGTCTGACTTATTGGAGCTGTAGCGGGCGTCGTGCTGATCAGGCGGTCCGGGGATGGTCCCTCACCGCTTGCCGCTCGATCGCACACACGCTACTCGCGGCTGGCGCGGAGAGGGACCATCCCCGGACCTCGACGCCGTGCCTCCAACAGGGAGTCGGCCCGTCGTCGGCCGCCCTCGGCGCCCTTACAGGTGGATGCGGGGGCGGCAGGCGACGAGCAGGACGGCGGGGCTCGCGGCGGGGTTTGCGTAGGAGTGGGTGACGTGCGCGCGGAAGTGGAGCGAGTCGCCTTCGAGCAGCAGGTACCGGACGCCGTCGACCCGCACCTCTGCAACGCCCGAAAGCGGCGTCAGCCACTCCTCGCCTTCGTGACGGTGGGTGAGCGCCGGTGCGGTTCCCACCGGAAGCCGCATGACGTGCGCGCCCAGGGTGCCGCCCCGCACGGCCTCCGCAAGCGGCTCCAGCGTGGCGGTGCCCCACTGGACGGTGCGGCCTCCGCGATCGTCCCCGCTCACCGCGGAGACCTCGGGAAGCCGGGGCGGATCCACGAGCGCCGCGGCGCGAAGCCCCAGTGCCTGGGCGATCCGTCCCAGCGCGACCACCGTCGGTGACGCCTTGCCGCGCTCGATCTCGGAGACGTGGGTCGCCGAGATGCCGCCGCGATCCTCGATGTCCTTGAGCGTGAGCCCGAGCGAGGCGCGCACGATCTTGATGTGGCGGCCCAGCTCCTCGGTCACCTCGCGCGCAGGGTCGCGGGCCCCGTCGGAGCCCGTATCCGCCTCGTGCTCGCTGGTCTCGGGGCCGACCTCGAGGGGAGCGGTCCGCACCGCCAGCACCTCGGTCACGACCTCGCCGGCCGCGACCAGCCGATGTTGCCGCGAGAAGGACGCCTGCACGGCATCCCCGGCCGACAGGGACATGGTCCCGCGTCCGAAATCCGCCTCGAGCGCCCCGCGCGCGACGTAGTAGAGCCCGTCGCCGGGAATCGATGGCGAGCCCAGGACCAGCCGCGTCCCGGCGCCCGAGAAGTAGAGGCGGTAGGCGGCGAGGATTCCACCCGGGGTGCCGGAGGTGAGCGCTTCGGCGGTCACGCCGCGGGCGATCTCCCAGCGGTCACGCGATGCCTGCGGCTGGTGGGAGATCTCCTGGCGCTCATCGTGCTCGATGAAGTACGAGGCGTCCTTGCCCAGCGCGCGCGCGATGCGCGTCAGGGCGCCGATCGTGGGGGAGGCCTGTCCCCGCTCGACCTGGGAGAGATGGGTGGCCGAGACGTCCGCCACTTCCTCCACCTGGCGAAGCGTCAGACGGCGCTCGAGCCTGAGCTCGCGGATGCGACGTCCGAGTTCCTCGGAACTGACGATCACGGCCATGGGCCCTCGCATGATGGGGCCCGGCGTGCCTGTACTGTGGCTCCCCGTCATACGGCACGCGACGGGCAGGCGGCCACCGGTCATTCGTCGCTTCGATAGTACGATTGAGATTCGGTGCGAATCCGAACGGCGACGATGACTCTCATGACTGTCGATGACCGTCAAGCGTTTCGTGCGCGCGTTCCGTCGTCCATGTGAGCGTTCGACGCAAACCATCCCGCGCAGCCCCACTCGTCGCGACCGCGTTGGGGAGTAAGCATGGACGCCGACGCGGAAACGTGTGCGGCAAGCCGCAAGGATTGCATCATGCGGCGCATACCGCCTCGGCACCGGGGAAGCCGCGAGAGGGCTCTCCCCCCGGCCCTCTCCGCTCGCCATCCTGGCTCGCTGCAGTACGCCGAGGCTCGCTCCCGCCAGTCCTTGGCTCCGCTCGCCT
>DATEMP010000006.1:0-4070 GCA_035275545.1 Candidatus Eiseniibacteriota bacterium | reverse complement strand
AGCGACACGCGGAGCTGGGCGGCGCGCTCACCCCGTGTCACCGCGGCATCCGCCACCTCGAGGGCGCGTGCGGCGAGCTGGTGGACCAGCGCCATGGTCGGCTGCGCCCGCTGCGCCTCGCGCAGCCAGGCGAGCAGCGCGGCGCGTAGCTCGGTCGCGGCGGACGATCGGTCCACCGCCACCCATCGATCGAGCGCATCGAGGAAGGCGAGCGCGACGCCGCCCGATCCCGAGGTCCGGTCCTCAGCGAAACCCGTCACGACCGCTCCTTTCTATCGCGCCACGATGGTGCGCGGCTCCAGCCAGCGGAACGCCGGGTCGACGAACGCGAGCAGTGCCGCGAGGCCGGCGACCGCGAGCACGACCGTGGCGATCCATCCCGTGCGCGCCGCGAGCGCCCGGCCGCGCGGCCCCGCGTCCAGCCCCCAGGGCCCGGCGAGCGCCGCGAGGCCGTTGCCGAAGTGGAACGCCGCCGCGAGCACCCCCAGCACGTGCCAGGTGAGCACCACCGGCTGCTCGAGCTGCCGCGCCATGAGCGCGAACAGGTCGCGTCCGCCCGCGAGCCGGTCGGGGGAGAGGCGGGTCGCCCAGACGTGGAACATGACGTACGCCACCAGGTAGATGCCGCTCGCGCGCTGGGCGATCAGCAGCGCGGGCCGCGGGTAGCCCCGGGTGTCGAGCGCCGCCTGCGCAGTGGTGGAGAGCGCCACGCCGATCCCCACGTGGAGCAGCATCGGCAGGGCGATCGCCGCCACCTCGAACGCCGCGATGCCCGGGAGACGGTTGATCCACGCGGCGCCGCGATCGAACGCCGGAGCCCCCGCGATCGCGCGCGCGTTGGTCGAGAGATGCGAGATCAGGAACAGGCCGACCGGGAGGACGCCGGTCCAGATCTGCAGGCGCTTGAGCCGGGCGTAGTCGCGGTCGGTGATCTGCATGCGGCTGCCTCCGGCGGGGAACTAGCATCAGGGCCGCCGGCACGATAGGGCAGAAGCGTGGCGCTGGGCCAACGGGGGCGCGCGGAGACCGCCCGCCCCCGCCGGCCTCACGCTTCCGCGGAGCGGTGCATCGACAGTTCCTCGCTGCGACTCTCCCCGCGCGTGCTCCACTCGCGGTCGAGCCACTCGAGGAACCACACCACCTCGTCCGGCGAGGGCAGGCCGAACTCGGCCGCCGACACCGTGCGGCCGATCGCGACCGCGATGCCGCCGCGCTCGCGCACCATGCGGTGCACCGGCTCGTCGTTCGTGTCGTCGCCGAAGTAGAACAGCACGCCGTTGGGGCTCCGCGAATCGAGCCACATGTTGAGCGCCGCCGATTTCTCCCAGGGCACCGCCGGCATCACCTCGAACACGCGCTTGCCGTGCACCAGCTGCGCCTGCTCGCGGAACGGGCGGGCGCGACGGCGCACGCCGGCGCCGAACGCGGGCTGGAGGGCGCGCGGCACCGCACGATAGTGGAGCGCGTACGAGAACCGCTTGTCCTCGACCCACGAGCCCTCGAAGCGCTGGCACCAGGTCTCCAGCGACTGGCGGAGCTCGTCGGGCAGACCGCGATCCGAGGGCAGGTGCACCTGGCGGCGACCGTCCTCGTCGCGGCTCTCGAGGCCGCCCGCGCCGGCCAGGAACAGATGGCCGCCGTTGAACTGGCTTTCGAGATCCTCGAGCCGGCGGCCGCTGAGCACCGCGAGCCGAACGTCCGGGCGCTTCGAGATGCGATGGAGCACGTCGCGTGTGCGCGGGCTCAACGCGACCTGATCCGGATGCTCGGCGATCGGCAGCAACGTGCCGTCGTAGTCGCTGGCGATGTGCAACGCTTCCGCTTGTTGCAGTCGCTCCGAAAGATCTCCGAGGGACAGCCACAACGATCTGAGTCTGGGCATGATTCCAACCTTTCCGGGGGAGCTAGGGTGGAGAGTCCCGACCCATCCGGGTGTCGCGCGGTGAGAGCCCGGTCGGGCACCCGACGCGCGTCCCGGAGGCAGGTCATGCCGTCGGTCTAAGCGTCGTCCATCGTCGCGGGTGCGGTCAACCCATTACGTCGTCAAGATGCGGTCAAACGACGCGGGCACGTCCGTGCCCGCATGAAGCACTCGACGCTGCGCCAAACCGTTGCGCACCAGCGCGAGCCGCAAGCGTTGGCAGGGCAGCGTCGCTGTGGTAACTTGCCGGGCAGCAAACGATAACGGTGGCGGGGAACGCTCGTGCCCTGCCGAGCGCGCGCGGTCGCGCGACCCGCCGTCCTCGCGGCGAGCCCGGAGTCCCCACTCCCAGACCATGACGTCGTCGGTCGCGGAACGCATCCAGCACCAGCTGCTGCCGCGCGTGTCGAAGCCCAACCGTTACCTGGGCAACGCTCTCCACGCGCCGCGCAAGCCGCTCGACCGCGCCACGGTGCGCGTGCTCATGGCGTTCCCGGATGCGTTCGAGATCGGACTCTCGAACATCGGCATCCGGATCGTGCATCACGTGCTGAACCAGCGGCCCGACACCGCCGCCGAGATGTGCTTCGCGCCCTGGCCCGATGCCGAGGCCGAGATGCGGCGCATCGGTATTCCGCTCTTCTCGATGGAGTCGCACGCCCCGGCCGGCGACTTCGACATCATCGGCTTCTCGCTCCAGTACGAGCTCCAGTACACGAACGTGCTGATGATGCTCGACCTCGCGGGGCTGCCGCTGCGCAGCGTGGATCGCGACGCGCGGCATCCGCTGATCATCGCGGGCGGGGCGCAGGCCTTCAGCCCCGAGCCGATGGCCGAGTTCATCGATGCGTTCGTGATCGGGGACGGCGAGGAGGTCATCCACCGCGTCGTCGACCTGGTCGCCGAGTCGCGCCGCGAGGGCTGGACCCGCGCGCGGCTGCTGGCGCGGCTCGCCCACGTGGGCGGCGTGTACGTGCCGTCGGGCTACACGACGCGCAGCACGCCCGAGGGCTGGCTGGTGCCGGTGCCGCGCCCGGGATACCCGGCACGCGTCGACACGGTGTGGGTGAAGGAGCTCAAGAGCGAGTACTACCCGGCGGCACCGCTGCTGCCGATCGGTGAGATCACCCACGACCGCCTGTCGGTCGAGATCATGCGCGGCTGCACGCGCGGCTGCCGGTTCTGCCAGGCGGGCATGATCAACCGGCCGGTGCGCGAGAAGCCCGCACAGCAGGTGATCGAGGAGGTGCTGGGCGGCCTCCAGGCGACCGGGCTGGAAGAGGTGTCGCTGGTGTCGCTCTCGAGCACCGACCACACGCAGATCGTCGAGCAGGTGAACTCGCTGGCCGACGCGCTGTGCGCGAGCCGGGTGCAGATCGCGCTGCCCTCGACCCGCCCCGACAACGTTCCGGTCGAGGTCGCGCGCCGCATGGCGTCGCAGCGCAAGGGCTCGATCACGCTCGCCCCCGAGGCGGGCAGCCAGCGCATGCGCGACGTCATCAACAAGAACCACACCGAGGAGGAGCTGCTCCAGTCGGTGGGGACCGCGGCGCGCGAGGGCTACACCGGCGCCAAGCTCTACTTCATGTGCGGTCTGCCAGGGGAGAATGACGAGGATCTCAAGGCGATCCTGGACCTGGCCTCCAAGGCGTGGCGCCGCGCGCGCGACGAGGGGCACCGGAACTTCCGGATCACCGTGAGCGTCTCGCCGCACGTGCCCAAGCCGCACACGCCGTTCGCGTGGGCGGAGCAGGTGTCGACCGCCGAGCTCAACCGGCGCCTGGGCGTGCTGCGTGAGGCGGCGCGCGGGACGCCGGTGACCCTCAAGTACCGGGACGCCGAGACCTCGCTGCTCGAGGGCGTGTTCACGCGCGGCGACCGGCGCCTGGGCGAGGCGGTCGAGACCGCCTACCGGCGCGGCTGTCGATTCGACGCCTGGACCGAGCACCTGCGCTTCGAAACCTGGATGCAGGTGTTCCGCGATCTCGGGCTCGAAGCGGAGCGCTACCTGCGCGAGCGCTCGACCGACGCCGACCAGCCGTGGGACCTGGTCCAGTCCCCGGTGACCAAGAAGTTCCTGGTGCGCGAGAAGCTGCGCGCCGACCGCGCGGCGATCACCGAGGACTGCCGGCTCGAGGACATCTGCTTC
>DATEMP010000005.1:0-7147 GCA_035275545.1 Candidatus Eiseniibacteriota bacterium | reverse complement strand
GAGCGCGCCACGGTAGGCGTGGAGTTGGTCGGACGCGAGCGGTCCGGCCACCCGCATGAGCAGCGCCGGAACCTGGCCGCCCAGGATGCTGCCGACCACGCCGGCGATCAGCGTCGAGGCGAAGAAGGTGGCGAACAGGTGGGTGCGCTCCCGGGGCCCCGAGTGCTCGGTCATGTACGGCGCGGCGGCGATCGTGAGCATCGCCTGGCCGATGCCGGCGCCGAAGCTCCCGGCCAGGATCGCGGAGGGGGAGAGCAGCGAGGCGCGCAGCAGCTGCGCGATCGCGTCGAGGGCCACGCCCAGCACCAGGCACCGGCGGCGCCCCCAGCGGTCGGCGAGCACGCCGGCGGGCAGCGACGCGAGTGCCATGCCCAGCCCGTTCAGCGATATCGCCCGCCCCACGAACTCCTCGCGGTAGCCGCCCTCGAGCAGGTAGAGGTTGAAGATCACCGAGTACACGCCGTGGCAGGTCCACGCGAGCAGGTTGGTGAGGAGCAGCAGGCGCGCGGGCCGGGAGAAGCCGCCCAGCGCCTCGCGGTAGTCGCGCCAGGCGGCGCGCACCGGGCTCACCGGACGCAAACAGCGGCGGCGGCCCGTGGGAGCCGCCGCCGCAGAGGAGGGAACCGGTGGGGTCGCGTGCCGGTCAGGTGCCCGCGTCCACAAGTGCCGCGTTGCCGTTCGGGGAGGGCCCGGCGAGCGCGGCGTCGGCAAGGCGCGGCACCTCGACCGGGTGCGTGGTCTTGGCGACACGGAACATGGGCTCGTAGGCGGCCGGCGTCATGGCGATGAGGACCCGGGCCGTGGTGGTGCCGCGATTCTCGATCGCGTGCGGGACCCGGCCGTCGTAGTGACAGGTATCCCCGTCGGCGAGCTCGATGACGTGTTCGCCGCAGGTCAACCTCACGTTGCCTTCGAGACACAGCAGGCACTGTTCCCCGTGGTGATAGTGTCGGTGATCGCCCGCCTCCAGCCCGGCCGGCAGCTCGACCAGGACCAGCTCGAGATTGCGCTTGGGCTGGGCCGAGAGCACCTCGACGCGCGATGTGTTGCCGCCGACCGGCACCCGCGACCGGTGGGTCGCGCGGACGACGCACGGCACCTGGTCCTCTTCGACCACGAGATACGCGGCCGACGTGTCGAGCGCGCGCGCAAGATCGTGGAGGGTGGCCAGCGACGGGGACGTTCGGTGGTTCTCGACCTGGCTGATGAAGCCTTTGGAGAGACCGGTGGCGCCCGCCAGCTGCTGAACGGTGAGGCCACGGCGTAGCCTGAGGTCGCGAATCTTCTTACCCAATTGCATGGGGACCTCCGCGAGATGTGAGGGTTCAGAAGGGGTCGCGTAGACTTCTAGGCTATGCCAACTCTATACGGGTGTCAACGATTTGTGAATCGGGCGGGCTTAGTGCGCCATTGCTCCCGGACCCGTGGCCGGAGGACGGACGAGTCGGGCTCATGAACTGGAGCCGGTAGAGCCGGTCGTAGATCCCGCCCAGGGCCAGCAGCTCGGCATGGGTGCCGGTCTCGCGCACCCGCCCGTGATGCAGGACCACGATCCGGTCCACGTCCTGGATCGTGGACAGGCGGTGGGCGATGACCAGGCACGCGCGGTCCTGCATCAGGCGCTCGACCGCTTCCTGGAGCAGCGTCTCGGTATGGGTGTCGACGCTCGAAGTCGCCTCGTCCAGCACCAGCAGCCGGGGGTCGCAGGCGAGCGCCCGGGCGAACGCGAGGAGCTGCCGCTGCCCGGCCGAGAGGGTCGCCCCGCGCTCCCGGACCACCGCCCGGTAGCCGCCCTCGAGACGCGAGACGAACTCGTGCGCGTGCACCTCGCGCGCCGCGCGCTCGAGGGTCTCGTCGCTCAGGCGGTCGTCGCCGAGCCGGAGGTTGCCGGCGATCGTCCCCGAGAACAGGAACACGTCCTGCAGCACGAGCCCCACGTGACGCCGGAGGGCGTGGAGGTCCCAGTCCTCGAGCGGCCGGCCGTCCACCCGGATGGTGCCGGACTGGGGCCGATAGAACCCCATGAGCAGGCTGGCGATCGTGGTCTTCCCCGATCCGGTCGCCCCGACCAGGGCCACCCGCTCCCCGGGCGCCAGCGAGAACGACACGTCACGCAGCACCCACTCCTCCCCCGAGTAGGCGAACCACACCCGGTCGAACTCCACGTGCCCACGGAACCCCCCGTCCAAGGAGGGAGGACCGCCCGCCATGGCAACCTCCGGCTCCAGCGCAGGCGCCGTGGAGTCCGCCGGCGTATCGAGCAGGTCGAAGATGCGCTCCGCCGACGCCATCGCCTGCTGGAGGATGTTGTACTTCTCGCTCAGGTCCGAGATCGGCCGGAAGAACCGCTGCGTGTACTGGATGAACGCCACCAGGGTGCCGAGCGTGATCCCGGTCCACATGACCTGGCGGCCGCCGTACCAGACGATGAGCGAGACCGCGATCGCGCCGATGAGCTCGAGCATCGGGAAGAACATCGCGTGGTAGAACACGGTCTGGAGGTGGGCGTCGCGGTGCCCGGCGTTGATGCCGCGGAACGCCTCGAAGTTGCGCGGCTCGCGATCGAGCACCTGCACGGTGCTCATCCCGGTCAGGTTCTCGTTCAGGAACGCGTTGAGCCGGGCGAGCCGGGTGCGGATGTCGCGGAAGGAACGCCGCACCTTGACCCGGAACGTGAGCGTGACGATCAGGATGAGCGGCAGCACCGAGAACGCCACGCCCATGAGCTCGGCGTTGATCTGCGACATCGCGATCAGGATGCCGAGCAGCGTGAACAGGTCGCCGAAGATCGCCACCACGCCGGCGGTGAAGAGCTCGTTGAGCACGTCGACGTCGTTGGTGACCCGCGTCAGCAAGCGGCCCACCGGGTTCCGGTCGAAGAACGACACCGGCAGGCGCTGCAGGTGGCGGAACAGCGCCATGCGCAGGTCCATCATGACGCGCTGGCCGACGCTCTGCATGATCTGGGTCTGGAGGTAGCCGAGTCCGAAGCCGATCAGCAGCACCGCCAGGTAGAGGATCGCCACGCGGTCGAGGTGGCCCAGGTCGCGATGGCGGATGCCGTTGTCGATCGCCTGCATCGTGAGCCAGGGGCCGGCGAGCTGGACGACCGCGTCCAGCACCACCACCGCCACCGCCGCCAGCACCCGGCCCCGGTAGGGCCGCAGGTAGCCCATGAGCCGGCGCATGAGCCGGTGGTCGTAGGCGCGGCCGAGGACGTCCTCTTCGTGCGGGCTCACGACGCCTCCAGCTCCGCCTCGATCTGCTGCAGGCGGTGGAGCTCCGCGTACCGGCCGCCCAGCGCGAGCAGCGCGTCGTGCGTGCCCCGCTCGACCGCCGCGCCGTCCTCGAGCACCACGATCAGGTCCGCGTCGCGCACCGCGCTCACCCGGTGCGAGACCATGAGCGTCGTGCGGCGCCGCATCTCGCCGCGGAGCCCGGCGAGGATCGCCTCCTCGGTGTCGGCGTCGACGCTCGACAGGCAGTCGTCGAGCAACATCACCGGCGCGTCGCGCATCAGGGCGCGGGCGATCGCCGTGCGCTGGCGCTGCCCTCCGGAGAGCGTGATGCCGCGCTCGCCCACCAGCGTGTCGTAGCCCGCCGGGAAGCGCTGCACGTCGCCGTCCAGGCGGGCGATGCGCGCGGCGCGCTCGATCTGATCGCGGGGACCCTCGGCGACGCCGTAGCCGATGTTCTCCGCGACCGTCGCCGAGAACAGGAACGTGTCCTGGGGCACGATCGCGAGCCGCGCCCGGAGCGCGTGCAGGTCCCAGTCGCGCACGTCGACGCCGTCCACCAGCACCGTGCCCGGAGGCGGGTCGAACAGCCGCGGGAGGAGTGCCAGCACCGTGCTCTTGCCGGCGCCCGTGCGTCCCACCAGGGCCACCGTGTGCCCGGCGGGCACCACCAGCGAGAGATCGCGCAGCGCCGGCGCTTCGGCGCCGGGATAGCGGAAGGTGAGGCGGCGGATCTCGATCTGAGCGCCGCGCCCGCGCCCGTCGCCGTCCGCGCCATTGCGGTCCCCGGGGCGGTATCCGCGTGCGGGACTCTGGATCGAGGGCACGACGTCGAGGATCTCGGCCAGCCGCCGGAACGAGGCCATGCCGCGCTGGAAGAGATTGATGACCCAGCCCAGCGCGACCACCGGCCAGTTGAGCATCGCCAGATAGACCGTGAACGCGACGAACGACCCGAGGCTGATGTGCCCGAGGACCACCTCGCGGCCGCCCAGGTAGAGCGCCAGGAGTGCGGCGACGCCCGACAGGAACCCGAGCAGCGGATAGAACACGCCCCACACGTGGATGAGCTGCCGGTTGCGGAGCAGGTACTCGTGGTTCATGCCCCGGAACACCTCGACCTCGCGCGCCTCGCGCGTGAACGCGCGGATGACGCGCACGCCCGAGAGGTTCTCCTGGACGCGCGCCGAGATGTCGGCGAACTGCGCCTGGATCTGCTCGAAACGGCGGTGGATGCGGTCGCCGAAGAACCACACGGTCAGCGAGACCAGCGGGAGCGGCAGCAGCGTGTAGAAGGTGAGGCGCGGGCTGATCGCCAGCATGCAGGCCACCGAGACGACCGCCACGGTGACCGTGTTCACCATGTACATGATGCCGGGGCCCAGCATCATGCGCACCGCGGAGAGGTCGTTGGTCGCCCGCGACATGATCTCGCCGGTGCGCGTGCGCTGGTAGTACTCGAGCGGCAGCTTCTGGAGGTGGGCGAAGAGGTCGTTGCGCAGGTCGTACTCGAGATGCCGCGAGATCCCGATGATGAAGTGCCGCATGAGGAACTTGAACGCGCCGCCGACCAGCGCGATCAGGAGCAGGATGATCGCGTAGCGCGCGAGCTTGCCGGACGTCACGCCGCGATAGAGATCGTCGACCGCCAGCTTGAGGACGTGGGGCTGGGTGAGCGCGACGGCGTTCGTGAGCACGACGCACGCCGTGCCCAGGAGCAGGCCCCGGCGGTAGCGCGCGAGGTACGGCAGGAGGCGGGCGAACAGGTCGCGGATGGGTGTCCTCCCCGAGACCCGGCGCGGCCGGTCAGGAACCGGGAGCCCGTGCTAGGGCGATTGCTTTCCGCCCAGGAAGCCCTGAAGGCGATTGAGCTTGGTGTTGTGGAACGAAACGCCCGCGTAGATCTGATCGTAGTGGAGCGTGTTCGTCCCCTTGGCGGTGGTCCACGAGCCGGCAAACATGTCGATCCGGTCGTCCACCCGGTAGAGCAGCACCGGTCCCACGAGATGGACGTCGGTCTCGGCCGCAAACGGCCCGTTCGCGACCGTGAGCGAGCCCCGGTATCGGCCGCCCACGAGCAGCGACGGCCCCGCCCAGTATCCGAGGTCGGCGCTCGCCACCACGCGATCGGCCCAGGTGAACTTGGCGGTGTGTGTCTCGCCCGCGGGGACCGGGCCCTTGTCGCGCTTGCCGATTCCCAGGTAGCGGTAGGCGTAGCCGATCGAGCCCTGCAGGAAGCCGCGGCCCATGAGCCCGCCGCCCGCGGCGGCGTTCAGCGTCAGCGTCTGAAGGCCGTCGCCGAGCGTGCTGAGGCGCCGGTTGTATCCGGCCGGCGCTTCCCAGTCGAGCTCGACCGCCAGCGCGGAGGCGGCGTTCTTCAGGTTGTAACGCAGGCCCAGGCCGACGTTCTGGAATCCCGTCGAGGTGGCCTGGAACTGCCCGAAGCGCTCGGTCACGCTCATCGCCGGCAGCCGGAAGGCGAGCGTCATGTGCCTCTTCCAGCCGAACTCGCCGGAGAGCGCCAGCGCGCGCGATTCCACGATCAGGCTGCCGAGGTCTACCCGCGACCCGTCGTCGAGGTGGTAGGTGTTCGCGGTGAACGTGCTGCCCTCGACGCTCGCGAACCATTCGCCGCGCGACAGGCCCCAGGGGCCGGCCGACGCCGTGGCGGCCAGGGTAAGCAACGCGACGGCGGCGAGCCCTGCGGCGGACAACGCGATGCGCGGACGCATGTGCGGTCGACGGTCTCCTGGTCGGAATGTGGGCAAAAGGTCGCGTGAGAGTAGCCATGGCCCGGAGGCCACGCAAGTGCCCCCCGGGCCCCAGCCCTGCGCTGCGCCGCGACGTGCTCTATGGCACGATGCCGGCGTGAGCGACCTGTGCGTGCTGGAGTTCGTGCGCTACGACGACGGCATCTGGAACATGCCGCCCGAGCGGATGAAAGCGCTCGCCGGGGAGTTCCCGGCGGTGCGCTTCACGTCGCCGGCCGACCGCGCCGAGGTCGACCGGCTGATCCCGTCCGCCGACATCGTGCTGGGATGGGCGGTGAAGCGCGACAACTTCGCCTCGGCCGGGCGGCTGCGATGGATCCAGCTCACCGCCGCGGGCGTCGGCTCGCAGCTCTTCCCGGCGCTGGTCGAGAGCGCGGTGATCGTCACGAACGCGCGCGGGCTGCACGCAGTCTCGATGTCCGAGCACGCGCTGGGCGTCATGCTGACGCTCGCTCGCAAGCTCCACCTGGCGCGCGATGCGCAGCTGCGCCGCCAATGGACGGCGGCGGAGCAATGGGGTGATGCGCCGCCGATCGACCAGCTCGCGGGGGCGACGCTCGGCCTGGTCGGGTTCGGCGCCGTGGGCCGGGCACTCACCGAGCGTGCCCGCGCGCTCGGCATGCGCGTCATCGCGGTGCGGCGGCATCCGGCCGCGGAGCCTTCGCCCGCCGACCTCCAGTGGGGGCCCGAGCGCCTGCCGGAGATGCTCGAGCGCTGCGACTGGCTGGTGCTCGCCGCACCCCTCACCCCCGAGACCCACGGCCTGATCGGGTCCGCCGAGCTGGCGCGGCTCCGGCCCCACGCCCGGGTCGTCAACCTGGGACGTGGCGCCCTGATCGACGAGCCCGCGCTGGTCGATGCGCTGGCCGCGGGCCGCATCGCGGGCGCGGCCCTCGACGTGTTCCAGAAGGAGCCGCTCGACGCCGCGAGCCCGCTCTGGTCCATGCCGCAGGTGCTCGTCACACCCCACGTCTCGGGCTTCGGTCCCCGCTTCTGGGAGCGCACCTGCGAGCTGTTCGCGGCGAACCTGCGCCGCTGGCTCGCCGGCGAGCCGCTCGAGAACGTGGTCGACAAGCGCGCGGGCTACTGATGCCGACCACCCTCGGTGTCCTGATCGCAGGTGGCGCGGGCGTGCGCCTC
>DATEMP010000004.1:0-6359 GCA_035275545.1 Candidatus Eiseniibacteriota bacterium | reverse complement strand
GAGGGCGCGGTGCCGGCAGGGGTGATTTCGGTCCACGCCGGGCTGCCCGCGAGCGAGAGCGCCCACACGTCGTTGCGGTTGCCGTCCGCATCCGCGCCGCCGAACATCACCAGGCGGTCGCGCACCGGATCGTAGATCGCGGTGAGGCCGGCGCGCGGGGAAGGTCCCGGGCCGGCCGGCGTGATCTCGATCCACGACGCATTACCCGCGAGCGGCAGCGCCCACACGTCGTTGTGGAGATTCCCATCGGTGCCGCCCACCACCAGCATGCGGTCGCGCACCGGATCGTAGATCGCCGTGTGTCCGAAGCGGCTGCTCGGCCGCGTCCCCGGCGGCGCGAGGCCGGACCATTGCGGCGTGCCGGCGAGCGAGAGCGACCAGAGCTGATCGGCGCGGAAACCGCTGCCATCGGCGCCGCCGAACATCATCACCCGGTCGCGCACCGGATCGTAGACCGCGGTGTGTCCCTGACGCGGGAGGGGCGGCACGGACACCGGGGCGAGCTGGTTCCAGATCGGCGGCCCGTCGAGAGGCATCGTCCACACGTCGTTGGCGAACGCGCCGTCGTATCCCCCGATGATCAGCATGCGCTGGCGCACGGGATCGTGAACCGCTCCGAATCCGGCGCGGGGGGTGGGCGCACCGCCGAGCCACACACCGTCGTCGGCGGCGATCGCGGACAGGGACTGGGCGACGAGGCCGGCGACGATCAGAAACGCACACGGGCGGGCAGAGGGCGGACGCATGGCGTTCTCCTTCCGCGCGGGCGCGCCGACCGGAGGGATGAGCGGTGGAGCGCGGTCGCGGGATGGCAACGATTCTCCGCCTCGGCGCGGCGGGGCGCAATCCGGAAGGACCGAGCGCTGTAACCCATGATCGCGGATGCCGTTTGACCGCGGCAGCCGCATCGGCGAGTCTCGGTCGACCATGAAGAAAAAGCCCCCCAAGGCGCCCAAGCCCGATGCGGAGAAGCGGCCCCGCCGGCTGTTCGGCGAGCCCAAGCCCAACGGCACCACTTTCTGGGGCCACGTCCGGAACTACCTGCTGACCGGGCTACTGGTGCTCGCGCCCTCTGCGGTGACGCTCTGGGTCTTCTACCGGCTGCTCAACTTCGTCGACAACATTCTCGGCCGCTACCTGCGGTTCTCCTTCTTCGACTACCACCGTATCCCCGGGATCGGTCTGGTGGCGACGCTCGTGCTCCTCATCCTGGTGGGATGGATGGCGTCCTGGATCGGCGCGCGGCCGGCGGGACGGCTGTGGGACCGTCTGTTGAGCCGCATTCCGGGCGTGGGTATCCTCTACGGCTCGACCAAATCATTGGGGGAAGCGTTCTTCTCCAAGGAGCCCCGGGTCTTCCAGAAAGTGGTCCTGGTGCCCTGGCCGAGCCCGGGCATGTGGCGCATCGGATTCATCACCGGTCGCGCCAGCAACGAGGTCACCAACCGCCTCCCCGCGGACGTCGAGGTGGTGTACATCCCGCACACCCCCAACCCCGCATCGGGGTTCGTGCACTACGTGCCGAAGTCGGAAATCATCTCCCTCGACTGGCCCATCGAGGACGGTCTCCGGGTGGTCATCTCCGGAGGCGTGGTGCAGCCGGGTGCTCCCGGCGAGCCGGTGACGGTGGTGGCCGGGGCGGCCACGGTATCCAGGACGGTCGTGAAGACGTCGGTGCAGACCGCGGAGTAGGAGCTCGATGGCCCTCGTGCGCTGTGAAGGAATCGTGCTCAAGACCCATGCGCTGGGCGACACCAGCCTGATCGTGGTGACCTACACGCGCGAGCTCGGCATCGTGAAGCTGGTGGCCAAGGCGGCGCGCCGCTCGCCGAGCCGCTTCGGCTACGCGCTCGAGCCGCTCTCGCGATCGCGCTACACGGTCTACCACAAGCCCGACCGCGACCTGCACCTGCTCTCGCAGGCCGAGGTGTTGGATCCGGTCGGCAGCAAGCTCGTGCACCTGGCGCGCCTCGCGCACGGGCAGGCGGCGCTCGAGCTCGTCGACCGCCTGGTGTGGGGCGAGGAGCCGCACGCCGAGCTGTTCGACCTGCTCGCGGCCGCGCTCCAGGCGGTGACCGAGGCACCGCTCGCGACCCTGCCTGCGATCACGCTCGCGTTCGAGCTGCAGACCGCGAGCCTGCTCGGCTATCGCCCGCGGCTCGACGCGTGCGCCAACTGCGGCGGCGCGATCTCGCCGCGCCGGCTGTTCTCGCCTGCGCGCGGCGGGCTCCTGTGCGACCGCTGCGTGGCGTCGGAGCCGGGCGCGGTGACGCTCTCGGCCGACGCGCTCGCGGGCCTGGCGCTGCTGCTCTCGCGCCCGGTGCGCGAAGCGGGCGACTGGATCACGCTCGGCGAAGTGCGGCGCACCGGCGAGATCCTCAAGGTGGTCGAGGCGTTCCTGCGCCATCACTTCCAGCGCTTCCAGGGCCTGCGCTCGCTCGAGGTGCTGCGCTCGCTGCCCGAGTTCGGCCTGACGGAGGATTCATGCCCGGCAGCCTGAACCCGCGCCGCTCGCTCCAGGAGATGATGCTGGCGCTCGAGACCTTCTGGATCGAGCGCGGCTGCGTCATCCAGCAGCCCTATCCGTCCGAGGTGGGGGCGGGCACCTTCAACCCGGCGAGCTTCCTCCGGGCGCTCGGCCCCGAGCCGTGGCGGGTCGCCTACGTCGAGCCGTCGCGGCGTCCCAAGGACGGCCGCTACGGGGAGAATCCGCACCGCTTCCAGCAGTTCTACCAGTACCAGGTGCTGCTCAAGCCCGCGCCCGCGGAGGTGGTCGACATGTACTTCGACTCGCTGCGCGCACTCGGCATCGATCCGCGCACCCACGACCTGCGCCTGGTCGAGGACGACTGGGAATCGCCCACGCTCGGCGCCTCGGGCCTCGGGTGGCAGGTGTGGATGGACGGCACCGAGATCTCCCAGTTCACCTACTTCCAGCAGTGCGGCGGGATCGAGCTGCCGGTGGTCTCGGCGGAGCTCACCTACGGGCTCGACCGGATCGGCATGATGCTCCAGGGCCTCAACCGCGTGCAGGACCTGGCGTGGGCCGAGGGCGTCACCTGGGGCGACCTGTGGCTCCAGAACGAGAAGGAGTTCTCACGCTACAACTTCGAGGAGGCGGACGTCCCGGCGCACTTCGAGATGTTCAAGCAGTGGGAGAAGGAGGCGGCGCGCCTCCTGGACCTCGGGCTGGTGGGCCCCGGCTACGACGCGGTCATCAAGTGCTCGCACCTGTTCAACGTGCTCGACGCGCGGGGCGGGATCTCGGTGAGCGAGCGGGTCGGCTACATCGCCCGCGTGCGCCGTCTCGCCCGCAAGGCCGCGACCGCGTTCGTGAAGCAGCGTGAGGCGCTCGGCTATCCGCTCATCAAGGACGAGGCGGAGCGCTCGAAGTGGGTGAAGCCGGTGGAAGCGGCGGTCACGTGACCCGCGACCTGCTGTTCGAGATCGGCGCCGAGGAGCTGCCGGGCGGCTACGTCGCGCCCGCGCTCGAGCAGCTCGAGCGCGCCGCGCGCGACGGCCTCGCCGGGCTGCGGCTCCCGTTCGGCGACCTGTGCAGCTACGGCACGCCTCGCCGGCTCACGCTGTTCGTCAAGGATCTCGCCGAGCGCCAGGCGGACTTCGACGAGGAGGCGATGGGGCCGGCGGTCAAGGTGGCGTTCGCCGCGGACGGCACGCCCACCCGCGCGCTGCTCGGCTTCTGCCAGGGCAAGGGGGTCGATCCCTCGCAGGTGCGGCGGGTCGAGACGCCCAAGGGCGAGTACGTCGCGGTCACCGTCCACCAGGTCGGCAAGCCGGCGCTCGAGGTGCTGCCCGCGCTGCTGAGCGCGCTCCCCGGGCGGCTCGCGTTCCCCAAGAGCATGCGGTGGCTGCCCGGCGACGACGCGCGCTTCGCGCGGCCGGTGCGCTGGCTCACCGCGCTGTTCGGCGACGACGTGGTGCCGGCGCGCGCCTTCGCGGTCACCGCGGGACGGGTGTCCTACGGGCACCGGTTCCTGGCCCCCGGGCCGGTCGAGATCCCGAGCGCCGGCCGCTACCTCGAGACACTCGAGCGCGTGTTCGTCATGGCCGACCACCGCGCCCGGCGCCTGCTGATCACCGAGCAGATCGAAGCGCTCGCGGGTCAGGCGAAGGGAACCATCGTCGAGGACGAGGAGCTGATGGAGCAGAACAACTTCCTGGTGGAGTGGCCCACCGCGTTCACCGGGTCGTTCGACCACCGGTTCCACGTGCTCCCCAACGAGGTCATCATCACCGCGCTGCGCGAGCACCAGAAGTTCTTCGCGATCGCGGCGCCGGCGGATGGCGGGCCCCGCACGGCGCTGCGCGACAGGTTCGTCGCGGTGCGCAACGGTGACGACCGCGGCCTGGACGGCGTTCGGCGCGGCAACGAGGACGTGCTGGCGGCGCGCCTCGACGACGCGCGCTTCTACTGGGAGACCGATCTCAAGCACCCGCCCGCCGAGCGCGTCGAGGCGCTGAAGGACGTGGTATGGATCGAGGGCCTGGGCTCGCTGCGCGACAAGGCGGCGCGGCTCGAGTCGCTGTGCGCCTGGATCGCGGAGCAGCTGGCAAGCGCGGCGGCGAAGGACGCGCGGCGCGCGGCACTGCTCTGCAAGACCGATCTGCTCTCCGAGATGATCGGCAGCGGCAAGGAGTACGCGGCACTCCAGGGCACGATCGGCGGCTACTACGCCGAGAAGGCGGGCGAGCCTGAGGCGGTCGCCCAGGCGATCTTCTCGCACTACCACCCGCGATACGCGGGCGACACGCTGCCGCCCACCGACGCGGGCGTGGTGCTGGCGATCGCCGACAAGCTCGATCACGTCGCCGGCGTGTTCGTGGCCGGCAAGGCGCCGAGCGGCAGCGAGGACCCCTACGGTGTGCGCCGCGCCGGGAACGGCGTCATACGGCTCCTCACCGAGAGCGCGCGGCATCTCGACCTGCGCGAGGCGACCATGCAGTCCACGGCGCCGTTCTTCGCCGCCAATCCCGAGCTGCCGCAGGCGGCGCTCATGAAGCAGCTCGGCGAGTTCTGGCGCGCGCGCGTCGAGAGCGCGCTCGAGCAGGAGGGGATCGCCTACGACACGCGCGAGGCGGCGCTCGAAGCGCAGGTGCCGCTCGACGGCACCGGACGCTCGCGCCCGGGCTGGATCGATCCGGTGGATTGTCTCGAGCGCGCCCGCGTGCTGAGCGGGTTCCGCGGCGACCGCCGCTTCGCGCCACTGGTCATCCTCTTCAAGCGCGTCGGCAACATCCTCAAGGCGTCGACCGATCCGCTGCCCGAAGCCCTCGACAAGAAGCGGCTCACCGAGGCCGCCGAGCGCGAGCTGCTCGCCTCGCTCGAGCGCGCGCGCGACCGTACCTCGCCGCTCTGGCAGAAGCGTGCATACGGGGACATCCTGCCGGCGCTGCTCGAGATGGACACCGCGATCCACGGGTTCTTCGACCAGGTGATGGTGAACGTCGAGGATCCGCCGGTGCGCCTCAACCGCCTGCGCCTGCTCGCCGAGGTGCGCGAGCTGTTCCTGCGGGGCTGGGATCTCTCCCGCGTGGTGGTCGAGGGCGAGAAGCCCGCCTAGTCAGTCAGCGCGGGAATCCGACACGCGTCAGCTCGGCGGCTGCAGCCACGCTGTCGGCGGGATCGTGCGGATGGCGCAGGAATGCGTTCCACTCGATGAGCGCCTCGCTGCGCCGGCCCATGCGCGCATGGGCGCGCGCCATGGCCGCGTGGGCGGCGGCATACTCCGAGTCGAGCTCCAGCGCTCGCGCGGCATTCTGCTCGGCGCCGCGCGCATCGCCGAGCGCCAGGTCGGCAAGTGCGGCGTTCTTGTGCAGCGCCTTCTCGGTCGGGAAGCGCGCCTGGCCCTGCGCGAGCACGCCCCGGGCCTCGGCGCCCAGCCCGGCATGCAGCAACGCCCAGCCGAGCTGGTTGTAGGCGCGCGCTTCGCTCGAGTCCTCCGCGAACGCCTGCCGGTAGTTGGTCACCGCGCTGGTCCAATTGCCATCGACCACCGCGATGTCCCCGAGCACCGACCAGGCGTAGCCTCGCTGCTGTCGTGCCTCCGGGCTCTGCCCGCGGAGGCGGCGCAGCAGCTCCTGGAGCCGCAGCGACGCCGAGTCGGGCGCGCCGTCGCCGAGCTGGACGCGGGCGAGATTGATCTGCGCCTGCGGGTAGCCGGGATCGCGCTCTACGGCGCCGGCGAGAAACTGCCTCGCGGCGGAACGATTGCCGGCCTGGAGCGCGGCAAAGCCCTGGTTGTTGAGCGACACCGCCTGGTCGCGATCCTCGCGGCTCGGCCCGCTGTCCATCAGGGAGCGCAGCGCCAGGACGACCGACATCCCACCGGCGATCGCCA
>DATEMP010000003.1:0-31255 GCA_035275545.1 Candidatus Eiseniibacteriota bacterium | reverse complement strand
GGCGACTTCTTGAAGTACGAGGAGGGGCCGATCAGCGCGCCCTTGAGGCCCTTGTCGAGCCCCAGCTTGGCGCAGCGCACCGCGTCGATCACGATCCCCGCCGAGTTGGGCGAGTCCCACACCTCGAGCTTCATCTCGAGGTTGAGCGGCACGTCACCGAACGTGGTGCCCTCCATCCGGATGTGGCACCACTTGCGGTCCTTGAGCCAGGGCACGTAATCGCTCGGGCCCACGTGCACGTTCTCCTCGTCCATCGGGTACGGGATCAGGCTCGTGACCGCGGAGGTCTTGGAGATCTTCTTGGACTCCAGGCGCTCGCGCTCGAGCATGTTGAGGAAGTCGGTGTTGCCGCCGAAGTTGAGCTGGTAGGTGCGGTCGATGCGCACGCCGCGGTCGTTGAACAGGCTGGTGAGCACCCGGTGGGTGATGGTGGCGCCCACCTGCGACTTGATGTCGTCGCCGATCACCGGCAGGCCCTTCTTCTCGAAGCGCTGCTGCCAGTACTTCTCGCGGGCGATGAACACCGGGATGCAGTTGACGAACGCGCAGCCCGCCTCGAGCACCTGCTCGACGTACCACTTGGTGGCCTCTTCGGAGCCCACCGGCAGGTAGTTCACCACCACGTCGGTCTTCGTGTCGCGCAGCAGCTTGACGATGTCGACCGTCGAGCCGGGCGCCTTCTGGATGATCTTCGACAGGTACTTGCCGAGGCCGTCGTGGGTCATGCCGCGCTGCACGGTCACGCCGGTGCGCGGCACCTTCGCGAACGCCATGGTGTTGTTGGGCCAGGCGAAGATCGCCTCGGAGACGTCCTTGCCCACCTTGTTCTTGTCGATGTCGATCGCCGCCGCGATCTCGACGTCCTTGATGTGGTAGCCGCCCAGGTTGACGTGCATGAGACCCGGGACGCGGTCGGCCTCACGGGCGTTGCGGTAGTAGTGCAGTCCCTGAACGAACGACGACGCACAGTTGCCGACGCCGATGATCGCTACGCGAACCTTGCTCATATCCCACCGCCTCCTATTGAGTCCCGACCCGCGGCGCGGGTGTGTCTCCAGACATGGACGACCCGCTGGGTCGCCGTCGCGAACGACAGGATGACGAGCAGCATGAGGGCGGCCGGCATCGCCGGACCCACCCCGAACGCGCCCGCGATGATGAGGATCGCCAGCCGCTCCGGGCGCTCGCACCATCCGGTGCGGCACTCGACGCCCAGACCCTCGGCCCGGGCACGGGTGTAGGACACCACGAACGACCCCACCAGCGCCACCACGGCCGTGAGCGCGATCGCCGCCCACGTGCGCGGCTCGAGCCCGCGCGCCAGCTGCGCGGCGAGCAGCGAGGGGTCGAACACCAGCTCGACCAGGCCGCTGATGTAGAACCCCGCGATCCCGGCAAGCATGAACCCCTCGCCCACCCGGTCCAGGGTGGAGTCGAGGAACGCTCCGAACCGCGAGAACCCTCCCCCGCGACGCGCCACCTGGCCGTCGAGCAGGTCGCACAGCCCGGCGAGGGTCGCCAACACCGCCGCGGGGCGGAACCAGCCCTCGAAGAACGCGAGGCCCGCGCCCAGGCTCCATACCAGGCCGAGCGCGGTGAGGTAGTCCGCGCGCACGCCGATGCGCACCAGCAGCCCCGCCACCGGCTCGAGCGCCGCCCGGGCGAGCCGCGCGAGGCGCGCCTTCAACCCATCGCCCTCACCCTCGGCATGCGCCGAGGGGGCGACCGGAGCCACCGGCTGCGCCATCACGCCCGCCCGTCCGCTGCGTCCGCCGCGGATCCCGCGCGGGCGCGCACCCGTCCTTCCAGCACCAGCACCATCTCCCCCCGTCGTTGATCGTCGCTGAGCGCCGCGCGCACCTCGCGCGCCGAACCCCTCAACACCTGCTCGTGAAGCTTGGTCAGCTCGCGCGCCAGCACCACGGTCCGCTCGCCCCACACCGCTTCCAGGTCGGCGAGGCAGCGATCGATCCGGTGCGGCGACTCGAACACCACCACCGTTTCGCGCCGCTCGGACAGCTCCTCGAGCCGCCGCCGCCGCGCCCCCGGCTTGGGCGGCAGGAATCCCACGAACAAAAACGCGTCAGTCGGCATCCCGCTCACCTGGAGCGCGGCGATCACCGCGCTCGCCCCCGGCACGCTTTCGACGCGGATGCCGGAGCCGATCGCGGCCCGCACCAGCGGAAACCCGGGATCGGAGATGCCCGGCGAGCCCGAATCGGTCACCACTGCCACGCTCTCGCCGCCCGTGAGGCGCTTCAACAGCGCCGGAATGCGCGCACGCTCGTTGTGCTCGAACAGGCTCACCACCTGTGTCGAGAGCCCGAAGTGATCGAGCAGGCGCCGGGTGCGTCGCGTGTCCTCGGCCGCCACCAGCCCCACCTCCCCGAGCACCCGCAGCGCGCGCTGCGTGATGTCTTCGAGGTTACCGATCGGCGTCGCCACGAGATAGAGCGTGCCGGCCAGGTCGCGGGGCTCGGGGCGGGTCACGCCCGGTCCGCGATCATCGGCGCCCGTGAGTGCCTCCCGAAAAACCGACGCACGGTAGCACGCTCATCCCCGGGGCGCCACCGGCGCCCCGCCCGTGGTCGATGCCCCCAGCACCGCCTCGAACGCGGCGATCGCGCGCTCGATCCCGGCGTCGTCCACGTCGAGGTGGGTGATGGCGCGGATCCGCCGCGGGCCCGAGGGGCCCATCCACACCCCGCGCGCATGCAGGGAGGCGAGCAGGGCGTCCCGGTCGAGGCCCGGGTCCTGGAGCTCGATCATGACGATGTTGGTCTCGGGCTCGGGCACCCGCAGACCCGGCAGCGGGCGCAGCCCCGCGGCCAGCCGCTTCGCGCGGCGGTGGTCGTCGGCGAGCCGCTCGACGTGATGGTCGAGCGCGTGGAGGCACCCGGCGGCGAGGATCCCCACCTGCCGCATGCCTCCGCCCCACTGCTTGCGCACCCGCCGCGCGTGCCGGATCGTCTCGCCGCCTCCGATCAGCACCGAGCCGACCGGCGCGCCCAGGCCCTTGGAGAAGCACATCGCCAGCGTGTCGACGCGCGCCGCCCAGTCGCGGATCGGTACGCCGGTCGCGACGCTCGCGTTCCAGAGCCGGGCGCCGTCGAGGTGCACCTTGAGGCCCCGCGCGCGCGCGGTGGTGGCGATCGCGGTGAGCCGCTCGAGCGGCAGGATGCTCCCGCCCTGGCGGTTGTGCGTGTTCTCCAGGCACAGGAGCGCGACGCGCGCGACGTGATCGTCCGAGGGATCGCGCACCGCCGCCGTCACCGTCGCCGGATCGGGGGCGCCGCGCTCGAACGCGATCGGATGGGCGAGACAGCCGGAGAGCGCGCCGATCCCGCCCTGCTCGTTGATGTAGATGTGCGAATGTGCGTCGCACAGCACCTCGTCGCCGCGCTCGGTCTGCACCCGCACCGCGAGCTGGTTGCCCATCGCGCCGCTCGGGACGAACAGCGCCGCCTCCATGCCGGCGAGCGAGGCGACGCGGCGCTCGAGCTCGTTGACGGTGGGGTCGTCGCCGTACACGTCATCCCCGACAATTGCCTCGGCGATCGCCTTGCGCATCGCGGGCGTGGGGCGGGTGACGGTGTCGCTGCGAAGATCGACGGGCTGGACGCTGGGCACGGGCGCAGTTTACGCAATCGATTGTGGACAGGATAGTGTCGGGCGCCGTGAAGGCACCCCGTGGGTCGCGGCTCGCGTTCGGCGCCGCTTTCCTGGCGCTCCTGGTGGTCGGCTACGCGCATACGCTGAGCTACCCCTACCACTTCGACGACTTCTACTCGGTGCGCGACAACCCGGCGCTGCGCGCGCCCGGCGATCTCGCCGCCATCTGGCAGTTCCGTCCCTCGCGCTTCGTCACCCACCTGTCGCTGGCGTGGAACCTGGCGGTCGCGGACTCCCCGCTCTCGCTCCACCTGGTCAACGTGCTGATCCACGCCGCCGCCTCCCTGCTGGTGGGCCTGGTCGCGGCCGCGGTGTCGAGCCAGCTCCGGGGCGGGCGTTCCTGGGATGCCGCGGACCGGCGCATCGGGGCGGGCGCCGCGCTGCTGTTCGTCGCCCATCCGCTCGCCACCCAGGCGGTGACGTACATCGTCCAGCGGGGCACGGCACTCGCGGCGCTGCTGGAGCTGGCCGCGGTCGCGGCGTTCCTGCGTGCGCGTGCGGTCGGGAGGACGCGATGGTGGGTCGTGTCGTGGTGCTTCGCACTGCTCGCCGGCCTCACCAAGGAGATGGCGGTGGCGCTGCCCGCGCTGGTGCTGCTCACCGAAGCGGTCCTGCGCCAGGCCGGGAGCCCCGGGCGCGCGACCTGGAAGACGCTGGCGCCCTATCTGCTCGTCTTCCCGCTGGTCGGGATCACCGCCAGTCTGCCCGCGACCGCGCTGCGCGAGGCCCCGATCGGGTTCGTCGAGACGCACGAGGTGAGCCGCGCCACCTACCTGCTCACCCAGCTCACCGTGATCCCGCGCTACCTGGGGCTGCTGGTGTGGCCGCGCGGGCAGAGCCTGGAGCACGACGTGGCGTGGGTCGACGCTCCGGGTGCCGCGGCGCTCGGCGGCCTCGCCCTGATGGTCGCGCTGGTCGCGGCGGCGATCGCGATGCGCCGGCGGCTGCCGCTGGCGACGCTCGGCCTAGGCTGGTGCCTGATCGCGCTGGTACCCGAGTCCAGCGTGATTCCGATCCGGGACGCGATGGTCGAGCACCGCATGTACCTGCCGATGGCGGGGCTGATCTGGGCCGCGGCCGCCGCGCTGGAATCGCTCGCCACCCGGTGGAGGGAGCGGCCCGCGGCACGCCGGGTGTCGCCGGTGCCCGTCACGCTGCTGGTCGCGGCGGCGCTCGCGGTGACGACGCATGTCCGCAACCGCGTGTGGCGCGACGAGCTGTCGCTGTGGACCGACGCCTCGGCCCGGGCGCCGCACAAGGCGCGCCCCCACAACAACCGCGGCATGGCGTTCGAGGAGCTGGGGCGGGTGGCCGATGCCGAGGCGGCGTTTCGGGAGGCGATCGCGGCCGAGCCGCTCAACGTGCCCGCGCGCATCAACCTGAGCCGGATCTACGGAACCCACGGCCGGTTCGCGGAGGCGGTGCGGGTCCTGGACGAGGCGGAGCGCATCGAGCCCGCGAATCCCACCGTGCTCCACAATCTCGGCAGCGCGTGGCTGGCGCTCGGCGACACCACACGGGCGGCCGCGTACTACGAGCGTGCAACCAGGGCCGGGCCACCGCCCTGACACGCGCTTGACAACCGTTCGACGCCGGTGCCCATTAGTATCCGAAACGGGCCCCACGGGCGGACTTGATGTCTCATGTCCGGTTTCGCGAACCGGGAGCCCGGGTGGGGTGCATCCCAAGTGCCGACGTCGCGGGCGCAGCCCCTACCGAACGGGCTCAAGGGCTCGCGCTGGCCGTCCACATACGAGGAGGAGTCAAACACGATGCCGTTCTTCGGCTTCGATTCGACGATGCTGCTGCTGATTCCCGCGCTCATCTTTGCCTTCTGGGCGCAGTGGAAGGTGCAGCACACCTACAGCAAGTTCCTCAAGGTCCGCGCGGCCAACGGCCGCACCGGGCGTGAGATGGCGATCGCCATCATGCAGCGCAACGGGGTCACCGACGTGGCGGTCGAGCCGGTCGCAGGGATGCTCTCGGACCATTACGACCCGCGGGTCAAGAAGGTGCGGCTCTCGGAGCACAACTACGGCGGGGATTCGATCGCGGCGATCGCGGTCTCGGCGCACGAGGTCGGGCACGTGCTGCAGCATCACGAGGGCTACACGCCGCTCGCGCTGCGCTCCACGTTCGCGCCGGTCGCGCAGATCGGCAGCCTCGCCGCGTTCCCGCTGTTCATGATCGGCCTCTTCTTCGGCGGTGCGTGGGCCAAGCCCCTGATGGATCTGGGCATCCTGTTCTTCACCGGGGCGGTGCTGTTCCAGCTCATCACGCTGCCGGTCGAGTTCAACGCATCGAAGCGGGCACTCGCCCAGCTCACCGAGACCGGTGCGGTCATGCCGCAGGAAGTCGGGATGGCCAAGCAGGTGCTCGACGCGGCCGCGCTGACCTACGTGGCGGCGGCGGCAATGGCGGCGCTCCAGCTGCTGCGTTTGGTGATGCTGCGCAACAGCCGCGACTAGACGTCCGAACGAAAACGAAACGGGGTGGGGTCCCGAGGGATCCCACCCCGTTCTCGCTACCGGGCGAACGTCAGCCCTGGGCCACCATGTCCTTCAACTCCTTGGACACCTTGAAGACCGGCACGCGGCGCGGGGGCACCGGAACCGCTTCCCCGGTACGGGGGTTACGGGCGATGCGCGACTTGCGGTCCTTGACGCGGAACGTGCCAAACCCGCGGATCTCGATGTGATGGCCGTTGGCGAGCGCACGCGCCACCGCATTGAGGAAGTTATCGACGGTTTCGGCCACGTCCTTCTTGGTCAGACCCGTCCGCTCGGCAATCTGATCCACGATATCCGCCTTCGTCATCTCGCCCTCCTGGTGCCGCCGTGGCGGGGACCCGACCTCTCCGCCGCGTAAACGTTGCCGGGAAGCTACCGCCCCGCTTCAAAACCTGTCAATCAGTTTTTGGACAAGGCGTTGCGAGGTTCCCCCCCGGCCTTGCCGGGCTCCTGGGGACCTCCCAGGGCCTCCGCCCGCGCCTGTTCGATCGGGTGAGCGGCCGCGCGGGCCACCTCGGCGGCCAGCCGCGGAGCGCCGCGCGCGATTTCCCCGGCCCATTCGCGGGCGAAGGCGCCGGAGCGGATCTCGTCCAGGAGTGCCGCCATCGCCGCCCGGGCCGGCTCCCCCACGACGCGCGGTCCGCGGGTCACGTCCCCGTAGAGCGCCGTGCCGCTGATCCCCCGGCGCATCCCCGCCACCCCCCGCTCGTGCAGCAGATCCGCCAGGTACTTGAGCTGGTGCACGCACTCGAGATAGGCGATCTCCGGCGAATAGCCGCGCTCCACCAGGGTCTCGAACGCCGCGGTCACCAGCGCGTTCATGCCGCCGCACAGCACCGCCTGCTCGCCGAACAGGTCGACCTCGGTCTCCTCGCGTACCGTGGTGCGCCAGAGGCGCGCACGGGCGCTGCCGATGCCGCCGGCGTAGCTCTCCGCCAGCCCCCACGCCTCGCCGGATCCGTCGCGATGGACCGCCAGGTAGGCGGGCAGCCCCGCACCCCGGACGTAGACCTCGCGCAGGACGCGTCCCGGCCCGGTGGGCGACACCAGGACGACATCGCTCTGCGGTGGAAACGACAGGTCGGAGTAGAGGAGGGCAAAACCGTGCGCGAACACCACGCCGGCTCCCGGCGGGAGCGCCGCGGCGATCGCCGGCCAGAGCTCGGGCGTGCGCTCGTCGGGAAGCAGCACCGCGCACACCGCGGCGCGCCGCGCCGCCTCGTCGAGCGGGAGCGTCTCGAAGCCGTGCGCACGGGCGCGCGTCTCGCCGGCCCCGCCCGCGCGCGCGCCCACCACCACCGTGACGCCGGAGTCGCGCAGGTTGAGCGCCTGCGCCTCGCCCTGGTTGCCGAAGCCCAGCACGGCGACGGTGCGGCCCGACAGGCGATCACTCATGGGCGCGCCGCGCGCGCTACTTCTTGGGGGCCGAGGCCGCGACCGTCAGGTCGGGCGCGCTCCAGTCGGACTTGGTGACCAGCGAGCCCAACTTGAAGGTGTAGGCGCGCTTCTTGGCCCAGTAGAGCCAGGTCTCGTAGTTGTCGTTGTCGGCGGACCACGCGATCACCTGGTCCGGAGCGCCGTCGCTCGCCAGCGTCTTGCCCGCCGCGGTCTCGGGCTTGGCCGCCTTGGCGGTCGCCGCGGCGTCCGCGGCCGGCTGCCCCTTGTCCATGGCGAGGTAGACCATGAACTCCTCGTTGCCCTTGCCGTTGTTTCCGGCCTTGATGTAGACGGACCCGAGCTGGCGGTGAAGATTCTTGTTCTGCGGCTTGAGGCTCACCGCCTGGTGGAGCGTGGTGATCGCGTCCTTGTACTTGGCCTGCTCGGCCTGCACCGCGCCCAGCGAGCCCAGCGCCGCCTCGTCGTCCGGGCGCACCTTGAGGGTCGCGCGCCACTGGACCTCCGCCTTGGCCCACATCTGGGCGTTGGTGTAGGCGAGGCCGGCGTTGAACGGCAGGTCCGGGTCGCTCGGCTTGAGCTCCGAGGCCTTCGCGTAGGCGTCGCCCGCGAGCCCGAAGTCCGACTTGCGCGCGTCGCCTTCCTTGCTGGTGGCGCGCTTGAAGTAGGCGTCGGCGAGCGAGAGGTGGTGATCGGAATTGTTCGGCTCGGTCTTGATGAGGTCGCCGAAGAACGCGATCGCCTCGTCGTACTTCTTCGCGTCGACCAGGCTGCGCGCGGTGTTGATCCGCACCGACTTGAGCGAGAGCGCCAGCCCGCTGTCGTTGGGGGCCGCCTTCAGCCCCTCCTGAAACACCGCCTCCGCGCTCTTGAACTCGCCCTTGAACGCGTACACCGAGCCCAGGTTGCGGATCGTCTGCGGGTCACCCGGCTTGAGGCAGGCCGCCCGGCCGAGGGTCGTGAGCGCCCGCTGGTACTGCTTCTCGGCCTCGCCCCGCATCGTGGTCTCGGCCTCGTCCTTGGGCGTGTCGGTGTAGTTGGGATACGCCTGCTGGGCGGTCCGGATCGCGTCGATGCCCTCGTTGAACAGGCGGGCCCAGTAGGAGTCGCGATTGCCCTTGGCCCACTCCGCCTTCTTCTTGTCGCCCTTGGCCGCGAGCCCTTCCATCGCCCCCGCGAACGCCTTGCCCGCCGGGCAGAAGCTGTCGATCTCGGCGTACGCCCAGCCCAGGTAGCCGAGCGCCTCGGCGTCGGCCGGGTCCTCGGTGGTGCCCTGCTGGAGCTCGGCGACCGCCTTGTGCATCTGGCGCGTGTAGCTCTCCATGTCGCCCTTGTCCTTGTCGCGAATCCCCTGCGTCACGTAGAGGATCCCGCCCGAGTTGTGCGGGTTGCGCGCTTCCGCCGCCCCGGCGGCCGCCAGCGCGACCACCGCCGCGACCAGCCCACCGCGCACCACGCGCGCCACGAGCCCGGTCGTCATGCGTTCACTCATCGGTATCGAATTCAATTCCATCCTCCAGTCGTGCGGCGGGGGACCCGCGCGCTACGTCAGGCTATTGCCGTTGACCGTCAACCCGAAGGCCGTGCCCAGGTACTTGGCCGCCTTGCGGGATGCCACCATGCGGGTCATGAAGATCTCGAAGTACTCCATGACGTCCGAGATCGCGGTGTCGACCGTGAGCTCGAGCGTGATGCGCTTCGAGGCCTCGTCGACGTTGAGGAAGCTCTTGACCACCGCGTAGTTCACGCGGTCGTGGATGTCGAACTTGATCATGTCCGCGTTGCGCACCCGGGTGCGATGCACGTCGCTCTTGTCGGCGACGATCAGCGCCGCCGCCACCCGGCTCACCGGGTCGCCGTCGTTCTCGTGATGGTTGCCGACCGCTCCCATGACCTGGGCGATCTCGGCGTCCGGCATCCCCATGTCCCCCAGGATGTGCATCGCCATGACCGCCGAGGTCTGGGCGTGCTGCTCCCGGTTCACCGCGTTGCCGATGTCGTGCAGGTAGCCGGCGATCGCCGCCAGCTCCGCCTCGCGGTCCGAATGGCCGAGGCGCTTGAGCACGTTGTAGGCGATGTGCGCCACCAGCCCCACGTGCCGCTCGCCGTGCTCGGTGTAGCCGATCTCGGCCAGCGCCTGGTCCGCCGCCCGCACGTACACCTTGACCCGCGGATGGTCGCGCACGGACTCGAAGGTGACGCCCGGCGGACCCGACACTTCGGCGAGGCCCGAAACCGGAGCGCCCGTGTTGGAGGCCAGCGGTCGGGATCGAGACGGGGTGGTGGTCATGTGGTGGCTTTCCGATGCGGGAAGGGTGCCAGCGTTCGAGAGGACGGCGCAAGGCCGTGGCGGGGCGAATCTTGGCCCGCAACCTGCGGTGCGTCAAGGGGGAAGCCGGATCCGCAGGGACCTTGCGCAGGCGTGACATTGGGCCCCAGTGCGTCGCGATCGCGACGGTGTGTCACGGCGACGGGCTCGTTCGACATGAGGGAAGGCGGACCCCGATCGGGGTCCGGACGGCCCTCAGCAAGGAGGAACGAGCCATGAAACTGACGACGCTTCTGTGCGCCCTCGGCTGCCTGCTGTGCCTGCTCCCCGGCCCCGCGGGCGCCGGTGACCCGCAACTGCTGGCGGGCTTTCGATCCTATCCAGCGGGCGACTATCCGCGGTCCGCGGTGCTCTCGGACTATGACGAGGACGGGCACACGGACCTGATCGTCATGGGTGCTCCGATGACGCTGCACCGGGGACTGGGAGACGGGTCGTTGGCGGCGGCCGAGGATCCGGGGATCGGCTACGGAGGTGCCATGGGTGCCGCAGCGGATCTCGACAACGATGGTCACGTCGACCTGGTCCTCCTGGCCGGCGCCACGTCCGCGGCATTTCGCGTGGCGCGGGGGCACGGCGATGGATCGTTCGATGCTCCGGTCGGATGGGGCACGTGGAGCTCCGGAGCTTCCACCGCCGCGCTGGCGATCACGGACGTCAATCGCGACGGTCGACTCGATGTCGTCCTGAAGGGCAACGTTGGGACGAACCACTGCCGTCTTGCCTTCGCCCTCGGAACCGGAGGCGGCAGCTTCGGGCCGGTCACGGAGATCGGCCTGCTGAGCTTCAACTCGCAGATGGCGGTCGGCGATCTCAATGCGGACCAGGCTCCCGACATCGTCACGTATGGCGTAGGCCCCAACATCTACTCCCGGCTTGGCCAGGGCAACGGCTCGTTCTCGACGCCCGTGGCCACGGCCTCGACCGCATCCTCGCCCGCCTGCATGGCGGTGGGCGACGTGAACGGGGATGGGCGCGACGACGTCGTCATGGGAACCGGATACTTCGACGGGCAGGGTGTTGCCGTGCATCTCGCGAATGCGGACGGAACGCTTGGCCCCCGACACGTCTACCGGGGTCCCACGACGCCGACCGCGGTTGCGCTGGGTGACGTGAACCGGGACGGCCGGGTGGACGTCGCGCTCGGCAACGGCCGCAGCGGGACGCTCTCCATCCTCCCTGGCAACGGTGACGGCACGTTCGGGGCTGCGAGCGAGCTCGTGACCGGCGGCAATCCCTCGCCCGGCGGCACCGATTACGATCCCATGTTCGTCGCCGTGGCCGACCTCGACGGCAATCCGGCGCGCGACCTGGTCGCGGTTCATCCGCTGAGCGATGCGGTTTCGGTCCACACCGGTAACGGGGACGGCACCTTCGGGTTCGGCACGTCGTTCGCAACCCACACCGAACCGTGGGGCATCGCGGCGGCGGACTTCGATGGCGACGGCCGCATCGACCTGGCCGTAGGAAGCTCGAGCAAGAGGCTGACGCTCCACATGGGAGTCAGCAATGGGACGTTCGGCCCGCCGGTCGCGCTTACGGTCGATGAGGCTCCATGGCAGCTCGATGCGCGGGATCTGAATGCGGATGGGATCGCGGACCTCGTGACCCTCAACAGCGACAGCACGCTCTCGGTGCGGCTCGGCGGCGTGACCGGCCTCGGGCCCGCCATGGCCACGCCGTTCCCGGGCGCGTGCCGCACGATGGCGCTCGGGGACCTGAATGGCGATGGGCGTCCCGACCTGGTCGTCGGAACGCAGTCTCCGACGTTCGTTTCCGTCATGCTGGGCCTCGGGAACGGCGGTTTCGGAGCGCGCACCGACATCGCCGCACGCCCCTATCCCAACGCGATTGCGATCGGCGACGTCAACCATGATGGACGGGCAGACCTCGTCGTGGGCAACGACGGCGACGCGATGATCTCGGTTCTGCTCGGAAACGGAGACGGCACGTTCCAGCCTCGGGTGGACTTCGCTGGAGCCCAGGTCGGAAACGCGCTGGCGCTGGGGGATCTGAACGAAGACGGGCACCTCGACCTCGTGCGGGGAAGCAACGTGCTCCCGACTTCCTACGTCCATGTGCATGCCGGCCATGGCGACGGGACCTTTGGCCCCTCAACGGCCTTCCAGACGGCCATGAGCTCCGGGGGGCTCGCCATCGTGGACCTCGACCGCGATGGTCATCTCGACGTACTGCGCGCGAGCATCGGTGCCAACGTGGTCTCGTTCCTGCGCGGGCGCGGAGACGGGTCGCTCGAGGTGCGCAACGACTATGGCACGACGCTGAGAACCTCATCGTTCGTGGTGGTCGATCTGGATCGGGACGGAGCGCCGGACGTCGCGACCACGGACTATCTCTCGAACCGCATCTCGATCCTGCGCAACGTCGCGTCGGTCCTGGACGCGCCTCTTCCCGCGCCGGCGCGCTCGGGCCGCATCGCACTGGGTGCCAGCTACCCGAACCCGGCTCGCGCCGAGATGACGATTCCGTTCGACGTGGCCATCGCCGGGTCGGGCTCGCTGCGCGTCTACGATGTGGCCGGACGGACGGTGGCGGTGCTGGTCAACGGTGCGATGACCGCCGGGCGCCATGTCGTGAAGTGGGACGGCCGCACGGCGGTGGGCGTGGCCGCGGCGCCGGGCATGTACTTCTACGAGCTGGCCCAGGGCGGCGAGCGGGTCACGAAGCGGCTGGTGATTCTGAACTAGCGGATGGTCACGAGGGCACGCGGGCCCGTTTTGCCCGCGTGCTCGTTCGCTTCAACGCCAGTCGCCGGTGGCGATGAACGCGCCCCAGGTCCACGGGCTGGTGCTCTGCCCCCGCCGCCGGCGCTCCTCGAGCATGTCGCGGGAGGCCTTGCGCATCGCTTCGGCGGTGCTGAGTCCGTCCTTCAGGCGCGCCTCGTACAGCCGCCGCATCCACTGCGCCGTCGCGGTGTCGCTCACCCGCCACAGGCTCATGATGCTGGTGCGAGCCCCGGCGAGCGCGATCGCACGCCGCAGGCCGAAGACCCCTTCGTTCGCTTCGACGGTGCCGATGCCGGTCTCGCATGCGGAGAGGACCATCCACTCGACGCCCGAGAGATCCATGGAGGCGATCTCCTCGGCGGTGAGGATTCCATCCTCGTCGTCTTCGCGCAGCTGATTCCGGTTGGCGCCGGCGAGCACGATCCCAGAGCGTAGGAGAGGATTCTCCTCGAGGGCTGAGACCGAGGCGCTTCGTGGCTTTCCTTCGCAGTCCGAAACGAAGAAGCCGTGGGTCGCGAGATGGATAACCCGGTGGCCAGGGGCGAGTTCTTTGAAAGCGGCTTCGGACGCTTGTTCGCTGGCCAGCCATCGGCCCCGACCTCGCGACGATGTGGTGTCCAGATCCCAGAGCCCGGCCACGTTCTTGAGCTCCGGCAAGGTGCCGGAGAGCGGCGCCCAGGCGTGTCTCGCAAACTCGGCACACGACGTTCGTCCACCGCGAAATGGAGCGGCGTGCACCGGTCCTGAGCCTCCGCCCGCGGCACCCGCCACCTCTGAAGCGACCAGGGGGGCGCTGCGATCGTAGTCGACCGCGCCGAAGGCGAGCAGGCCTCGTCCGGCGGGAGCGTCCGGGGCGTTCTGCAGCTCACGTTCGGACGCCAGATGATGAATGGTGGGTCCGCTTTCGACGAGATACCCGCCGGTGCTGCTCGGAAGCGCGGGAAGATTCACGAGGCTGAGTGAACCTGCCGGAACCACGAAGGCGAGCTTGGCCGCGCCGACCAGCGACGCCACGGGCTCCCAGATCGCCTTCCGCAGGGCGGATCCGGCGCGTCGTTGCGACGATTGAGCCACTGCATTCTCGCCGAGTGGGTCCTCCGCGATCGACCGCCGCCAGCGATGGACGAGAGAATCGATCGCGCGCTCGGGCCCCAGCGTGATGAAACGAGGTCTTGCTCCAGGGCCCGGCAGGACGAAGGCCGCGTAGACGTCGGTGGCGGCGGAGTTTGCCGCCGCCCTCGCATCGCGCCCCGTGGTCGCGGCATCGCGCATGGCCGCCGCGACGCGGCCGCGGTCCCAATGCCCGTACCGCACGTAGGCGACCAGGGCCTGACCGGGCTGGAGGGATCGCGACAGGTCATCGAAAGCAAGCGTGCTGCGGGCCAGCATGTTTCGGTAGGCGCTGCTCCTTGCGGCGAGCCGCTCCTCCACCTGGATCTTCCGCTCCCGCGCGGCGCTCACCAGGCTGTCGAACTCCGATGGCCTTCGCTGCCCAGGACCCGCGTTGACGATCGCCGACAGATCGGCACAGGCATCGGCGCGCTCCCGGCGCATCTGCTGGAGCAGGGAATCGCCCGCGAGCGATGCGACCCGACGCCGCGTCGCCATCTCGTCGAGCACGATCCCACGCTCCTGCATGTTCACCTGCCAGATCTGCGCGAGGCTCGAGCTGTCCGCCGCCTGCGCCGCGATCGAAAGCCCGAGCGGCAGCGAGACGGGATGGGCTCTCAGCCAGTGGAGCGCGGTCTTCTCGGTCATGCTCTCGAACGAAAGGTCCAGGTTTCTGAGCATCGCGTCCTCCGCGGCGAGCTCGGAGTGGAGGGCGCTGTCGGCGTGCCCGGCCATGAACTGGCACAAGGCGCGGTTGTGCATGACCGCGAAGGCATTCTGGTGCTCGGGCCCGAGACGGCCGCCCAGCGCGGCATCCGCCTGCTCCAGAAGCGACCGCATTCCAGCAAGATCGTTCAGGCCCCAGTGGCCGGCGGCCTCCTCGACCAGCATGCCGGGCACGCGTAGAGGATCGTTCGGTCCCGTCAGCATGCGTCCCCGCCTGAGCATCGCCAGGGCCGAATCCAGTCGGCCTCCCGCAGCGCGCTCCGCCTTTCCCCATCCGAGCCAGATGAATCCGAGGTCTCTCGCGCTGGGCTTCGCGGCGCTTTGGTTCGCCGCCAGCGAGGAGGCGAAGTGTGTCCGCGCCAGATCCATGTCGCCCAGCTGTGCAAGAGCGATCGCGAGGTTGAGGTTCGCCATGGCGGTCTGGGGCGCCCCCGCCCCGTATAGGGCCACCCCGAGATCCAAGGCGCGTCGCGACGCGGCCATCGCCGATTTCGCGTCTTCCGCGGTGAGCAGGACCGACGCATAGTTCACCAGCGCCGTGGTCAGCCCCGCGGTGTCCGGGGTGGCGGGCGCCTCGAAGATCGCGATCGCCTCTCGATAAGCCTGCATCTGCTCACCGGTCCGCGAGAGCGCGCCCAGCGCCTGGGCGATGCTCACCCAATTGCGTGCCAGCGCCGGATCGTCCGGCCGGAGTCTGCCGCGCCGGATGGCGAGCGCCCGCTGACTGAGCTCGAGTGAGACCGCGGTACGCCCCAGGTTCCGCTGGACCACTCCGAGCGAGGACATCAGCTCCGCCGCCTGGAGATCGTCCGGCACGCCGAGCCGGGAGCGGAGCGCCAGCGCGCGATCGAAGGCCGCGACCGCATCCTTGGCCCGGGTCAGCAGGCGCAACGTGGAACCACGGTTGAAAAGACTCGCCACGAGCTTCGGATCATCCGGTGACTGCTTCTCCCGGATCTCGACCGCAAGGAGGCTGAGCGAATCTGCATCCTGCGAGAGTGGCGTCCCGCGTCGCCAGATGGCCTCGACCAGAAGATCGAGGAGATCGGCGGTGCGGGACGGATCGCTCTTCTTCCCGGTGGGCAATTCTAGGATTGCCCGGCGCGCCGCCGTATCAGCGGCCGCGTACCGCCGCTGAACGAGCAGCGCTCGAATCGAGTCCGTGCTCGCGGGCGGAACGGACGCGGCGTAGGTCGCCCCGTCGGTGATCGCGATCAGCAAGCCCGCGATCCACGGGATGACATGCGGAGAAAAACGGATGACCATAGCCAGCGGCCTCAAGTGGAGAGGCCGCGGAGCATGCTCTTCGATCCTCCGGCCCGCAATTACATTTGTATCGGGTAATCGCTACAGCACTTCGACCGGATCGACGTCGGCCACCACGCGCACCGACGATGGCCTCTCCCCCGACTCCGCCCACTCGAGGCCGCGGGCAGCGACCGCGCGCACTGCGGCGGAAGTGTCGCCCTTGAGCAGCAGGTGCCAGCGGTACCGCCCGCGCAGCCGGGCGAGCGCTTGCGGCGCCGGGCCCAGCACCCGCACGTGGTTGGCGTCGGCATCGAAGCGGATCGCGTCCGCGAGCATCTCGGCGGCGCGCTCGACCTGCTTCTCGTCGGCGCCGGTGAGCAGCAGCGTTGCCAGCCGCACGAACGGCGGGTAGCCCGCCTCGCGGCGCTCCGCCAGCTCGCGCTCGGCGAATCCCTTCGCGTCGTAGCGGCACGCGGCGGTGATGGCGGGATGTTCGGGCGAGCAGGTCTGCACCAGCACCTCACCCGGCGTGCGGCCGCGGCCGGCGCGACCCGCCACCTGGACCAGCAGCTGGAACGTGCGCTCGGCGGCGCGGAAGTCGGGCAGATGGAGCGCCACGTCGGCGTCGAGCACCCCCACCAGCGTCACGCGCGGAAAATCTAGTCCCTTGGCGATCATCTGCGTGCCGAGCAGCACGTCGGCTTCGCCGCGCGCGAACGCGGCGAGCACCTGGGCGGGCCTGGCCTTCTCGCGCGCGACATCGGTGTCGAGCCGGATGATGCGCGCCCCGGGCAGCGCCGCCTCGAGCTCGCGCTCGGCACGCTGGGTGCCGGCCCCCGAAAGCCTCAGCAGCTCCGCCTGGCACGAGGGGCACGTGGAGGTCGCTGGCTCGCGATGGTCGCAGTAGTGGCATCGCCGATCGCGCGGCGCGAGGTGGAGCGTGAGCGCGATGTCGCAGTGCGGGCACACCGGCACCCAGCCGCACGCCCGGCACTGGGTGTGATGGGAGTGCCCGCGCCGGTTCAGGAACAGCATCGCCTGCTCCTTGCGCTCGAGCCGCTGGGTGAGTGCGGAGAGCAGGGGGCGCGAGATGAGCGAGCCGCCGCCGGTCTCGCGCCTCAGGTCCACGACGCGCATGACCGGCAGCGCGCGCTTGTCCACCCGCTCGGCGAGCTCGATGCGCGTGTACTTGCCGCGCGCGGCGTTGGCGAGCGACTCGAGGCTCGGGGTCGCCGAGCCGAGCAGCACCGGGACGCCCAGCATCTGGGCGCGCCGCACCGCGGTGTCACGCCCGTGGTAGCGCAGCATCTCGCTCTGCTTGTAGGCGGGCTCGTGCTCCTCGTCGACCACGATCAGGCCGATCGATGGCAGCGGCGCGAACACCGCCGAGCGCGCCCCCACGATCACGTCGAGTGCTCCTCGATGCGCGAGCTCCCAGTTCTGCCGGCGGTCGCCGACGCTCAGGTAGGAGTGCAGGACGCCGACGCGGCGCCCGAACCGGCGGCGGAACTCGCGCACGAGCTGGGAGCCGATCGCCACCTCGGGCGCGAGGATCAGCGTCTGCTTGCCGGCCGCGCGCACCTTTTCGGCGGCGCGCATGTAGAGCTCGGTCTTGCCGCTCGCGGTGACGCCGTGGAGCAGGATCGGGGCGAAGCCGCCCGCGGCGATCGCGCCCTCGATGACCTTGAGCGCATCGCGCTGGCCGGCGGTGAGCGTCATGCGCTCGCGGAGCGCGAGCGCCGACACGCGGTCCTCCTCGGCGCCCTTGCGCGCGCGGCTCTTCGCGAACCCTTCGAGCCCGCCCGGGAGTGCCGCCGCCAGCACCTCGCCCCAGGGCGCCAGGTAGTACTCGGAGATCCAGTGCGTGAACGCGAGCATGTGCGGGGTGAACACGGTGCCGCCGAGCGGTGCGGTGATCGCCTGCACCTTGGTGCCAGGCGGGAGCGGATTCTCGCGCGCGCGCTCGACCACGAACCCCTTGCGCGCACGGCCGCGGAACGGCACCTGCACCTCGACGCCCGGGCGCACGCGCGCGTCGAGCTCGTCGGGCACCGCATAGGTGAAGGTGCGGCGGAGCGGCAGGGGGAGTGCGACCTGCGCGAAGGGCATGAAGGCCTGGGGATGCGGGTGGCGGTGGCTCGGGTGCGGGATCGAGGCCGAGTCTACTTCAAGAGGTGTTGCGCTGTGGGGCTCGGCGAAGAAAGGGTGCTTGACGGACTTTGGGGCTCCATCGAGCCGTGGTCCGGGGAGGACTTCTGAACTTTGCGTAGACCTGCACAGGTTCGCTTCGGACGACTCATGCGGTGCGACTCTCATTGCAATCGCACAACGACGTGAGTTGTGCGCTCCGCGGGCATCCCTGAGCGCCGAAAACACGTGTGGTAGAAAGGCTGTGTCAGCCCTCGACGACACTCGCCCCCGTCGAGGAGTTCGCCGTGAACATGTCCGATCTGTCCGATGAGACCCTGCGCCGCGACCTGCCTGTGGTGGTCTCGCGGGAACGGAGTGCCACGTCCGTGGTGCTCGCGTACATCGCCGAATACGACGCTCGCAAGCTCTACCTGGAAGATGGCTACGAATCGATGTTCGCCTTCCTGGTCGGGGCGCTGCACTTCTCGGACGACGCCGCGTACAAGCGCATTCAGGCCGCCCGGGCCGCCCGGAGGTTTCCTGAGATCTTGACGGCAGTCGCCGATGGGCGGCTGCATCTGAGCGGCGTCTGTCTGCTGTCGCCGCATCTCACTGAGAGCACAGCGCCCGAACTGCTGGCCGCCGCGACCCACAGGAGCAAGTCGCAGATCGAGCATCTGCTGGCAGCACGGTTTCCGCGGCAGGACATTGCCGCCCGCGTGGTGCCCATCGCCCTACCGTCGCCGCTTCCAGGCGAAAAGCCACCGGTCACGATGATGGATCCATCGGCCTCGACGAGCACCGAACTTGCCCCGGGGCAAGTTGACGCACCGATGGAGCGTCCCAAAGTGAAACCGGTTGCACCGCAGCGCTACTCGGCGCAGTTCCCGATGAGCCAGAAGGCCAAGGACTCGCTCGATCACATCCAGGAGATGCTGAGTGTCCCAGCATCAGAGATCGGCCAGATCGTCGAGGATGCGCTTGCGCTGTACGAGGCTCAAGTCGAGAAGCAGAAGTTCGCGGCGACGTCATGCCCGAGCAAGCACCCGCGCACCACCCGCAGTGCGCGCACCATTCCCGCCGACGTGCAGCGCGCGGTCTGGGAGCGCGACGGTGGCCAGTGCACCTTCGTGAGCGACACCGGGCACCGCTGCGAAGCGCGGAAGTTCATCCAGTTCGATCACATCGAGCCTGCGGCGCGCGGCGGCGATGCAACGGTCTCGAACATCCGGCTCTTGTGCCAGGCGCACAATCACTACGAGGCCGAGCGCACGTATGGCTCGGAATTCATGCGCCACAAGCGCATCGCGGCCGCCGAGCGGCGTGGGCTACTTCAGAATCACAAGAGCCCGTGAGCCGATGCGGGCTCCGTTGACGCGGACGGTGAGCCAGTAGAGGCCGGGGTTCACATTCGGCGTCTGCCAACGGAGATCCTGGCGTCCTGCCGTGAGCGCGTCCTCGTGCAGCATAGCGACGCGTCGCCCCGCGAGATCGTGGAGCGCGACGGACGCCTCGCTGCCTTGCGCGAGCGCGAGAGACACGCGTTGTGGATCGCCGGCGCGCGCGGGATTCGAGATCGCCCACACGAGCCTCCTGTCACCTGTTTCTCCAACGCCGGCGGTCGGCGCCACCGTCACGCGGGTCGTGGTGAGCCCCCATGGTGGACAGCCCATCCGCCCCCGCCAGAGGATATCGGCCTGTCCGACCGCGCTCGAAGCGATAGCCGCAAGCCCCGCACGTCCGGCGTCATGACCGCTCAGGAATTCGCGCGCGAACGGTCCTCCGCCGGCGCCCCCTGTCCGGTGAAAGACCACGACGTCTTCCGATGCGACACCACCACACGAGGTCACCTCGTTCGACTCGGAAGGGTCGACGAAACCGGGCTCGATCGGGAGGACGTAGGTGTAGCTGATAAAGGGATTTCCGGCTGGATCCAGGGCGAGCGCCGGGGCTGGAGGGTTTCCGGAGGGGTCTGCATACTCCACGGTGGTCCGTTGCCATGCACCTCCGGGGGCGCGATAGGCATAGCGTGTCCAGGGCGCGAAATTCGCGTCTCTTGCGCCATACACGATTCGCGGTTCATCGGTGGTGCGATCGATGGCCATGGAGACGAACAAGAACATCTCCGAGTCGACCGGAGCGGCGACGAAAGACTCGCCGGGACTCGAGATCGATCCGGCCACCAGCACGATGCGCGGTGTGCCCTCGCCTCCGGGTCGGGTCCATGCGATGTGGGTCTTCCCGGTTCCGTCGATCCCGAGCGCCACATTGAGAAACGCGCTCGAGGTCGTATCGACTTCCTGCGTGGTCCATGTGCCGCTGCTCCGGCGTGCGTAGAAGATTCGCGACGGCTCGCCGGAGACCGTCGTCCGACGCGCCCATGCGATCGAAGGCTCACCGGTCGACGGGTGCAGATCCAGGGCGATCGGGAATTGGGTTCCGGTGAGTCCTGCGTCGAGGGTGTCGCGTTCCCATCCGCCCGGTCCACGCACGGCGCACACCAAGGTGCCCTTCCGAACGTAGGCCGCCACCGGATGACCATCGCCCGCGATGCGCAACTGGAATCCAGCAGTGGTGTTCAGCGATGCGCTGTCGGTAATCGACTCGCTCTGCCAGCCCCCGGGTGTCTCCCAGTAATGAGTCAGGATGAAGTTGCTTGTATACGCGAAGTGCCGGTCACCGGTCACTGGATCGAGGGCGATGGCTGGAAGGGAGAGGCTGCTCAGGATCAGCAGCGTGTCGGGCGGCGTATGGGACGCGTGCACGCGCGGCACGGCCATGATCAGCAGGGCGAGAGCGAGCCAACCGACTCTGAGCTTCATGCGCGGACTCCGGATCGCGGCGCGCGGACGCGCGGAATCACTGGGGAAGGCCAAGGCTAGGCCGAGAGCACCGGGCAGGGCAACAGGAATGGCGCCCTTGTCGGCTATCCTCCCCGGATGCTCCGTCCTCTAAGCCCCGTCACGCTCCTGATCGCCACGCTTGCGGCCGCCGACCTGCTGCCCAACCCATCCTTCGAGACCGCGGACCCTCGCGATCCCGCCCGGCCGCAGCACTGGCGCGGCGACCGCTGGGGGGACAACGCCGCGACCTTCCGCTGGCTCCGCACGGGATACCAGAGCGCGCGCAGCGTCCAGGTCACGCTCCGCAAGCGCGTGAGCGGGGACGCCCGCTGGAGCTACGAGCCGCGCCCCGTCGAGGGCGGGGCGACGTACGAGTTCAGCGACCGCTACCGCGCCACCGTTCCGACGCGCGTGGTGGTCACGGTGACCCTGAAGGACGGCTCGACCCGCTATCTCAGGTTGGGCGCGGCGCCGGCAAGTGCCCGCTGGGCCCGCTACGCGGATCGGTTCACCGTGCCACTCGCGGCCTCACGCGCGACCGTCACGCACTTGATCGAGCGCGACGGCGAGCTGACCGTGGACGAGCTGCGCCTCGAGGCCCGCGAGCCCAAAGGCTTCCGGCGGCCGGTGGTGACGCTCACGTTCGACGACGGGCGCGCCTCCAACGTGACCACGGTCCTGCCGGTGCTCGAGTCGCACCACCTCACTTCGACCCAGTTCTGCGCCACCGGGCTCCTGGGCCGCCAGGGCCACCTGTCGCTCGACGATCTGCGCGCGTTCAGCCGCGCGGGGCATGAGATCGGCGGGCACTCGGTGTCGCATCGCGACCTCACCACCCTGTCGGGCACCGAGCTGGAGCGGGAGCTGCGCGACTCGAAGCAGCTGCTCGAGCGCGAGCTCGGGATCACGGTGTCGAGCTTCGCGAGCCCGTACGGGCTCTACGACGACCGGGTCCTGGACGTGGTGCGTCGCCACTACGGATCCCACCGCGGCGTCGAGACCGGCTACAACCCGAAGGACGGCTGGGATGCCTACCGGGTCAAGGTGCAGAGTGTGCATCTCGACACCACGATCGACGAAGTGCGGGAGTGGCTCTCCACGGCGCGGCGGCGGAAGGAGTGGCTGATCCTCGTCTATCACAAGGTGGACGATGAGGGGCTCAGCGAGTTCGACACGCGCAGCGAGGCGTTCGTGTCGCAAATGCGGGCGGTCGCGGAAAGCGGGATCCACGTCGCCACCGTCCGTCAGGCGGTCGCCGAGCTCTCCCGGCAGCGCTGAGCCGGCGGAGTGCGCCCATGGCGCGCGCCGGCCGGCCCCCCTACGGACGAACGGAACGGGAGTTGCCGTTCCCCAGTCGGGGGGCTCAGGCCTGCATGCGCTGGGAGCTGCTCTGACCGAGAATTGCGTTGATGCGTTCGACCAGCTTGCGCGGGCTGAAGGGCTTGGTGATGTAGTCGTCCGCGCCCACCTCGAACCCGATCTTCTGGTCGACGTTGCGTCCCTTCGCCGACAGCAGGATGACCGGAATGTCCTTGGTTGCCGCGTCTCCCTTGAGCAGCTTGCAGGTCTCGTAGCCGTCGAGCTTGGGCATCATGATGTCGAGCACGATGAGATCGGGCTTTTCGGCCCGTGCCTTCTCGAGCGCCTGCTCTCCGTCGAGGGCGGTGATGACCTCGTAGCCTTCCATGCCGAGGCTGAAGTCGAGGATGTGCACGATGTAGATCTCGTCATCCACGACCAGGATCCGTCCTTTCGCCATCTCTCTCACCTCCTCGCTTCACGTGTGGGGGCGTCCTCGACCGGCGACTCCCCCGCCATCTGCTGCCGTTCCACCTCGCGCAGCGCGGGCTCGAAGGCCTCGACGACCTCCGGGTCGAACTGCGTGCCGCTGCGCCGGCGGATCTCCACCAGCGCCTCGCTGGGCGAGAGCGCGGTGCGATGCGCGCGGCCCAGCGTCATGCTCTCGTAGGCATCCACGACCGCCAGCACCCGGGCGCCCACCGGAATGTCGGCGCCCGCCAGCCGTCGCGGATAGCCGGTGCCGTCCCACCACTCGTGGTGGGAGAGCACCACCTCGCGCACCGCGCCCACCGCCTCGAGCGGCCGGAGCAGCTCGGCGCCCAGCTCGACGTGGCGCTCCATGCGCTCGCGCTCGTCGCCGGTGAGGGCGCCGCCACGCTCGAGCGCGTCCTCCGCCACCATCGTCATGCCCACATCGTGCACAGTCGCGGCGAAGCCGATCACACCCACCTCGGCCTCCGAGAGGCGCATCTCCCGCGCGGTCGCGCGCGCCAGGCGCACCCGGTCGGGAGCGGTGCGGCGCCCGCGCTCGACGTGCTGCAGCAGATGCCGCAGCGCGGTCGCCGCGCCCTCGACGCCCGCCTGCGTGGCCTCGAGCGACTGGGCCTGCTGCCAGGCGTTCGAGATCCGGTCGGCGAGGTCGAGCAGCATGTGGCAGTCCTCCGCCTCGAACGTCTTCTGCGAGACCGGATCGGTCACGTTGAGCACCCCGAGCAGACCCTGCGGCGCCTCGATCGGCACCGCGAGGAAGGTGCCGGTGCGGTAGGCGTCGCGGCCCGAGCCCGCCACGGCGTTCGTGGCGTTCACCTTCGACACGCACACCGGCCGCCGCTGCTCGACCACCCATCCGGCCACGCCGCGGCCAGGCTTGATGCGCGCCTCCTGCACCACGCGCTCGTCCAGCCCGATCGCGGCCTGCACCACCAGGTCTCCACCCGGCTCGCACGCCATCAGCGACACCACTCGCGCATCCATGACCTCCGCCACCATCTCGACCGCCAGCCTCAGCACATCCTCGGTCGCGGGCTGCAGCTTGGGCTCCTGCCGCACGATGACCCGCGGCGCCGTGCGCCGCGGCAGCACCACCGTGAAGCACGAGCCCTGGCCCTGCGTGCTGGTCGCAACCACCCGGCCTCCATGCCAGTCGACGATCGACTTGCAGATCGCGAGCCCCAGGCCGGTTCCGCCGTAACGGCGCACCAGCGACGAATCCACCTGGTAGAAGCGCTCGAAGATCCGCTCCAACGCCTGCTCGGGAATCCCGATACCGGTGTCCTCCACCCGCAGCGTGACGTCCCGCGCATCGCCTTCCAGCCAGAAGGTCGTCGTTCCCCCCGGCGGCGTGAACTTCACCGCGTTGCTGCCCAGGTGGAGGACGAGCTGCCGCATCTGGTCACGATCGGCGTCCACGCGGGTATCGGACGCGAGCACTTCCAGCTTGAGACTGACCTGCCCGGCCTGGCCGACGGGCTCCAGCAGGCGCATCGCCTCCTGGACGATCTCGGTCATGTCGACCGACTGCCGGCGCAGCCGCAAGTGGCCGGAATCGAAGCGGTTGAGGTCCAGGACCGACTCGATCAGGCGGGCCAGGCGCTGGGTCTCCTCGCTGATGATGCGCAGGAAGCGGGTCACCTGCTCCTGGTCGAAGCTCCCCGGGGGGCCCCCGAGCATGGCGTCGACGTAGGCGCGAATGGCGGTGAGCGGGGTGCGCAGCTCGTGGGACACCGTGGCCATGAAGTTGCTCTTGAGCGCGCTGACCTCCTTCATGCGCTGGCTCGCCTCTTCGAGCTCGTGCGTGTGCGCGGAGAGCTGCCGGTAGAGGCGGGCGTTCTCGATCGCCACCACCGCGTGGTTGCCGAAGATCTCCAGCATCTCCACGGTCTCGCGGGCGGGGACCATGCGGTCCACCGGGTCGTCCACCGAGAAGTAGGCGGTCAGCTCGCCCTGGCGGCTGTAGAGCGGGACCAGGAGCACGTCGTGCTCGTGCCACTCCCAGTCCTTGCGCGGGCCGAGGTCGGCGACGTGGCCCGGCGGCAGGATGCGGCTGAACGCGTCCTTGTGGCTGATGTAGTAGGAGTGGCTGACCCGGAACTCGTCCTTGAGCCACGAGAGGAAGTCTTCGAGCGGCACGTCCTCGGCGATCAGGTGCTGGCGCGCGGCCTCGTCGAGACCGGCGAACGCCCGGGCGCGCAGGAGGCTGGTACCGGGCTCGCGCACGCGGATCAGCACGATGCGGAATCCGAGGCTCTGCTGGATGGTCTCCGCGATGCGCTGGAGCAGGGTCTCGAATTCCAGGTCGGAGTTCATGTCGCTCACGACCCGCAGGATGTGGTGGAGCTTCTGCGCGCGCTTGCGATTCTCCTCGAGCTGGCTCGCGTAAAGGCGGCTCAGCCGCTCGCGCGCCACCTCGAGCTCGGCGATGCGCTGCTGGAGCGCGCCGCCCCCGGCAGGCTCGCCCGTTTCCGACTCGGCAATCGGCTCGATCGCTTCCAGCTCGGCCGCCTCCGGCTCGATCGCTTCCGGCTCGACGGCATCCGGTACGACGGCATCGCGCCTGACCAGGGGCGGCGAGCCCGGCTTCCCCGGGACGGGGATGCCCTGGGCGAACAGGCCCTTCTTGATGCGCGTGAGCTCGCGCCGTGCGGCGTCGAGGTCGCGCTTGAGCCGGAGCGTCTCGGCCGAAGCTTCGGGCGCCTTGCTCTTCTTCATGGCTCGGACCCCTCGCGCTCGAGGATCCGGGTCAGGGCGTCGACCACGCGCGGGTCGAACTGCCGGCCCGACTCGCGGCGCAGCTCGGCGATCGCCTCGTCCCGTGGCCGCGGCGGGCGGTAGGGCCGCGTCGCGGTCATGCTCTCGAACGCGTCGACCGCCGCCAGCACGCGGCTGCCGAGCGGGATCTCCTCGCCCGCGACGCCGCGCGGATAGCCGGTGCCATCCCAGCGCTCGTGGTGGCCGAGGATCATGTCGCGGACCGTGCCCATGTCCTCGAGCGGGCGGATGATCTCGACGCTCATCTCGGGATGGCGCGCGACCTGGCGGCGCTCGTCCTCCTTGAGCGGGCGCGGCGCTTGGATCAGCCGGTCGTGGAGCCGCGTCATGCCCACGTCGTGGATCGCGGCGGCGAATCCGATCGTGTCGACCTCGGCGGTGTTCATGCCCAGCTCGCGCGCCGTGGCGCGCGCGAGCCGGACCGCGCTGCGGGTCCCGAGCAGGTAGTCGCGCCGCAGCCGCGTCAGGCTCCGCACCGCTTCGAGCGCTTCGGCGACGGTCCGGCCGCTGTCGGGATAGGCGTAGGTGCGCTCCACCGCGCTCCCGACGCGCTCGACCAGCGCCACCATGAGCGCCAGGTCGTGCTCGTCGAAGGCCGCACCCGACACCTTGTTGTTGACGTTGAGCACGCCGAGCACCTCGTTCTCGACGCGCAGCGGCACGCTCAGCAGCGACTTGGTGCTGTACTGGGGGTGGTTGAGGCGCAGGAATCGCCGGTCGGTCTCGATGTTGTTCACGAGCACCGGCTTGCCCCACGCCGCGACCGATCCGGCGACCCCCGAGCGCACCGTGATCCGGCGCTCGGCGAGGTTCTGCCCCTCGAGGCCACGCGAGGCGACGATGAACAGGTCGCCGCGGTCGGGATCGACCACCATGAGCGAGACGATCTCCGCATCCATGGCCGCCGCCACCATCTCGGCGGTCTGGTCGAACAGCTCGCGCAGGTCGGGGCGCAGCGCGATCTGGCGCGCGATGCGGCGCGCGGAGGGCGACGCCATCTGGCGCCGGGGCAGCGTGAAGCAGAAGCGGCTCCCCATGCCGGGCTGCGACTCCGCCCAGATGCGTCCGCCGTGCAGCTCGACGATCCCGCGGGCGATCGCGAGCCCGAGCCCGGTGCCGTCGACCTGCTGGCTGCCCGGCTGGCGGCCGCGGAAGAAGCGCTCGAACACCCGCGGCAGGTCCTCGGCCGGGATCCCGTGGCCCTGGTCCTCGACCGTGCCGACGATGTCCTCGCCCTGCACGGTGGCGCACGCGCGCACGTGTGCGCCCACCGGCGAAAACTTGACCGCGTTGCTGAGCAGGTTGTGGTAGAGGCGGCGCAGCAGATCGGTGTCCGCCTCGACCACCAGCTCGGCCTCGATCGCGATGTCGATCGCGATCTGGCGCGGCTGGGCGAGCGCGTCGATCGAGGTCGCCACCTCCTGCACCAGGCGCGGGAGATCGAACCGGGAGAGGCGCAGCGGCCGCTGGCCCGCTTCCAGGCGCGACAGGTCGAGGATGTCGCTCACCAGCCGCGTCAGGCGGTCGCACTCGTCGTTGATGATGCCGAGGAAGCGCTCGCGCGGCGTGTGCGGGTTCGACAGCGAATCGAGCAGCGTCTCCGTGTACGCCTTGATCGCGGTGAGCGGGGTGCGGATCTCGTGCGCGACCACCGACATGAGATTGGAGGACGACTCCTCGTCGGCGCTCATGCGGTGCTCGAGCTCGGTGAGCCGCTGGTGCTCCTCGGCGAGCATGCTGCGCAGCTCGAAGCGCTCGAGCGCCATGGCGAGCCCGTCCCCGAGCGTCTGGAGCAGCAGGCGGTCCGCGGCGCAGAAGCGCCGCGGGGTCGCGAACGCCAGCAGCAGCACGCCGTAGATCATGTTGCCGGCGGTGAGCGGGATGGTGGCGAGCGCGGCGGGCGGCTCGGTCCAGAGCAGGGTCTCCCGGGGCGCGTCCCCGACCGTGCCGTCATCGTAGAGGGCCGCTTCGCTGCGCATGACCGCTTCGACCGGTCCGCCGTGCTCGGCCAGGTAGGGGGTCTCGACGCCGGACTCCTCGACCAGCCGCAGGGCGCCGCTGCGCCCGTCGACGCGCAGGAGCCGCGAGCCGCTCCCTTCGAGGGCACGCACCGCACACGAGCAGGCGATCGCGCACGCGGTGCCCAGATCGCCGGTGCTGCGGAGCGCGAGTGCCGCCTGCGCGAGGGTGGCGAGGCCCTCCCCCACCGCCGACGAAGGATCGCGATCCGGCCGCTCGGCGCGGGCCGCCCCGCCCAGGCTGCTCATCCCGTCCACCGCGGGGGGGTCATCACGCCACCTGCTGTCCGTCCCCGTCGCCGCGCGAGCGGCGTTCGCCGACCAACACGCTGCCGGGGATCCCCTTGCCGTGGCTCTTGAGCTCCTGGGCGACGTCGATGAGCTCGGCGAGGTGGGAGACCGGCATCTTGTCGGTGCTCACGAGCGCGATCGTCAGGCTCATGAGCGGAAAGCGCTCGGTCACGTGGCGCCGGTTGGGCACCTCGACGTGGCCCCGATCGCGGTCCTCGGCGTCGTAGAGGTCGAGTACCGCCTCGTTGAAGCCCGCGATGATGTCCTCGGCGATCGCCTCGGCGCGCTCGGGCTCGGTGAGCACGACGAAGTCGTCGCCGCCGATGTGGCCGACGAAATCGTGTCCGCCGCTGTGCTTGACCACCGAATCCATGATGTTGCGCGCGAGCGTCTGGATCGCGTGGTCGCCGCGCGCATAGCCGTAGTGGTCGTTGAAGGACTTGAAGAAGTCGATGTCGATCTGGAGCATCGCGAACGGCCGCTCGCGCGCCAGGCGCGTCTTGAGCTCGACGTTGATCGACTGGTTGCCGGGCAGCCCGGTGAGCGGGCTCGCGGAGCGCTGCTGGCGGCTCCACTCGAGCGCGTTCTTGATGCGTAGCTCGAGCTCGCGCTTGCCCCACGGCTTGGTGATGTAGTCGTTCGCGCCGCCCTCGAGCCCGGTGAGGCGTGCATCCTCTTCGCCGCGCGCGGTGAGCATGATGATCGGGATGTGCCGGGTCGCGAACGAGGCGCGCAGGCGGCGGCACACCTCGTAGCCGTCCATCTGCGGCATCATGACGTCCAGCAGCACCAGGTCAGGCATCTGCGATTGCGCCTTCTCGAGCGCAACCTTGCCGTCCTCGGCATCGATGACCTCGTAGCCGGCGACCTGCAGCTGAAGTGTCAGCACCTGGCGCAGGTTGATCTCGTCTTCTGCGACCAGGATTCGCGATTTCGACACGCCGCGACTCTCCGGGTGAAATGACTTACGCCCGTTTAGGCATCGGCATGCGGGATGCTGGACTGAAGCGGAACGTGCAGTGGGCCCTATGTCGGGCAATGAGTTAGCGGCGAGGGTGTTGCGTCACTCCCGGGGGATCGGCAGGCCGGAGGCCTCGAGCGAGGCCACCGCGTCGAGGTCCGGCTCGTCGCCGGCGCCCCGGGCCAGCCGCCACGCGCCGACCAGCGCCACCATCGCCGCGTTGTCCGCGCACAGCCGGGGCGAAGGGATGCGCAACGCCACGCCCGCGCGGGCGCAGTCGGCTTCGAGGCGGGCGCGCAGCCCGCGGTTGCACGCCACGCCGCCGCCGAGCAGCAGGCTCCGGGCACCGGTCTCGGCGACCGCGCGCATGCTCTTGCCCGCCAGCGTGTCGAGCACCGCGGCCTGAAACGAGGCGGCGATGTCGCGGGCCAACGACTCGGGATACGGGGGCGCTCCGTGGGGCGCGAGCGCCAGGGCCACCGCGGTCTTGAGCCCCGAGTACGAGAAGTCGAGTCCCGGCTGGTGCAGCATCGGGCGCGGAAAGTCGAACGCGGCCGGATCGCCCTGGGCGGCGAGCCGGTCGATCGCGGGGCCGCCCGGGAACCCCAGGCCCATCAGCTTCGCGACCTTGTCGAACGCCTCGCCCGCCGCGTCGTCGCGCGTGCTGCCGAGCCAGCGATAGGCGCCGAACCCGCTCACCTCGACCAGCTCCGTGTGCCCGCCCGACACCACCAGCGCCACCGCCGGCCACGGCCCCTCGCCGTGCTCCAATGCGGTGGCGTGGAGGTGGCCCTCGACGTGGTTGACGCCCACCACCGGGATCCCGAGCGCCAGCCCGTAGGCCTTGGCGAACGCCACGCCCACCACCAGCGAGCCCACCAGGCCCGGGGCCGCGGTCACGGCGATCGCGGTGAGCGCGGCCGGATCGACGCGCGCCTCGGCGAGCGCACGCGCCACCAGCCGGGGCAGCAGCTCCAGGTGGGCGCGCGCGGCGAGCTCCGGGACCACGCCGCCGTAGAGCTGGTGGAGGTCCTGGCCGGCGATCAGGTGGGCGCGCAGCGTGCGCCCGTCCTCGAGCACCGCGACCGACGTGTCGTCGCACGAGGTCTCGATGCCGAGCACGAGGTGGGCGCGGTCGGTCACGTCTGCTCGGGCTCGAGGGCGGCGTCGAGCCACGCCATGTAGGCGGGGGCGCCGGCGGCGATCCGCACCGCGACGCACTCCGGCGTCTGGTAGCTGTGCAGCTCGTGCAGGCGCGAGATGAGCGCGGTCCAGTCCTGCTTGCGCGTCTTGAGCACCGCCATGACCTCGGGCTGGTCCGCGACCTTCCCCTCCCACCGGAAGATGGAGCGCACGCCCGGAACCAGGTTGCCGCACGCGATCAGCCGTTCATCGACCAACGTCCGCACGACGCGCGCGGCCTCGTCGGCGTTCGCGAAGGTCGTAAACACGATCAGCATCTCGGTCATCGGGTCGTTCTCCGGAGCGGGCCACCTGTCCCCACGGGGGGCGCGGAGTGTAGCATCCCCGCGTGCGACTCCCTGACCTCCCGGGCCTGCTCATCGTGGCGCTCCTGCTGCTCGCCGCCGCCACGCCACGTGGCCGGGACGCAACGCCGCGCGGGCTGCCCGCGATCGTGTTCGTGTCGCGCCATCCGGTGCCCGACGGGTTCCGGGCGATCCCGGGCCTCGGCCCCCATCACCGCGCGATCGTGGTCGGCGGCCGCCTCATGCTGCGCGAGCCCGACGGCCGGGTGCGGGAGCTCTTGGCGGGCGGCGGGTTCTACGACGTGAGCGACCCGTCGGTCTCGCCCGACGCGCGGCGCGTGGTGTTCGCCGCCGTGACCCACCCCGACAGCGCCTGGCGCCTGTGGATCGCCGGTCTCGACGGCGGCGCGGCGCGGCCGGTCACGTTCGCCGACCCGGCGCGCATGCTGCCCGCGCGCGCCGACGATCTCGACCCGTGCTGGATCGACGACTCGACGCTGGTGTTCGCCAGCACGCGCTACCCGCAGCGCGCGCAGTACGCGGACCTGCCGGTGACCAACCTGTTCATGACCCGTGTGCGATCCACGTCCGCCGACCACGCGGTCACGCGCATCACCGCCGAGCGCAACGGCGCCGAGGAGCCGGCGATGGACTGGATGAGCGGGCAGCTGGTGTTCGCGCGCTGGTGGTTCAACCGCTACCTCGCCGCCCAGGTCCCGACCGGGATCACGACCGATCCCGGCGCCGCGATCGCGCGCGACACCGTGAACCTCTGGCAGCTCATGACCCTGTCGCTCGCGGATCGCAGGCAGAAGCTGGTGGGGGCCGACCTGAGCACGCGGCGCGGCACCATGGGCTATCAGCCCGCGATCCTCACCGACGGCGCGATCGCATCCGTGTACGCGGCGAACCTCGGCCTCTCGCCCGGCCCGGGAGGCACCGGGATCCACCGCATCTCCCCGTGGCGCACGGGTGAATTGCGGCTCGCGGGAGCCCTGGTCTCGGGCCGCGCCGGCGACGTCTACGGCGGCACGGAGGGTCTGGCGCCGCCATCGGCATGCGCGCCGGCCGGGCTCCCGGACGGACGCATCGTGTTCTCGTACGACCCCGGCGCGCGTGGCGACTTCGGGCTCTACCTCGCGAGCAAGGACGGCGAGCGCATCGAGCGCCTGCTCGATCTTCCCGGCACGCTCGAGCTGGACGCCGCACCGGTGGTCGC
>DATEMP010000002.1:0-18311 GCA_035275545.1 Candidatus Eiseniibacteriota bacterium | reverse complement strand
AGGACCAGCAGCCGCCCGCGGGCGGCGTCGTAGGCGACCGCGCGCGGGTTCCAGCGCGCTCCCGAGAGATCCACCGACCCGGCATGCTCGTGGAGCTTGTTCATGGCGACGCCGCGGCCCGCGGCCGGGCCGGTCGCGCTCGCGGAGGGCAGGACGATGAAGAGATCCGCCTGCGGAGCGTAGGCGATGCCGGCGGGGCGCTGGATCTCGAGCTGGCGGGTGCGGATCGCCTGCTTCTCGCGAAGCGCGCGCACCGGCTCGGCCGCGCTCCCGATGGCCGGGAGGCCGAGCAGCGCGAGGCCCACCACGGCAGCCGCGACGCGGCCGGTGAGCGGATGCAGGATCGAGCCGGGTCGGAGACTCCCACCCGGGGTGCGGCGACTGGAGAGGCTGGGGAGCACGGGATTCCTCACGGGAAGCGGGTAACGTTGAATCGAAACTATCGGAGCACGACCAGCCGCGCGGTGCGCGCGACCTGCCGGGTCCCATCTGCAAACGCGACGCGAACGAAGTACATCCCGGCGGGGGCGCGGTGCCCGTCGTCCATGCGGGCGTCCCAGGTGATGCGGCCGAGGCCGGCATCGATCGGCGCATCCGGGATCGCGCGGACGCGGCGGCCGTCGAGCCCGTAGACGGCGGCGCCGAGCGTGCCCCGGGCGGGGATCGCCAGCTCGACCGTGAACGGTCCCTCGCCGATGGGATGGGCGACCGGCCGCAGGGCGAACGCGGCGGGCAGCGCCTCGGCCCCGACCGCGTTGGCACCCGTGATCATGTCGATCCCGATCTCGACCGGGTCGGCCAGGAACAGCGCGCCGCGCTCGTCGAGCGCAATGCCCGCCACCGAGCCGCCCAGGACCGGGCTCTGCCAGCGTGCGAGCAGCCGGCCCTCGCGGGTGAAGCGGCGGACGCGGCTGCCGGACAGGTCGCTCACGAACACCGAGCCGTCCGGCCCGGTCGCGATCCCCATCGGGCCCAGCAGCTGATCCTCGCCCGTGCCCCGCTCGCCGAAGCCGCCGAGCCATGCGCCCTCACGCGAGAACCGCAGCACGCGGTGATTCCCGTGGTCGGCGACCAGCAGGTCCCCCATCGCGTCGACCGCGATGCCCCACGGCTCGGAGACCGAGCCGCGCGCGCAGCTCAGGGTCCAGGCGCCGAGCTCGACACCCTCCGGCGACCACGCGAACACCTTTCCGGCCTGGAGATCGGTCGTGTAGACGCGCCCGGCGCGATCGACGGCGATCCCGAACGGCGCGGCCTCCTCCCCTCCCGCCGACCAGCTCGAGATCGGCGTGCCGTCGGCGCGGAACGACTGCACCCGGCGGTTGTGGAGATCCGTGACGTAGACGGTGCCCTCGGGGCCGATCGCGATGCCCGCCGGTCCGCGGAACTCGCCCGGTCCGGTCCCGGTCCTCCCCCACGCCCCGATGGTTGCGCCGGCGCGGGAGAGCACTTCGATCCGATCGGCGCCGAAGTCGGCGACGTAGACGCGGTCGCCGGAAACGGCGATCGCGATCGGATACGTGGATCCGCCATGCCGGAGGCTGACGACCGGGGCGCCTTCACCGGCATCGGGCATGGCAGCGCCGGCCGGGGCGGCGGCGAGAACGACCAGGGCAAGAGTCGAGAACGTGATCCGGAGGGAAGCGCTCATGACGGCCTCATCTGCACGGTTGATACAACGAACGATATGAACACGGCCGTGCTGGACTCGAACGCCTTCGGTCTTCCAGGGGTACGCACATCGTTGTGGCGGCACGCGATGCGCCTCCACGCGATGTTTCATCCCACCTGTTTCACGGTGTCGAACCATGTTCGCAAACGCAACTTGCACATGTCCAGAAGAAATCGTGCAAATTCACATATGTAGTGCGATTTAGATTAGGTGCGATTGGTATTGAGCGCCTGCCCCCCGCCGCGCCGCCCTGGGAGTGGCCCGGGCGGGATGTCACGGCGAGGAGGTCAGGGGTGGTCCTCGGCGCGACCGCTGCGAGGAACGAGGCAAAAGCGCAATGAGGGAGTGGGAAGGAAGGCCGGTTCCAGCGTCGAGGTCCGGGGGTGGTCCCTCGCCGCGACAGCCGCGAGTAGCGTGGGTGCGATCGAGCGGCCGAGTGGCGAGGGACCACCCCCGGACCGCCTGATCAGCACCGAGCCTGAGCCAACTCCTACAGAGCTAGTTCTTGAGGTTCCCCAGCGGCCGCAACCGCAGCACCGGCCGCATCATCCCGTGCTGCTCGAAGCACTCCATGAGCCGGTCGATCGGCTCGGAGATGCGGAGCGGGATCTCCTTGCGCGACGTGACCTGGGCCTGGCGGCCGCGGGTCATCCGGAAGCGCCACACGCTGCCCGGCACGGTGTCCAGGCGCCCCGCTTCCCGGTAGTGGTCGATCAGGTTCCCGGCGCCGTGATCGTAGGAGTCGAGGCGGGGATGGAAGCCCTCGATCCCGATGCCGACGTAGGACGGCACGTCGCACGAGCCCGCCACGATCGTGGGCTTGAGCGCCTCGAGCGGACAGGCGTTGTGGCGGGCGGTCCAGGAGAACCCGTCCCCACCGTCCCGCTCGGCCGCCCCGTTGTGGGTGATGTCGCAGAACAGCTCACCCGGCAGGTTCGGCGAGATCGCCTCGCGCAGCCCGTCGCGGATCGCCCGGATCGTCGCCAGCCGGTAGCCGAAGCCGTAGTTGATCGCCATGGCGAACGCGCGGCGGAGCAGGATGCCCTCGTCCGAGCGGGCGTGCACCGGGGTCCAGCCGTTGTGCCGGAAGTAGAGGCCCCACTTCTTCGCCATCGACCCCCGTCCCATGCGCTGCCCGTAGTGGAACAGGAGCTTGGAGAGGAAGAACAGCGCGACCCGGTTGCTCTGGAGCTTGGTGCGTCGTGCGAAGTGGTGGAGCAGGGTGCCGCCGAGGGGTCCGGGTCCGAGGTGGTACATGACGACGACCTCGCCCCGCTCGAATCCCCAGCGCCTCGCGACCTCGGCGTCGAGCACGTCGTCGACCGCCTGGACCTCGAGGAAGTGGTTGCCGCCGAAGTTGAGCCCCATTTCCGAGCGGCTGAACCTGGTCATGAGCTGGTGGGGCACGACGTCGGAGAGCGAGCCGAGGCCCAGCCCGGCGTCCGGGTACCGGCCGCCGTCCTCGATCCGCTCCAGGATCGAAGGATCGAACTCGTAGCGCGACAGGAGGCCGCGCGCCCCTTCGAGCAGCACCCGCCTCAGGTCGTCGCCCGAGATGCTGTAGCGGTTCGTGTCGAAGAAGTTCGTCGCCGCGTTCGCGTTGACGCGCGTGAAGAACTGCTCCAGGCGCTCGGGCGTCATGTCCTCGACCCTGAGACCGGTCCGGACCACACCCATGCCGTCGTTGACCGCCATCGAGGTGAACTCCGGGACCACCGTGTCGCGCGTGGTCACCGAGACGCTCGATGGGATCTCCATCTGCGATTTCCAGTGGACGTCGGGCAGGGCGAGCAGCGACTCCACGTAGGGCAGCTCCGCCATGCGCTCGAGCGTCTTCATGATGGGCTCGGGGACCTCGTCGCCGATCCCGAGGTGGATGAGCTTGCCGTTCATCCAGGCCTCGTCGCGGGGATCGTCGGGCGACGGAAGGGCGGCGCCCAGTTCGGATCGGCTGTTCATGCGTCCTCGTTTGTCATCGCCGCGGTGGCGGCCGGGGGAGTCGAAGGCACGGTTTCGAGCGCCGGCCTGCGGCGAACCGCGAGCCGTGCCGATCCCGGCAGGCGGAAGGAAACATAGACCCGGCGCAGGATGTCCAGCTCCTGGCTCGAGATGGCCCGGAATGCGACCAGCAGGGTCGCGTAGACCACGGCACCGATGAAGGGCAGCGCGAACACGTGCACCGGCTTGAGCAGCACGATCACCACGCCCATGCCCAGGGCGGCGAGCAGCGGCCTCCACGCCTCGCGCAGGAGGTCGAGGAGCGGCAGGTAGCGCCGCAGCGTGATCTGGCAGCCCAGCATGACCGTGAACTCACCCGCCAGCAGGCCGAAGCAGGCGCCCAGGTAGCCCATCCGGGGAATGAGCATCGCGCTCACGCCCACGTTGACGATCAGGCCGATGACGATCGCCCGGAGATAGGCGCGCTGCTCGTCGAGCGCCGCCAGCACGTAGCGCGACATGAGGTTCAGGAAGATGAGGATGAGGCCGAGGCCGATGGTGCGCAACGCGATCGCCGACTCGCGGAAGCCGCCGCCGTGGAAGAGCAACGGGATGACGCGATCCGCGATCAGGAACAGGCCGATGCTCATCGGCAGCGCGATCAGGAACTGGAACTTGACCGCCCGGCGCAGCGTGGGCCGGATCGCGCCGGGACCCTTCTGCGCCGCGCGCGCCAGCGACGGGAACGCCGAGATGTTGAACGCCGACGAGATGAACCCGAGCGGCTGGGAGAGCATGTAGCCGATGTTGTAGAAGCCGACGTTCGCGTCGGTCGACAGGCCCTTGAGGAGCAGCACGCCCGCACGCCCGTAGAGCACCACCAGGAACATCGCCAGGCCGAACGGCAGGCCCTCGATGATCAGTGCCTTGAGGCGCGGCCAGTCGAACTCGAACCGCGGCCGGTAGATGCTGCGCCGCACCAGGGCGGTGCCCACGATCAGACGCATCGTGAACGCGAGCGTGGCGCTGCCGAGGATCAGGGCCAGGGGCGCGTGGGTCATGGAGCACAGGACGATCCCGGCCAGCCAGATGGTCTGGCTCACCAGCAGCAGCAGGGCTTCGAGGTCCTGCCGGTCGTGGGCCCGGAAGGTCCACATGCTGGTGTCCTGGCTCAGGTCGATGACCGCGGTCGCGGTGACCAGGATGATCAGGAGCGCGCGCGTCGGGTCGAACGCCAGCGGTGCGGTGATCGCGACCGCGACCAGCATCGCTGCACCCACGATCCCCTTGATCATGAGGGCGTCGCCCAGCGCACGGGCGCCCTGCGTCCGGTCGCGCGCCACCTCGCGGGTGACGATCACGCCCACGCCCAGGTCGCTCAGGCTGGCGAGCAGCGGCACCAGCGCGTAGTAGAAGGCGTACTGCCCGTAGCCGCCCGCGGCCAGGTAGTTGCCGAGCACCACCATGCCGGCGACGTTGATGAGGGCGCTCAGCACCTGCGAGCCGAGACGGAAGGAGAAGCTCCGCCCCACCACCGTCGCGGTGCCCATGGTTTCGCGGGGTGCGGGCTCCGCGTGCACCCGTGCCGTCGCCACGCTCATCGCCCGCCCTTCATGCCGCCGCCACGCCGGGCGCCGGGACCAGCTCGCCGGCCCCCTCGCTGGCCTTCTCGTCCCCGGGAGGCGCACCTTCGATCGCGCACACCATGGCGAGGAGCATCCAGAAGTGCCGGAAGTGCAGCACCTCGATCGTGAGCGCGTGGACCAGCGAGGCGGCCAGCGCCCCCGCCAGCGCCGCGGACAGAGGTCCCATGGCGTCGCCCTGGGGCCGCTGCCGCTCGCCGCCGCCCGACGCCTTCATGACCATCCGGATCGCCTGGAACACCAGCAGGAACAGTCCGACGAGCGCCAGCGGGCCGCGCTCGATCGCGTAGGCGAGGTAGTCGTTGTGGGCCTCGCGTGAATCCGTCGACCCCGGCCGGAGCCTCTGCTCCATCGAGAGCGAGAGCCAGCGGCTGTTGCCGGGCCCGATCCCGAGCGGCGACTTGGCATAGGTGGTCTCGAGCTGCTTCCAGATCGCGAAGCGCCCCTCCGAGCTGCGGCCCGCGCGCGCGAGGAAGCTCTCGTTCTCCAGTTTGCTGATCGTGCGCCCGCCGACCCCGAACCCGGTGCTCATCCAGACGCCCGCGAGCAGGACCGTCATCACCAGCAGTGCGGCAGCCCCGAGCGCGGCGGGGGAGATCCGGCGCGTCCGCGCCCGCACCATCGCCCATACCGGGAGTCCCACGAACAGCGAGAGCAGCGCACCGTTCGACTTGGAGGCGATCAGCGCCATTGCCAGGACGGCGAGCACGGCCCACTGCGCCACGCGCCCGATCGCCTGGCGCACGCTCAGGGCCATGAACATGCTCATGACCAGGTAGCCGCCGAACATGTTGGGGTCGTAGAACGTCGCCACCGCGCGCCGTCCCCGGGGCTTCGCCATGTCGATCAGGCTGACGTGGCCGTCCACCATGAGGTAGCCGATGGCGCCGATCGCGATCAGGGTCGCGACCACCACCCAGGTGACGCGCATCGCGGTCATGTTCCGGCGGCGCAGCACGTGGACCAGCATGATGAACCACAGGAACAGGTAGGCGTCCTGGGCGATCGCGAGGAAGCTCGCGGTCGGCGAGACCGCGTTCACGATGGCGGCCAGGCTGCCGACCGAGATCATGATCACCGGCAGGAAGAAGGGGACGCGGATCCGCTCGTGCTTCGAGAGCCGGGCGGCCATGAACGCCACGAGCCCGCCGATGATGACGGCGTCCACGATCGCCGTCCGGCCGGGGCCCGCCGGCGCGATGAGCGGCAGCAGGCACACGACGAGCGCGAGGTAGATCCCCCACCCGTCCCGCTGGTTCGTGTTCACGCCCGTCATTCGCGTTCTGCCCTCTCACCGATCCCGACCAAGGGGGATCGAACCTTGTGCCGCAGCGAGCGCAGTCCGGCCCGGCGATTGGACATCCGCTGCCGAACAGCCGCCCGCTGGCGCGCGACGACCGGGGCCGAAAGGGTCCCGCCCGTCGCTGTCGCCCGGGGAGCTAGCGGCCGTCCTCCCGCCGGTAGGCGTGGTAGTAGTGTAGCGCGGGGTCGGCCTGCTTCAAGTCGACCTGGTTCAGCACCGCACCGAGGAGGTTGGCGCCGCGCTTTTCGAGCAGCTCCTTCGCCCTCTGGATCACCTGGACGTCGAGTCCGTCGGCCTTGACCACCAGGATGGTGCCGTCCACCTCCGGAGCGATCGTCTCGGCCGGGCTCGCGACCGCCACCGGGGGCGAATCGATGAGCACGACGTCGAACGCGCGCGACAGGTGTTCGAGCACGTACAGGAACGGCGCCGCCGACGTGCTGTCGATGAGGTCGTACGGGGTGGTGCCGCTGGTCATGATCTTCAGGTTGTCGAGGTGCGTGTCGCGCAGGTAGCCCATGACCTGGTTCGCGAGAAACGGCCGTTTCAGGTAGCCGGCGATCTGCTGGACGATCTGGGTGTCCATCCCCGAGCCGTTCGCATGCTCCATCTGCTGGCGCCCGTTGCCGCCCGCGAAGTACCCGTCGCTCGACTCGCTGAACACGACGTGCGGCATGCGCATGGTGAGGATCCGCCGCAGCCGCTCGGTGAACTGGGCGCGCAGGGCGGTCTGCAGATCCTCGGGCGCCACGTATCCGAGGCGCACGACCACGTCGCCGAGCGGCCGGCGCAGCTCGTCCTGGACGCGCAGGGCCTCATCACGCTGGTCGGAGCTCAGGTGCCCGCGCGCCACCAGCATTCCGCCCAGGCGGCGCTCGTCGGCGGCCTTCTCCTCCAGCACGCTCTGCACCGCGCCGTGCTGGACGGTGAGCACGTAGTTCGCCGGTCCCTCCGTGATGCGCAGACGCCCGCTGCGCGACTGGAGGTGGAGGAACTCGAGCCAGTCACCCACGCCGAACTGCTGCGGGTCCTCCCGCGTCAGGTCGAAATGGGCGATCTCGGTCAGCAGGTCGCCCAGGCCGCGGCCGTTCTCGAGGCCGAACAGGCGATGGACGGTCGGGTTGAAGCGGTCCGTGTCGATCAGCACCACGTTCGTGCGGCCCGAGCGCGCCAGGGTGCGCGCGAGCTCGGCGGTGATCGTCGACTTGCCTTCGCCGGGGCCGCTGCTCGTGACGAGCAGGCGGCGCTTGCCCTGCGCGGCGGAACGCTGAACGGCTGACGCGAGTGATTTGTAATACTCGATTTCCATTGGGCGTCCTGTGTAGTGCCCGTGGAGCCGGACGGCGACTGTGCCGCGACGGCGCCCCGGGCGACGAGACTCCTGTTTACGCCCGCCTCGGGATCATCCCCAGGACAGGCAGGTGCAGCTGCTCCACGACATCCTTCGGCGTGCGGATGCACTGCCGCAGGTATTCCAGAAGAAGGGCGATGCCCAGCCCGCTCACCAGCCCGACCGCGAGGCCGAGCATGAGATTGAGACCCCGGCGCGGCCGGATCGGATCCTGTCCGACCGTGGCCGGCTCCACGACCTTCACCAGCGGCTGCTGCACCTGGCCGCCGATCTCGGCCTCGTGCACCTTGGCGACCAGCAGCGTGTGGAGGTCGCGTTTGGACTTCAGATCGTTCTCGAGCGTCGCGTGCTGGCCGAGTCGGTCGTTCACGTCGCGCACCTGGGCATCAGTCTGTCCGATGTTGGAGCGCAGGGTCCGCTCGCGGCTCACCAGGGCGTTGTAGTCCTCCTGGAGCGACGCCACCGACTTGGACAGCTCGTCCCGGATGCTCTGGTGGATCGCGTCGATCTCGGACTGGAGCACGATGAGCTTGGGATGCTTGTCCTTGAAGATCTCCTGGGACCGGGCCAGCTCGGCCTGGCGCTGCTGCAGGTCGTGCTGGAGGCCCTCGAGCGTCTCGCTCTGGATCGGGATCCTGCCCACGTCGAAGGTGCTGTCGGCGAGCAGCTTCTGGACGCGCGCCAGCCGGTCACCGGCCTCCTCGCGCGCGACCTTGGTCTTCGCGTAGGTGTCGCTCAGACCCGCGGTGGTCTCCATCAGGCCCTTCTGCTTGCCCTCGAGCACCGTGAGGCCCGCCTGCCGCGAGCCGTAGAGCTGCTTCTCGAGCGAATCGATCTCGGCCCCGAGGTCGTCCGCCTGCTGCCGGAGATAGAGGGTCCGCTCGTTGTCGGTCTCGGAGCGCAGGCGCCGCTGGTAGTCGACGAACTTGCGCGCCACCGTGTCGGCGATCTCGCGTGCGACCCGCGGGTCGCGATGCTCGACCTGGATGCTCACCAGGCGCGTCTCCTTGATCGGCTTGACCGTGAGAATCGAGAGGAGCCAGTCGATCTCGCGATCGACGCTGCCCTCGGCCACGTTGCCTTCGGTGGCCGAGGCCGACTTCGCCCCGCCCGCCGTCGAGACCCACTCCCCGACCCGGCCGATCACCACCGCACGGCCCTCGCCGGGCTTGAGGATCCCCTGCGCCCGCAGCGAGATGACCACCTCGCGCATGAGGCTGCGCGCCGTGATGAGCTCGGCGGTCGTGAACAGGGCGACGTTGTCCGAACGCCACTCCCCGCCCTCCGCCAGCGCGTCGCCGGTGAGCGCCGAGTGCGTGGGCTCCTTGTTGACCTCGACCCGGGTGGTCGCTTCGTACACGGGCGGGGTGACCAGGTTCATGATGGTGGCCAGCAGGACGCCGGCGCAGACCGCGGCCAGAATGATCTTCTTCTGGCGCAGGATCATGAACCAGTAGTGCTTGATGTCGATCTCGTCGGTCTTGAACATCGCGTTCAGCTTCCTTTCGTCCAGTCCATCAGCGTCGGCGTCCGTTAGAACCGGCGCCGTGGAACATCGATGCGATCGCCTCGCATGAGGGGGATGTCATCCTTCTTGCCTTCCCGCACCTTCACCAGATCGATCTGAAACGTCTTCTGCCGTCCGTTCTCGACCCGGGTCACCTTGACGCGACGCGGTGAGGCGAACTCGGTAAAGCCCTCGGCCATGAGACAGGCGCCGAGGACCGTCATACGCTCCTGGAGGCCGTAGGCCCCGGGCTTGCGGACCGCGCCCATGACGAACACCTGCCCGCCGTACTCCTTGACGCTCACCATGACCTGCGGGTCGACGTAGTAATCGCGCGCCAGCACCTCGCGGAGATTGCGCTCGACCTCGTAGCTGGTGAGTCCGCCCACCTTCACCTCGCCGAGCAGCGGGCTGGTGATGGTGCCGAGCGACGAGACCGGCCCGGTGAAGTCCACCTGCTTCTCGCCACCGGCGTAGACGGTGATTTGGAGGATGTCCCCCGGCCCGAGATGGTAGGGATCGGCGGCGCGGCCCGGCGCCGCCAGGCACACGCTGAGCAGCGCGCCGAGCAGCAGAGCCCTGAGGTTGGTGGTGGTGCGATCGCTGGACATCCCGCTCCTCTTCATACGGCGGATTCCGCCATGTCGTGCTTCGTCGTTGCGTTCATCGATACGGATCACTGGTACACCGCGGTCAGCGACAGCTCGACGCGGCTGCTCTCGAAACGGGACGGGGCGATCGCGCCGCTCCCGGACTGCTGCGCGGTGGAATACCGCACCTGTCCGCGCAGCCACGACCTCAGGTCGCGCGAGACGGTCGCCATCCCGCGCCAGGTCTCGAGCTGGTCGCCCGAGCCCACGCGCGACGAAGCGAGGCGGTAGCTGCCTTCGAGCGAGACGATCGAGTGCTCGCCCAGCGTGTCCTGCGCGGAGAGCGTCACGAAGTCCCGGCGCGCCACCTCGGCGATCGCGCCTCCCACCGACTGGAGCGACCGCTCCCACTTGAGTCCCACGCGCGCGCCCGCCATCGGGCGCCAGATCTCGGCGAGACCGGTGGTCTCGACCGCGCGCTCGATCCGCACCCGCGCATCGAACGGAAGACCGAGCATGCGGCCGAAGCCGTTCACGCCCGCGACCACCGCGAGCTCCTGCCGGGGGGACCCGACGAGATCGTCGGCCACGCGCGCCACGCCCACCTCGAGCTCACTCGAGAGCCACGGGCTGTGCTGCCGGCGCATGCCGACCGTTCCCACGGAGGTCGTGAGCTCCACGTCGCCCGCCACCGCCCATTCCTCGCGACGGAACCCGATCAGCCACCGGGTCAGCTCCGACCGGAACGGGAACAGCGTCGCGTTCCAGGACTGCGACCGGCCGTCGGCGGATCCCGACGCCGTATGTGAAACGTTCTCGATGTCGTATCCCGCTTCCCCGCGCCAGGTCTCGAGCGACGCGGAACCCCTCGCGCGCGTCATCGTCGTGGGCGCGAGCTGGGCTTCCGGATCGGGATTCAGCAGGTCCTGGGAGCGGAAGTACCAGCCTTCGAGGCTGGCGGCCGTGTTCTCGCCCATCTCGCTCCGGATCCGGCCCGACGCGACATCGTGATTGAAGCGCAGCGTTCCTGATTCCTGGGTGTCGTATCGCCGCTCGGCACGGATGTCCCAGCTTGTCAGAGGGCCCGGTCGCTCGAGCAGCAGCAGCGGCGTGATGTCGCCGATCCACTTGCCGCCCTCACCCGGCGCGGCCAGGCCGGAGTCGTCGAAGCGCATGCCGAGCTGGATCCCGGGGGACCAGAGGTCCGCACGCGCATCCTTCGAGCCTTCGAGGGTCAAACCACCCAGAATGCCGACCACTACCAACGCGATATGACCAATATGAAGAGATACGTTTCCCATGACGTCCGCCATCGCTCTCGAACAGGCGGGAATGTACCTCATACGCGACCGGAGTGGGGACTTGGACCCAGCATCCGCACTCGCGAGCGCCCTCGGACCCCCCGCACCGGCGCTCCCGGAATGCGGCGAGATGCCCGATTCCACCCGGTCCGGGGCGGCCTCGAGCCCGTCGCGCCGGCCCGGTACGCGGGGTTCCGGCGGGCATTTGCGGTGGCTCCGGGCCGCTCCCGGCCGTCCCACCGGGGACGGTTGTTCCACGTGTGCGTTCTGCATGGCTCCTGACTTGAGATCGGATATTGCTCGGGGATTGATACTGCCTCGTACCAGGGTCAAAGCACGTCGCGTGCCGTTCGTCCCGGATCCGCGTCGCCGGGCGGTCGGGAGGCCTGGCGCGAGGTCCGCGGCTTGCTTAAGCCGTGAGGGGGACGGGTCCGCGACCGTGGTCGCGCCCGGCTCAGCACGTTGCGGCACAAGAGCATGACGGGTCGAGGGACATGGATCGGGGAAGGGTGGGTTCCCCCAGTCCACGCCCCATCGCGGGGTGTCTGGCGCGGACCGGGTCAAACCGGGCCGGGCGACGGGCGCGCGCTCCCGCGACCCCGGCGACGCGCCGGGGCCGCGAAATAGTGATGAAATATCAGGACAAATGATGATGGCCGGACGTACGGTTCCAGACATCGCGACGCTCAAGGAGATCTGTCATCGAGGCAAGCTCGATCGGGATCGGCGTTTCTGGTATGCCGCCTCGCGCCGGGTTTCCATCTACATCACCTGGGTGCTGGTGCACACCGAGATCAGCGCCAACCAGGTCACGCTGCTGACCGTCCTGCTGGCGGCGGCCGGAGCCGTGCTCCTCGGCACCGCCCCCGCCTCGCTGGCGCTGTGCGGCGCGCTCGGCCTGCTCGCCTATCACCTGCTCGACAAGGTGGACGGGGACATCGCCCGATTCCGCCGCACCTACTCGATCGTGGGCGTGTACCTGGACGAAGTGGGGCACGGGCTGGCGATCGCGGGAACGTTCCTGGGACTGGGCCTGCATCTCGCGTGGCAGGCGCCGACCGTCGAGCGGGCCATCGTGACCCTGGGCGCGGGCGGTCTGGGCGCGGTCTGCATGCTGCTCGCCCGGCAGCACAAGAGCGCCGGGTTCCTGCTCTACGCCCAGTACATCCTCACCCAGCCGGCCCTGAGGCCCGAGCCGGGAGCGGAGGAGACCCCTCATCCCCTGTCGCGGGAGGGTGCCCATCGGAGCCGCCGCGGCGAAGGGGCATCGGGTGGGATCGGGCTGCGCGTGCTGACCATGGTCCGGGAGACGCTGCTCATGCTCGCCGACTTCATCGTCGTGCTGGCGATGGTGATCGCCGGCCTGATCGTGGAGCGGGCGACCGGCGACACCCGGTTCCTCGCCGCGGTGCTGGTGATGGAAGCAGCGCTCCAGACGCTGCTGCTCGTCGCCCTGTTCTGGATCAATGCCACGACCAGCGTGCGCTCCGAGATCCTGCGTCTCGACGCGCTGGCGAAATCCCATGGAGACTCGAGTGACCACTGAGCCGATCCCGTCCTCGCAGCCCGCCGCGGTGCGGCCGCTGCGGATCATGCACCTGTCGCGGGCCGCCGAGACACTCCGCTCCTTCATGATTCCGACCATGGAGGCGCAAATCCGCATGGGGCACGAGGTGTTCATCTGCACCGACGAGTCGGTGCACACCGAGCCGCTCCGCAAGGCCGGGTTCGACGTGTTCGTCCACGGCATGAAGCGGAGTCTCAACCCCTTCGGCGCCCTGGGCGCGGTGCTGCGGATCCGGCGGTTCCTCATGGACCAGAAGATCGACGTGGTCGTCTGCCACAACTCGCTGGCCGGGCAGGTGGGACGGCTGGGGGCGTGGCTCGCGGGTACGCCGCACGTCATCTACTTCGCCCACGGCCTCGCATGCGGCCCCGCCCAGAGCCCGATCCTGTGGCGGATCCGCTACCTCGCGGAGCGGGCGTTCGCTCCGTGCACCAGCGCGATGATCATCATGAACAACTACGACGAGCGGATCTCGAAGGTGGGCCACCTGAGCCGCAGCCCGGACCGCGTGTTCCGCATCCCGGGCATGGGCGTGGACCTGGCCAAGTTCAGCACCGAGCCGAATCCGCGCCTGCGCGACACGCTGGCACGCGAGCTGGACATCGATCCGCGCCAGAAGCTGGTGCTGTGCGTGGCGCGCCTCATCCCCGAGAAGGGCGTGGCGGAGCTGGTCGAGGCCGCCCATCGCCTCTGCAAGGACCGGCGCGACGTCGTGTTCCTGCTCGCCGGGACCGGGCCGCTCACCGACCGGCTCAAGGCCATGGTGCGGACCTATGGGATCGGCGACAGCTTCCGCGTGCTGGGCTGGCGCAACGACGTCGACGACCTCATGCGCTGCGCCGACCTGTTCGTGCTGCCCTCCTACTACATGGAGGGCCTTCCGGTCTCGATCCTCGAGGCGATGGCGTGCGGAAAGCCGGTGGTCACCACGCACCACAAGGGCTGCGAGGACGCGGTGGTGGACGGCCAGACCGGATTCCTGGTCCCGGTGCGGGCCACCGAGCCGCTGGCCGCGCGGATCGTGGAGCTGCTGGACGACGCAGCGCTGCGTGCCCGCATGGGCGCCGCGGGGCGCCGGCGCGTGGAACAGGAGTACGAGATCGATCACTGCACGCGGACCATCGTCAGCGTGCTGGAAAGCGCGATGAGCTGACCGTCACCCGAACCGGAGCCCTCATGTCCGCAACGCTGCCGATCCCGTCGCCCAACGGCGCCGGGCTCAAGACCATCTACCTGACGACCAACGACCCGCTCTACCTGCCGGCGTTCTTCGAGCGCGTGCTGCGGGAGCATCATGGCGAGACGCAGATGGTGTACATCGCGCCGCCCCTGTTCAAGAAGCAGACCACCTGGCAGGCGACCCAGCGCTACGTCCGCACCTTCGGAGTGGAGGCGGCCGCGCACCTCACGGCGCGCGTGGTGGGCGCCAAGCTCTCGAACCAGTCGATCGCAGCGGTGTGCCGGAAATGGAACGTCCCCTCGGCGGTGGTGACGGACGTCAACGCGCCCGAGTTCCTCGCCGAGCTGCGGCGTCAGGCGCCCGACGTCCTGGTCTCGGTGAGCTGCCCGCTCATCTTCAAGAAGCCGCTCATCGAGCTGCCGCCGCTCGGCATCCTGAACATCCATGGCGCGATCCTCCCCCACTACCGCGGCCTCATGCCGGCGTTCCGCATGCTTGCCAACGGCGAGCGCCAGGCGGGCGTATCCATCTACTTCGTGAACGAGGACATCGACGCGGGCGAGCTGTGCGGCCAGCGGGTGTTCGACATTCCGCCCGGGGACACGCTCGACTCGTTCCTGGTGCGCTCCAAGGCGATCGCCGCCGACCTGCTGCTCGAGGTGCTGGGCCGCATGAAGTCCGGCACGATCACCCGCAGCCCGCTCAACCTGGCCGAGGGGTCGTACTACAAGTGGCCGGACGCGGAGTCGGTCCGGAAGTTCCGGAGCCTGGGCCGCAAGCTCTGGTAGACGTCGGCGCCGGGTCCGCCGGCACCTGAATCCGGCGGCGGCCCGGGCGAATACGACGTGATAGTCTCGCGGGCACGGGGTGCTTCGCCGGTGGGCGAAGCGGTACCCTGTCCCCTTATGACCCAGCCGACCGCGCGCATTCCCTGGCCCCTGCGTGCCGGGAGCCTTCCGATCGTCCTGGTGCTGCTCGCGGCGATCTACTTCGCGGCCGCCAAGGTGGGGCTGCGGCTCGCCGCGGTGCACGTCAGTGCCACGGCGGTCTGGCCTGCGTCCGGCATCGCCCTGGCGGCGGTGCTGTCCCTGGGCTCGCGCGTCTGGCCGGCGATCTTCGCGGGCGCCTTCCTGGTCAACGTCATGAACGCGGGCTCGATCGTGACCGCGCTGGGCATCGCCAGCGGCAACACGCTCGAGGCGCTGCTGGGCGCCTGGCTGGTGAAGCGGTTCGCGAACGGCCCGCAGCCCTTCGACCGGGCGCCCGACATCTTCCGCTACGCGGGCGTGGTCGCGGTCGCCACCATGGTGAGCGCCACGCTCGGTGTGCTGAGCCTGGTCCTCACCCGCTTCGCGCCCTGGGGATCGTTCGGCCCGATCTGGATCACGTGGTGGCTCGGCGACATGGGCGGAGCACTGGTGGTCGCGCCGTTCCTGCTGCTCTGGGGTCGCGACCGCCACATTCCCTGGCGGGGCGCGCGGCTGGTCGAGGCGATCGTCGCGCTCGCGAGCATCGCGATCGTGAGCCGCCTGGTATTCGGCTGGATCGATCCGCTCGAGTACGGCTTCGCCCTCAAGTTCCTGTGCATGCCGCCGCTGCTCTGGGCGGCCTACCGCTTCGACTCGCGCATGGGCGCGGCCGCGGTCCTGATCGTCGCCGCCATGTCGGTCCTGGGCACGCTGGGCCGGATCGCGCCGGCCGCGCGCGGGGAGCTCAACACCTGGCTGCTCGTGCTCCAGGTGTTCAACGGCGTGTCCGCGGTCACCACGCTGGTACTGGCCGCCGTGGTCGCCGAGCGCCGGCGCGCGGAGATGGCGCTGCGCAGCGCGTCCGAGGAGCTGCGCCAGGCCATGGGCCAGCTCGAAGCCCTGAGTGACTCGATCTCGCACGACATGCGGTCCCCGATCGCCACGATCGTCAACTACTCGGCGGTGATCGAGATGGACCACGGCCAAGCGCTCGGCGAGCCGGGAATCGGACTCCTCAACAAGATCCGGGCGAGCGCGCGCGCGGCCGACAACCTGCTCGACCAGCTCTCGGTGTTCGCGAAGGCCGGGGGCGGCGTGGGCGAGCGCAGGAACGTCGACATGACGGCACTCGCGCGCGAGGCGTTCGCCGAGGTCGCCACCGGCGGCGACGTGACCGACGTCCTGTTCGAGCTCGGCGACCTGCCGCCCGCGGTCGGGAACCCCACGCTGCTCCTGCGCGTGTTCCGCAACCTGATCAGTAACTCGGTGAAGTACTCGCGCGGCCGGCCCCAGCGGCGCATCGCGGTGGGCGGGATCAGCGGTGACGACGAGAACACCTACTTCGTGAGCGACACCGGGATCGGCTTCGCCCGCGAGGAGCGCGGGGCGCTGTTCCAGCCGTTCCAGCGGCTCTCGAACGCCCGCGGCACCGAGGGGTCGGGGCTGGGGCTGGCGATCGTGGCACGGATCATCCAGAAGCACGGCGGCGAGGTGTGGGCCGAGAGCGACGGCGTGAGCGGGTCCCGCTTCACGTTCACGCTCCGCAACGGGTCGAACGGCTCGTGACCGCGGTCCGCACCATCCTGATCGTCGACGACGACGAGGCGCATCGCTTCATCGCACGCCGCGCGATCCTCGCCGCGGGGCTGACCGCCGACGTGCGAACCGCGTCCGACGGCGACGAGGCGCTGCGGTTGCTCGGGCTCGCCGGCGACGGCCTCAAGTCCGGACTCGAGTTCGCGGTGGTGCTGCTGGACGTGCGCATGCCGGGCCTGGGCGGCTGGGAGGTGCTGCGTCGCATGCGCGCTTCGGAGCACACCCGGGGCATCCCGGTGGTCATGGTGTCGTCGTCGAACCAGCGCGACGACGTGAAGCGCAGCATGGAGCTGGGCGCCAACAGCTACGTCATCAAGCGCAGCGACCCGGAGCGTCCCGGCGCCTACCTCGCGGACGTGGCGCGCTACTGGACGGAGCTGAACCTGTCCGTCTGATCGGCAGGGGCGCAACACGGGCAGAGCCGGAGCCTCGTGGCCCTGCACATTCGGCCTAAGCTACGCGACGCCAAATGGTTGGCCATTCCGGGCTCACACGGCGCTATTCCGTTCCGGGGCCCCACCCGGGTCCCGCGAGTCCGGATCGGCGCGGAGAATTGTAGAAACGTAGCAGCGCTGTTCTCCCTACGGGCGATCATCCAGGCGCCCACCCTCCCGCAACTGCCGTATTTGCAGCATCCGGTTTCCGGCCATGGCCCGGCACGCGGGTTGCGATGACCCGTCACCGGAGGTTGCGAGATTTGAGACACGGCTCCAGCGAAGTAGAACGCATCCTGCTCTGACCTCATCGCCCCCTCGTCGGAGCCGTGTCTGGGAAATATCAGCGAAGGCCCTGGCCACGGGGCTGTAGCGAAATGGTGGCTGCCGAAGGGCGGATGACAGGTGCGGCCCCTGCACCTCCCCGGCAGCAGGCGTAGGGCCCGCAAGGGCCCTACGCCACACAAAAAAGAGAGCCCCGCATCCCCTGCGGGGCTCTTTTCGTTTTGGGCTCTTGCCGGACGGAACGCCCGGTGGTGCTCAGGGCGTGGCGGGCTCGGGGGCGACCGCCACCACACGCGCCTGACGGACCAGGTCACGCTCCAGCAGGGCATCGGCGGCCCGCACGGCCGCGCGCCGTGACCCGAACGCACCCAGCACGACGGCGTAGCTGTCGGCCTCCGGATCGTTCACCACCCGGCACGCCTGGCCCGTGAGACCCGCGATCCGATCGGCTTCCGCCGTGGCGCGCTCCGCGTCGATGAACGAGGCGACCTCGAGAGCGAACGCCGCGCGCCCGGGCTCTACGGCGGAATCGGCGGCGGCTGGCGCGACCGGCGGCGGGGCGACCGCCACCGGCTGTGCCACTGCCGTCGGAGCAGTGGCGGGGCGTGCCGGCGACGGATTGGACGCGCGCGAGGGCGCCGCTCCCGACCGCGCGGGATTCGTGGCGTCGCCTCCCACGGCGTTGGTGGCGGGGAGCTTGGTGCCCTCCGGCGGCGACACGGCGACCGGGGCCGGCGCCCCGCTCGTGGGCGGCGCCTTCTCCCACCCGCGCATCACGAGGAGCACGGTGACCAGGAGACCCACCACCACCACCGCCGCCAGGGTCACGTGGAGCGCGCTCTCGGCGCGCGGGCGACGCGGGGGCTCGTAGCCGGTCTGAGGCTCGCGGAAGAACGAACGGCGCGACGGATAGGCCTCGCGTGACGCGGCCGGGGTCTCGATTCCCTGCCCCCATCGCAACATGTCGGATCCCGGG
>DATEMP010000001.1:0-3887 GCA_035275545.1 Candidatus Eiseniibacteriota bacterium | reverse complement strand
CGGCGCGGAGGCGCGTCGGAGCCGGGATCGCTCCCGCCCGCGATGCTGGGCACGATCGAGAGCGTGTCGTCGTCGCCGAGCGGCGTCTCCTCGCGCTGCAGGTGACGCACGTCCTCGTCGTTGCGGTAGACGTTCACGAAGCGGCGCAGGCGGCCCTGCTCGTCGTAGAGGTGGCGCGCGAGCTCCTGGTGGCGGGCGACCAGCGCCGCGAGCGCCTCCCCCACCGTGCCGCCTTCGACCTCGACCACCGCCTGGCGGTCCACGTAGGGCCGGAGCGGGGTCGGAATGTGAATGCGAGTGGTCATTTGCGAGTGGTCATTTGCGAGTGGTCACTTGCGGGTCTTCCGCATGAGGTCCTCTGTCATGCCGTCGACCGCGCGTCCTCGCGCTCGAGCGGCTCGGGTTCGAATCGTGTCCGGTCGGCGGTCAGGCGCCAGGAGCGCGCATCCACGACCCGCCCCTGCTCGACCGATACGATCAGGTAGGAATAGTAAGGCCAGGCGTGCTCGAGGTCGAAGGCCGAAGGCAGTGCGGGATGGTCGGGATGCGAATGATAGAAGCCCACCACGTCGTGTCCCGCGTCGCGCGCCTCGCGCTCGACCTGGAGCAGCTGCTCGGGGGTGATCAGGTACCGGTTGCCGCGCGAGTCCTCGCGCCGGTTCTCGATCGCCGCCACCCGCTCGACCACGCGCCGGCGTCCCTCGTCGCGGCCCAGCAGCACGCCGCAGCCCTCCTCGGGATAGGCCGCGGCGAGCTCCGACTCCATCTCGGCGACGTGCGCCGCGCGCAGCACCAGGCTCACGCGTCCTCCGTCCAGAGCGGCTCGCTCAGGTAGCGCTCCGCGCCGTCCGGGAGGATGACCACCATCACCCCGCCGGCGAGCGTGCGCGCCGCGCGCTCCGCCGCCACCAGCGCCGCGCCCGCAGACCATCCCAGCAGGAGCCCGCGCCGCGCCTGCCGCTTGACCATCGCGATCGCCTCGTCGCTCGCCACCTCGAGGACCCGCTGGTGCGCGGAGGGATCGTAGATCGGCGGCACGATCGCGCTCGGCAGGTGCTTCAGCCCCTCGAGCGCGTGGAAGGGCGAATCGGGCTGCACGGCGATGGTCTCGATCGAGGGCTCGCGCTCGCGCAGGCGCCGCGAGGTGCCCACCAGCGTGCCCGAGGTGCCGATGCCGGCGACCAGGTGCGTGATCCGCCCCTCGGTCTCCGCCCAGATCTCCTCGGCGGTGGTTGCGTAGTGGGCGCGCCAGTTCGCGGGGTTCGCGTACTGGTCGGCGTGGAAGTAGCGCTCCGGGTGCGCGGCGGCCAGGCGCCGGGCCTCGCGGATCGCGCCGTCGGTGCCGTCCATCGCGTCGGTGAGCACCAGCTCGGCGCCCAGGGCGGCGATCAGGCGCTGGCGCTCCGCGTTGGCGTTGGCGGGCACGCACAGCGTGACCGGGATGCCGCGCGCGGCGCCGATCCAGGCGTACGCGATCCCGGTGTTCCCCGAGGTGGCGTCGAGCAGCCGGCGGCCGCCCGCGAGCGCGCCCGCTGCCTCCGCGGCCTGCACGATCGCCCAGGCCGCCCGGTCCTTGACCGAGCCGCCGGGATTGAGCCACTCCGCCTTGCCCAGCACGGTGACCGTGTCGGGAACGCCGTCCAGATCCTCGATGGCGATCAGCGGGGTATGGCCGATCCGCGCCGTCAGGTCGGCGGCGATCGGGAGCTGCGCGATGGGCGACGGGGATGCCATAGGCCTTCGATGCGGTGCACCCGGCGTCGGTTCCCGCCGACCTCCGGACTACGCCGTGTTCGCGACCGCCGCGGCCTGGAGGCGCTTCTCGAGGGCGGCGAGCTCGTCGCTCAGGCCCTGCGGGAGATGCGCTCCGAACTGCTCGTAATGACGGCGATAGGCCGGCAGCTCGGCGGTCCAGCCCTCGACGTCGACCTTGAGCAGCTCGGCGATGCCCTGGTCGACGCCGCGCAGGCCGGTGAGGTCCAGCGCGCCAGGCGCGGGCAGGCGGCCGATCGGCGTGTCGACCGCCTGGCCGGTCCCGGTGACCCGCTCGAAGATCCACTTGAGCACCCGGCTGTTCTCGCCGTAGCCGGGCCACAGGAACTTTCCGTCCCCGCCCTTGCGGAACCAGTTCACGTAGTAGATGCGCGGCAGCGCCGCGGCGTCGGCCTGGGCGCCGATCTTCAGCCAGTGCGCGAAGTAGTCGCCCATGTGGTAGCCGCAGAACGGCAGCATCGCGAACGGATCGTGGCGCAGCGCTCCCACCGCTCCGGTGGCGGCCGCGGTGGTCTCGCTGCTCATGATCGACCCGAGGAAAGTGCCGTGCTGCCACGAGAGCGCCTCGTTCACGAGCGGCACCACCCCCGCGCGCCGGCCGCCGAACAGGATCGCGGAGATCGGCACGCCGGCCGGGTTCTCCCAGTCGGGCGAGATCACCGGGCACTGGCGGGCCGGGACGGTGAAGCGCGCGTTGGGGTGCGCCGCCTTGCGTGCGGACGCCGGCGTCCACGGACGCCGGAGCCAGTCGGTGAGCTCGGCGGGCGGCGCGTCGCTCATCTCCTCCCACCACACGTCGCCCTCGGGCGTCACCGCGCAGTTGGTGAAGATCGCGTTCGAGCCCGCGGTGCGCAGCGCGTTCGGGTTGCTCTTCATGCTGGTGCCCGGCGCGACGCCGAAGAATCCGGCCTCGGGGTTGATCGCGTGGAGCCGCCCGTCGCTTCCGAACTTCATCCACGCGATGTCGTCACCCACCGTCTCGACCTTCCAGCCCGGCAGCGTCGGGTTCATCATCGCCAGGTTGGTCTTGCCGCACGCGGAGGGGAACGCCGCGGCGATGTAGATCTTGCGGCCCTCGGGGTTGGTGAGGCCGAGGATCAGCATGTGCTCGGCGAGCCACCCCTCGTCGTGCGCCTGGACCGAGGCGATGCGCAGCGCGTGGCATTTCTTGCCGAGCAGCGCGTTGCCGCCGTAGCCGGACCCGTACGACATGATCTCGCGGGACTCGGGGAAGTGGCAGATGTACTTGGTCTGCGCGTTGCACGGCCACGGGGAGTCGGCGCCGTTCGCGGTCAGCGGCGCCCCCACCGAGTGCAGCCCGCGCACGAACTCGCCCTTCGGTCCCAGCGCCTGGAGCACCCGATCACCCACGCGCGCCATGAGGTGCATGTTGGCGACCACGTAGGGCGAGTCGCTGATCTCGACGCCGATCTTGGCGATCGGCGAGCCCACCGGGCCCATGCTGTAGGGGATCACGAACATCGTGCGACCCTTCATCGACCCCGCGAACAGCTTGGCGAGCGAGGCCTTCATCTCGGCCGGATCGCGCCAGTTGTTCGTGGGGCCGGCGTCCTCGCGGCGCTGGGAGCAGATGAACGTGAACTCCTCGACGCGCGCCACGTCCGCGGGATCCGAGCGCACCGCGATGCTGTTGGGGCGCAGCGCGCCGTCCAGCCAGATCGCGGTTCCGGCGTGCACCATGCGGCGCAGCATCGTCTGGTATTCCTGGTCCGAGCCGTCGCACCACACCACCTGATCCGGCTGGCAGAGCGCCGTCGCCGCGTCCACCCAGGACTTGAGCTCGTCGTGTTCGGTCGTGGCCAACGGTCGGCGTCCTCGATTCCGGAGTGGGTTCGGGAGCCCGCGGGGTCCGACGGCGCCGGAACGCCGTGTCCGCAGGCATGGGATCGGCGCAGGATAGAGGGGCACGCCGGGCGAGTTCAAGCGCGCACCGGGTCGCAGCGCGCCGGTCTTGCACGGCCGCGCGCGGTGGCGCATTCTGGGTGAGTCAGCCACTCCCGCGCGCGGCCGCCGTATCGGGACCCCGAGGAGGACGAGATGGCAGGTCAGAAGCGATCGCGCGCACGCCGCCGGGCTCCCGCCCGCAAGAAGGC